>NZ_JBYVMD010000114.1:0-1066 GCF_058145955.1 Pseudomonas sp. A39
TGATGCACGTGAAACTGGCGGACGAAAGCATTTGCATCGGCCCGCCACTGGCCACGAACTCGTACCTGAAAGTCTCGAACATCATCGCGGCCGCGGAAGTGACCGGCGCTGATGGTATCCACCCAGGCTACGGCTTCCTCGCGGAAAACGCCGATTTCGCCGAACAGGTGGAAAAATCCGGGTTTGCCTTCATCGGCCCGAAAGCCGACACCATTCGCCTGATGGGCGACAAGGTCTCGGCCAAGGACGCCATGATCGCCGCCGGTGTACCCACCGTTCCTGGCTCCGACGGCCCACTGCCGGAAGACGAAGAAACCGCTCTGCGCATTGGTCGTGAAGTCGGCTACCCCGTGATCATCAAGGCCGCCGGTGGCGGTGGTGGTCGCGGCATGCGCGTGGTGCACAAGGAAGAAGACCTGATCGAAGCCGCCAAGCAGACCCGCTCCGAAGCGGGCGCCTGGTTCGGCAACCCGATGGTCTACCTGGAAAAATACCTGACCAACCCACGTCACGTGGAAGTCCAGGTACTGTCCGACGGCCAGGGCCACGCCATCCACCTGGGCGACCGCGATTGCTCGCTGCAACGTCGTCACCAGAAGGTACTGGAAGAAGCACCGGCACCGGGCCTGGATGAAAAGGCTCGCCAGGAAGTGCTGGCACGCTGCGTCAAGGCGTGCATCGACATCAACTACCGTGGCGCCGGTACTTTCGAGTTCCTCTACGAGAACGGTCGTTTCTACTTCATCGAGATGAACACTCGTGTGCAGGTAGAGCACCCGGTATCGGAGATGGTCACCGGTATCGACATCGTCAAGGAGATGCTGAGCATCGCCGCCGGCAACGTACTGTCCTTCACCCAGGACGACGTGAAGATGCACGGCCACTCCCTGGAGTGCCGCATCAACGCCGAAGACCCGAAAACCTTTATCCCGAGTCCAGGCCTGGTCAAGCATTTCCATGCACCGGGCGGCAACGGCGTTCGCGTCGATTCGCACCTGTACAGCGGCTACAAGGTTCCGTCCAACTACGACTCGCTGATCGGCAAGCTGATCACCTGGGGCGCCAC
>NZ_JBYVMD010000115.1:0-1058 GCF_058145955.1 Pseudomonas sp. A39
ACGGTGAAGAAGATGTTCATGCCGTCCGCCACCCACGGCAACCAGCCCGCGAGGAAGTGGTAGCGCTGGCCACGGGTCAGCTCGGTGCCCTTGCCACGCAACAGGCTCGCGGTGTGGCGCTTGATGATCTGGATCGCCCCGTAGGCCCAGCGGAAACGCTGTTTCTTGAAGTCGATAAAGGTATCCGGCATCAGGCCCTTGCCGTAGCTGTCGTGGTAATACGCCGCCGACAGGCCTTTCTCGAACACGCGTAGGCCCAGTTCGGCATCTTCGCAGATGCACCAGTCGGCCCAGCCCAGTTCTTCGAGCACCGAGCGACGGGTCATGGTCATGGTGCCGTGCTGGATGATCGCGTCACGGTCGTTGCGCGTCACCATGCCGATGTGGAAGAAGCCTTTGTATTCCGCGTAGCAGAGCTTCTTGAAGGTGCTTTCGTTCTGGTCGCGGTAATCCTGCGGCGACTGCACCACGGCGATTTTCGGGTCGGCGAAGTGCGGCACCATGTGTTTGAGCCAGTTCGGCGACACGCAGTAATCCGAGTCGATCACCGCGATCACTTCGGCGTCCTTGGCGGTGTGCGGGATCAGGTAGTTCAGTGCACCACCCTTGAAACCCGCCAGCGGCGCGACGTGGAAGAACTTGAAGCGCGGGCCGAGGGTTTCGCAGTAGTCGCGTACCGGCTCCCACACGGCCGGGTCCTTGGTGTTGTTGTCGATGATCAGGACTTCGTAATCCGGGTAATCGAGGGCGGCCAAGGCGTCGAGGGTCTGTTTGACCATCTCCGGCGGCTCGTTGTAACACGGCACATGGATCGACACTTTCGGGCGGTAGTCCGAATCTCCCTCCACGGGTAGGAATTCACGCCGGCGCTTGTGGGTCCATACCGCTTCCGCCAGTTCGTGGGCTTCGGTCAGCAACACGATAAACACGCCGAGGGCGCCAAGGGCCAGGAGGATCCCCACGGTGACACTGAACCAGGTGCTGTATTGCTGGCTGTAGTCGTAGCCGATCCACACCAGCACCGAACCGCAGAGAAACGCGATAAAGGTCAGGAAGGT
>NZ_JBYVMD010000117.1:0-987 GCF_058145955.1 Pseudomonas sp. A39
GCCCGCGCCGGTCAGCAGGGATTCCAGGTACTCGATATGGGGGGTCACGACAAACTCGTAACCCCAGCTCTGGAACAGATCCAACACCTGGCGACGCGCTACTTCAATGCGCGCAGCTTCTGGTGGCAGTACTTCTTCGATGCCATCTGGCAGCAGCCAGCGGTCTACCGTTGCCATTACGCCATTCCCCTATGATCCGGGCGGCCAGCCCTCGGCCGAGCCTTGAGTGAAGCAGAAAACACCCGCCCCCTGCATAAACCACGCGCAAGAGCGACGTGACGAACGACCTGCAAACGGCCTCGTCGGGCACTTTCCTCGAAAAACCTGTCACGCCTGCCGAATCAAACATGCAGACGCAAAAAAGCCGGGAATTTCCCGGCTGCCGCATCATACACCCGTTTTCTGAAAGGATCACCCCGCCAGGCGTTTTAGCCGCCCGACGGGAGTGAGCCCTACAGAATCACAGGCCGGTTACTTGGACTTTTCCAGGTAGCGGAAGAACTCGCTGCTTGGGTCCAGCACCATGACGTCGGTTTTGTTCGCGAAGCTTTCACGGTAGGCGCGCAGGCTACGGTAGAACGCGTAGAACTCCTGGTCCTGGCCGTACGCCTTGGAGTAGATCGCCGCAGCTTGGGCATCACCATCACCACGCGCCTCTTCAGACTCGCGATAGGCCTCTGCCAGCAGTACACGACGCTGACGGTCGGCATCCGCACGGATACCTTCAGCCAACTCGTTACCCTTGGCGCGGTGCTCACGAGCCTCACGCTCACGCTCGGTGCTCATACGCTCGAACACGCTGCGGTTCACTTCCTTCGGCAGGTCGATAGCCTTGACCCGAACATCGATCACCTCGATGCCCAGCTCTTTTTCCGCCATCGTGTTCAGCGAGCGCGTGATGTCCGCCATCAGCGCATCACGCTCACCGGACACCACCTCGTGCAGGGTGCGCTTACCAAACTGGTCACGCAGGCCCGATTCCAGACG
>NZ_JBYVMD010000118.1:0-964 GCF_058145955.1 Pseudomonas sp. A39
TCTTCGTACATCTTCTTGAAGATCGGGCTCTGGTCCCACGCGGTGCCCTTGAATTTCTTCAGGGTCTTGTGCAGGTCCGGCTTGGAGATGTTGAGCACGCGGATCTTCAGCTGCTCATCGCTTTCGGTGTTGTTGACCAAGTAGTGCAGGCCACGCCAGGCGCTTTCCAGCTGCTGGAAATCCGGGTGGTGAATGATCTGGTTGACCTGGGCGGTCAGCTTGGCGTCGATGGCGGCAATGATCGATTCGATCGACTTGATCGCGTCATTGGACACCAGGTCGGTTTGCGCCAGGGCCTGTTCGGCCAAGGTGCGCACGGCGGTTTCCACGGCTTCGCGGGCACGCTCGGTCTTGGGCTTGAATTCTTGCAGCAGCAGGTTCGCGAACTCGCTGGCTTCTTCGGTCTGGGTACCCAGGATCTGGGTGCCTTCGCGGGCGGTATTGTCAGTCATGATTACTGGTCCCCTGCAGGCTTGGGCGCGCTGGCAAGTGCCTGGAGCAGTGCCGGGTCCTTGATCGCCTTCATGATAATTTCTTCAGCGCCCGTCTTGCCGTCCATGTAGGTCAGCAGGTTGGCCAGCTGGGTGCGGGCTTCGAGCAGTTGGTTCAGCGAATCGACCTTGCGGGCCACGGCGGCCGGGCTGAAGTCGTCCATGCTTTCGAAGGTGATGTCCAGGCTCAGGTTGCCTTCGCCGGTCAGTTCGTTCGGTACGTGGAACGCCACGCGCGGCTGCATGGCCTTGAGGCGCGAGTCGAAGTTATCGACGTCGACTTCAAGGAACTTGCGGTCGGCCACCGGCGCCAACGGCTCGGCAGGCTTGCCGGCGAGGTCGGCCATCACACCCATCACGAAGGGCAGCTGGACCTTTTTCTCGGCGCCGTAGAGCTCGACGTCGTACTCGATCTGCACTCGAGGCGCGCGGTTGCGCGCGATGAATTTCTGAGAACTTTGCTTCGCCACGTT
>NZ_JBYVMD010000119.1:0-893 GCF_058145955.1 Pseudomonas sp. A39
CAGGCATTCTGTAGCATTGGTCGGCGCGCCGTGGGTGCGTCTTTGCTTTATCAGATGGAGAGCGCTATGGCTTGGAATGAGCCGGGTGGCAACTCGAATAATCAGGATCCTTGGGGTGGTAAACGCCGCAATAATGGCGACCGCAAGGGGCCACCAGATCTCGACGAGGCCTTCCGAAAGCTGCAGGAAAGCCTGAATGGGTTGTTCGGTGGTGGGAAAAAACGCGGTGGTGACGAAGGCGGTCGCACAAGCAAGGGCGGCGGCTACGGCCTGCTGGGCCTGGGTCTTGTCGTGCTGGCGGCCGTATGGCTGTACAGCGCCGTATACGTAGTGGACGAGCAGGAGCAAGCCGTGGTGCTGCGCTTCGGCAAGTACTACGAAACCGTCGGCCCAGGCCTGAATATCTACTTCCCGCCGATCGACAAGAAGTACATGGAGAACGTCACGCGTGAGCGTGCCTACACCAAGCAGGGCCAGATGCTGACTGAAGACGAGAACATCGTCGAAGTGCCGCTGACCGTGCAGTACAAGATCAGCAACCTGCAGGACTTCGTGCTGAACGTCGACCAGCCGGAAATCAGCCTGCAACACGCCACCGAAAGTGCCCTGCGCCACGTCGTCGGTTCCACCGCGATGGACCAGGTGCTGACCGAAGGTCGTGAATTGATGGCCAGTGAGATCAAGGAGCGTCTGCAACGCTTCCTCGATACGTACCGCACCGGTATCACGGTTACCCAGGTCAACGTACAAAGCGCAGCCGCACCGCGTGAAGTACAGGAAGCCTTCGATGACGTGATCCGCGCCCGTGAAGACGAGCAGCGTTCGCGCAACCAGGCTGAGACCTACGCCAACGGCGTCGTGCCGGAAGCCCGTGGTCAGGCCCAGCGCATCCT
>NZ_JBYVMD010000120.1:0-869 GCF_058145955.1 Pseudomonas sp. A39
GAAAACCGTCCGATGCAGGACGCGGCCATGCGCAGCCGCTTGAAGATCCCGATGTTCTTCGCCTACGACGTGATCCACGGCCACCGCACGATCTTCCCGATCAGCCTGGCCCTGGCGTCCAGCTGGGACATGGAGGCCATCGGCCGCTCAGGGCGCATTGCCGCCCAGGAAGCCGCCGCCGACAGCCTCGACATCACCTTCGCGCCGATGGTCGACATCTCCCGCGACCCGCGCTGGGGCCGCACCTCCGAAGGTTTCGGTGAGGACACCTACCTGGTCTCGCGCATCGCCGAAGTGATGGTCAAGGCCTTCCAGGGCGTCAGCCCGGCGAATGCCGACAGCATCATGGCCAGCGTCAAGCACTTCGCCCTGTACGGCGCGGTGGAAGGGGGGCGCGACTACAACGTGGTCGACATGAGCCCGGTCAAGATGTACCAGGACTACCTGCCGCCCTACCACGCCGCGATCAAGGCCGGTTCCGGCGGTGTGATGGTGGCGCTGAATTCCATCAACGGCGTGCCCGCCACCGCCAACACCTGGCTGATGAACGACCTGTTGCGCAAGGACTGGGGCTTCAAGGGCCTGGCCGTGAGCGACCATGGCGCGATCTTCGAGCTGATCAAGCACGGCGTAGCCAAGGACGGGCGTGAAGCCGCGAAGCTGGCGATCAAGGCCGGCATCGACATGAGCATGAACGACTCGCTGTACGGCAAGGAACTGCCGGGGCTGCTCAAGTCCGGTGAGATCGAGCAGAGCGACATCGACAATGCGGTGCGCGAAGTGCTCGGCGCCAAGTACGACATGGGCCTGTTCAAGGACCCGTACCTGCGCATCGGCAAGGCCGAGGATGACCCGGCCGACACCTACGC
>NZ_JBYVMD010000121.1:0-853 GCF_058145955.1 Pseudomonas sp. A39
CAGCGTTCGCGCAACCAGGCTGAGACCTACGCCAACGGCGTCGTGCCGGAAGCCCGTGGTCAGGCCCAGCGCATCCTCGAGGATGCCAATGGTTACCGCGACGAAGTGGTCTCCCGCGCCAAGGGTGAGGCGGATCGCTTCACCAAGCTGGTTGCCGAGTACCGCAAGGCTCCAGAGGTGACGCGTGAGCGTCTGTACCTGGACACCATGCAGGAAGTCTTCAGCAACACCAGCAAGGTCCTCGTGACCGGCAGCAAAGGTGGGCAGAACAACCTGCTGTACCTGCCGCTGGACAAGATGATCGAAGGTGGTCGTAGCAGCACCAGCGCACCGTCCACCGGTTCCAATGCCGCTGCCAACGAAGCGAGCGCCCGTGCGGCCGCCGACTTGCTGCAACAGCAAACACGTACCAGGGAGAGTCGTTGATGAGCAATAAATCGCTGACCGCCCTGATTGTGGGCGTCGTCGTGGTCATCGCTGCCTGGAACTGCTTCTACATCGTGGCTCAGACCGAGCGTGCGGTGCTGCTGCAATTCGGTCGCGTGGTCCAGGCGGATGTCCAGCCGGGCCTGCATGTGAAAGTCCCCTACGTCAACCAGGTGCGCAAGTTCGACGCGCGCCTGATGACCCTGGATGCACCTACACAGCGCTTCCTGACCCTGGAAAAGAAAGCCGTGATGGTTGACGCCTACGCCAAGTGGCGCGTCAAGGATGCCGAGCGCTTCTACACCGCGACCTCCGGCCTCAAGCAGATTGCCGACGAGCGTTTGTCGCGCCGTCTGGAATCGGGCCTGCGTGACCAGTTTGGTAAGCGCACCCTGCACGAGGTGGTGTCCGGTGAGCGTGATGCGCT
>NZ_JBYVMD010000013.1:0-153761 GCF_058145955.1 Pseudomonas sp. A39
CCACTGCCGCAGCACCGCGCTGCAACGCATCGGCGATATGCGCACGGCCATCGTACTTACCGCCCGGCACCGCCAGGCCATCCCCAGCCCAACACCCGCCAGATGGGTGTATTCCGTGAGCTTGATCCCCACATACACCAGCGCCACCAGCCACGCACAACCAAACAACCCGGCCCCACGTCGCAAACAGCCCGCGCGCACTTGCTGCAACCCCAGCGCTGCGAGCAACCCGGCGGTCAGCAGGCTCAAGGTCATCGCCAACCCGGTGGAGGTATCCAGCGCCAAACGCCCCACGGCAAACACCTGAGGCTCCAGCCGCTGCATCACCACAAACGCCAGGATCAAGATCGCAAACACCGTCAACTCGGCAAGGATGAAAAACCACATCGCCAAATCCCCCGGCAGGCGCCGGGCCTCAGGCGAAGTGCACATCGACCACGTCCATCAGCGCCGCGACGGTCTGCGGGTCGTCGCTCAGGGCCTGGACCAGGCACGCCATGCAGGCTTCGCGCGGTGGCATGCCGGCGGCGATCAGGCGGGCGGTGAAGATCAGCAGGCGTGTGGACGCGACTTCCTCCAGGTCGTGTTGATCAAGACGCCGCAGGGCCTGGCCCAGGCGCACCACTTCGGTCGCCAACGCGCTGTCCACCTGGGCCTCCTGGGCCACGATGCGCGCTTCGTCGGCGGCTGCCGGGTAGTCGAAGCGCATCGCGACGAAGCGCTGGCGGGTGCTGGGCTTCATGCCTTTGAGCAGGTTCTGGTAGCCGGGGTTGTACGACACCACCAGCATGAACGACGGCGGCGCCTTGACCACTTCGCCGGTGCGTTCCAGGTACAGCTCACGGCGGTCGTCGGCCACCGGGTGCAGGACTACGGTGGTGTCCTGGCGCGCTTCGATCACTTCATCCAGGTAGCAGATGCCGCCCTCGCGCACGGCGCGGGTCAGGGGGCCGTCTTGCCACCAGGTGCCTTGGGTGCCGATCAGATGGCGGCCGACCAGGTCGGCGGCGCTGAGGTCGTCGTGGCAGGCCACGGTGTACAGCGGCAAGTTCAGGCGGTGCGCCATGTGCTGCACGAAGCGGGTCTTGCCGCAACCGGTCGGGCCTTTGATCAGCACCGGCATACGGTGGCGCCACGCGTGTTCGAACAGCACCTGTTCGTTGTCGAGGGGCTGGTAGAAAGGCTCAGTCATGGCAGGTATCCAAGGCAGGTTCGACGGCCACGCTAAGGGCCCCTGCGACAACCTGGCAAGCGCTGTCCCCGGCAAACTTGATCGCCGTCAAGCGAGCATTCCAACACCTCGCCATAGTCTGGCCTGGCACTAAGAACCTGCGCCCGCACACGTTGCGCGGCACCGCAAAGGTCTCGCCTGAGGAGTACATGGAATGCTGACTCGCAACAGAACAACCTTCACCTTGAGCCTCGCCAGCCTGAGTTGCGCGCTGGCCCTCGCCCTGCCCTTGAGCGCCCATGGCGCCGCCACCCCTGCCGTGGTGCACACCGTCGGCGCGCCGGACATGAGCCAGGCCGACTTCGACACCTCCAAGCAGATTTACTTCGAGCGCTGCGCCGGTTGCCACGGTGTGCTGCGCAAGGGCGCCACCGGCAAACCGCTGACCCCGGACATCACCCAGGCGCGGGGCCAGGCCTACCTGGAAGCGTTGATCACCTACGGTTCGCCCGCCGGCATGCCGAACTGGGGCACCTCCAATGCGTTGACCAAGGCGCAGATCACCAGCATGGCCACGTTTATCCAGCACACCGCGCCCACCCCGCCGGAATGGGGCATGGCCGAGACGCTCAAGACCTGGAAAGTGCTGGTCAAACCCGCAGACCGGCCAAAGAAACAGCTGAACACACTCAACCTGGAAAACCTGTTTTCCGTGACCCTGCGCGACGACGGCAAGATCGCCCTGATTGACGGCGACACCAAGCAGATCGTCAAACTCATCGACACCGGCTACGCCGTGCATATTTCGCGGATCTCCGCCTCCGGCCGCTACCTGCTGGTGATCGGCCGCGACGCCAAGATCGACATGATCGACCTGTGGCCCGCCGAGCCGACCAAGGTCGCCGAGATCAAGGTGGGTATCGAAGCGCGCTCGGTGGAAACCTCCAAGTACAAGGGCTTTGAAGACAAGTACACGATCGCAGGCTCTTACTGGCCGCCGCAGTTCACTATCATGGATGGCGAGACCCTCGAGCCCAAGCAGATCGTGTCCACGCGTGGCATGACCGTGGACAAGCAGGAGTACCACCCCGAACCGCGGGTGGCGGCGATCATTGCGTCCCACGAATGGCCGGAGTTCATCGTCAACGTCAAGGAAACCGGCAAGGTGATGCTGGTCAATTACCAGGACATCAAGAACCTCACCATCACCACCATCGATGCCGCACCGTTCCTGCATGACGGCGGCTGGGACAGCACTCACCGCTACTTCCTCACGGCGGCCAACAACTCGAACAAGGTGGCGGTGATCGACTCCAAATTGCGCACGCTCACCGCCCTGGTGGACGTCGGCAAGACCCCGCATCCCGGCCGTGGCGCCAACTTCGTCCATCCGCAATACGGGCCGGTGTGGGCCACCAGCCATTTGGGTGACGGCGGTATTTCGCTGATCGGCACCGACCCGGTCAAGCACGCGCAGTACGCCTGGAAACAGGTGGCATCACTGAAGGGCCAGGGCGGCGGTTCGCTGTTTATCAAGACCCACCCCAACTCCCACCACCTCTATGTGGACACCACGCTCAACCCCGACACCAAGCTCAGCCAATCCGTGGCGGTGTTCGACATCAACCACCTCGACAAGGGCTACAGCGTGCTGCCGATTGCCGAGTATTCCGGCATCAAGCAAGGCGCGTTGCGCGTGGTGCAACCGGAATACAACAAGGCCGGCGACGAGGTGTGGTTCTCGGTGTGGAACGGCCAGACCGAAGAGTCGGCGCTGGTGGTGATCGACGACAAAACCTTGAAGCTCAAGCAGGTGATCAAGGACAAGCGCCTGATCACCCCCACCGGCAAGTTCAACGTGTTCAACACCCAACACGATATTTATTGAGCCCCATCAACACGAGGTCACCCAATGAAAAATATTCTCCTCGCATTGCTGGCAACCGCCGCTGCGCTCAGCCTGCAACCGGTGCTGGCACAAGACGGCCCGGCCTTGTTCAAGAGCAAGCCCTGCGCAGCCTGCCATTCCATCGACAGCAAACTGGTGGGCCCGGCCTTGAAGGACGTGGCGGCCAAGAATGCCGGCGTGAAAGACGCCGCTGCAACGCTGGCCGGCCACATCAAGAACGGCACCCTGGGCAACTGGGGGCCGATCCCGATGCCACCCAACCCCGTCACGGATGACGAAGCCAAGGTACTCGCCGACTGGGTCCTGAGCTTGAAATAACCCCGAGGAGCGCGCCATGAAAGCATCGATGATCGGTACCGCCCTGGCGCTGCTTTTGCTGATTCCCACGCGGGCGGCGGCGACACCTGACGCCACCCGCCTGGAACACCTGCTGACCCAGGACTGCGGCGCCTGCCACGGTCTGTACCTCACTGGCGGCCTGGGTCCGCCCCTGACACCCGAGGCCCTCGCCGGGCACAGCCGCGACAGCCTGATTGCCACCGTGACCCATGGCCGCCCTGCCCGTGCGATGCCCGGCTGGGCACCGCTGCTCAGCGCCGACGACATCGCCTGGTTGGTCGACCGTCTCTTGCAAGGAAGCCCCGCACCATGACCCGCCCCACCTGTTTAGCCCTGTGCCTGCTGCTCGGCGCCTGCACCCAGCCTGCGTTGCGCGGCACCGGCGACCTGGGCCTGGTGATCGAACGCACCACCGCCAGTGTGCAAATCATTGAAACCACCGGCATGCAGAGCCTGGCGCGCATCGAGGGCCTGGGCGACCTGTCTCATGCCTCGGTGGTGTTTTCCCGCGACCAGCGCCAGGCCTATGTATTTGGCCGTGACGGCGGGCTGACCCAAGTCGACCTGCTGGGCCAACGCATCGAAAAACGCATTCTCCAGGGTGGCAACAGCATTGGCGGCGCCATCAGCCAGGATGGGCGCCTGATTGCCGTCTCCAACTACCAGCCCGGCGGGGTCAAGGTGTTCGATGCCGTGACCCTGGCACTGGTCGCCGACATCCCCGCCACCGCCCTGCCCGACGGCAAACGCTCGCGGGTGGTGGGCCTGGTGGATGCGCCCGGCCAACGTTTTGTGTTCAGCCTGTTCGACACAGGCGAGATCTGGAGTGCGGATTTCAGCCAGGGCAACACGCCGAAGATCACCCGGTTCACCGGGATTGGCGAGCAACCCTACGACGCCCTGATCACCGCCGACGGCCGCTATTACATGGCCGGCCTGTTCGGCGAGGACGGCATGGCCCAGCTCGACCTGTGGCACCCCGAACACGGCGTAAAACGCGTATTGGCCGACTACGGTCGCGGCCAGGAAAAGTTGCCGGTGTACAAGATGCCTCACCTCGAAGGCTGGGCCGTGGCCGATAACCAGGCGTTCGTGCCCGCCGTGGGGCGCCACCAGGTGCTGGTGATGGACGCACGCAGTTGGCAGCAGACCGCCGCCATCGCGGTGGCCGGCCAACCGATCTTCGTCACCGCACGGCCGGACGGACGCCAGCTGTGGGTGAACTTCGCCTACCCGGACAACGACCGCGTGCAGGTGCTCGACAGTGAAACCCACCAGATCGTCGCCGACCTGCGCCCCGGCCCCGGCGTGTTGCACATGGAGTTCACCGGGCGTGGCGAGCAGCTGTGGCTGTCGGTGCGCGATGGCGCCCAGGTGCAGGTCTGGGACCCGTATCGCCTGACCCTGCTCAAGACCTTGCCGGCCTTGAGCCCCAGCGGAATTTTCTTCAGCAGCCGTGCGCAAAAAATGGGGTATTGAGATGGACCTTGACCTGCTCAGCCAGCAGTTGATCGAACGCTACCAGCACGGCATGCCGCTGTGCGCCGAACCTTACCGGGAAATGGCCCAGGTGCTGGGTTGCAGCGAAGCCGAGTTGATGGCCTGCCTGCAACGCCTGGAATTGGCCGGGGCCTTGTCACGCATCGGCCCTGTGTTCGAACACACCCGCGCCGGCGCCAGCACCCTGGCCGCCCTGGCCGTGCCGATCGAGCGCCTGGAGCAGGTGGCCCGCCGTGTCAGCCAGTACCCGGAGGTCAACCACAACTATGCGCGCGAACACCATTACAACCTGTGGTTCGTGCTGACCGGCCCGCATCGCCAGCACCTGGAACAGGTGCTTGAGGAGCTGGAAAAGGACACCGGCCTCTGCCCCCTGGACCTGCCGATGCTCACCGCCTACCGCATCGACCTCGGGTTTTCCCTGGGAGCACACCTGTGATCTCGCCCCTGAGCCACGAGCAGATGCTCGACCTGCGCCAGTGCCTGGAGCGCGGCTTGCCCCTTGTCGTGCGGCCCTATGAGGACCTGGCGAAGCAGATCGGTGCCCATCACGACCAAGTGCTGCAGCAGATGCAGCAATGGCACGAGCAAGGCCTGTTCCGCCGCGTCGGTCTGGTGCTGAACCATCGCGCCCTGGGTTTTGTCGCCAACGCCATGTTGGTGCTCGATGTGCCGGACGCGCTGGTGGATGAGGTGGGTACACGCCTGGGCCGCGCGGCCGGCATCAACCTGTGTTACCAGCGCCCGCGCCGCTTGCCGCAGTGGCGCTACAACCTGTTCTGCATGGTGCACGGGCGCCAGCGTGAAGCCGTGACCGAGCATATCCAGGCGGTGCTGCACCAGCATCAGCTCAGCGACCTGCCCCACCAGTTGCTGTTCAGCAACCGCGCCTACAAACAATGCGGTGGCCGCTTTGCGCCGCCGCCCTCACAGGTATGGGCGCATGGATGATCTCGATAGGCGCTTGATCAATCGCCTGCAACGCGGCTTGCCGCTGGTGCGCCAGCCCTGGCAGCCGGTGGCCGAGGAACTGCACAGCAGTCCCGACGAACTGCTTGACCGCCTGCATGTCCTGCTCGAAGACGACGTACTGACCCGCTTCGGCCCGATGTTCGACATCGAGCGCCTCGGCGGTGCCTTCACCCTCGCCGCCCTGGCGGTGCCCGAACCCCAATTTTACGCGGTGGCCGCGCAACTCAACGCACTGCCCCAGGTGGCCCACAACTATCGCCGCGACCACCGCTGGAACATGTGGTTCGTACTGGCCTGCGCCAGCGAGGCGGAATTGGCCGCCACCCTGTCCCGCATCGAAGCCCTCACGGGGTTGGCGGTGCTCAATCTGCCGAAGGAGCAAACCTACCATGTCGGTGTGTATTTCCCGGTCTGACAACGCCCTGGCCCTGCGCCTGATCGCCCTCACCCAAAGCGGCCTGCCGCTGGTGGAAGACCCGTGGGCATGGCTCGCCGAGCAATTGGGCATCAGCGTCGAATCGACCCTGGACCTGCTCAAGCGCCTGCAGGCCGAAGGCGCGATCCGGCGCATCGCCGCCGTGCCCAACCATTACCGCCTGGGTTATCGCCACAACGGCATGACCGTGTGGAACGTGGCCGACGAGCAGATGCCACGCCTGGGTGAGTTACTCGGTGCACAGCCCTTCGTCAGCCATTGCTACCGGCGCCCGCGCAGGCCCGACTGGCCCTACAACCTGTTCGCCATGGTGCATGGGCGCAGCCGCGAGGAAATCGACAGTTACCGTGAGCACCTGCGCTACCTGTTGGGTGACGCGTGCCGCGCCGACGAGATGTTGGTGAGCAGCCGCATCCTGAAAAAAACCGGCTTGCGCCTGACCCCCTCGCACTAGAAGGAGCCTCCCTATGCTGCGGATCAGTCAGTACCTGCGCACCCTCGCCGGCCAGTGCCCGCCACCGCGCACCTCGCCCCCCGGCAGCAACCGGCCCCCCGTGGTGATCTGGAACCTGCTCAGGCGCTGCAACCTCACCTGCAAACACTGCTACGCGACCAGCGCCGACAGCGTGTTCCGCGATGAATTGGACACCGCCGCCGCACGGGCGGTGATTGATGACCTGCAGGCTGCCGGGGTGCGCGTGCTGATCCTGTCGGGGGGCGAACCGCTGTTGCGCGACGACCTGTTCCAGCTCAGTACCTATGCCCGCGACAAAGGTTTTTTCGTCGCGCTGTCGACCAATGGCACGCTGATCGATGAGCAGAATATCCAGCAGATCGCCGATGCGCGCTTTGACTATGTCGGCATCAGCATCGATGGCCTGGAGGCCACCCACGACGCGTTCCGTCAACTGCACGGCAGTTTCCAGCGCTCCATGCATGCCATCCGCCTGTGCCGCGAGGCTGGGATTCGCGTGGGCCTGCGCACCACCCTGACCCAGGACAATCACGCACAACTGCCGCAGTTGCTGGCGCTGATGCGCACCTACGATGTGCAGAAGTTCTACCTGTCGCACCTCAACTACAGCGGGCGCGGCAAACGCAGCCGCCAATTGGATGCGCACCGGCAGATGAGCCGCGACGCCATGGCGCTGATTTTCCAGCAGGCCTGGCACGACATCGAACACGGCATCGACAGCGATTTCGTCAGTGGCAACAACGACGCCGACGCGGTGCTGTTGCTGCAATGGGTGCACCGCCACTTGCCCGAACACTACCCGCAGCTTGAACAGCTGCTGCATGGCTGGGGCGGCAACGCGTCGGGCAGCGGCATCGCCAATATCGACAACACCGGCGAGGTACACCCGGACACCTATTGGTGGCAGCACTCGGTAGGCAATGTGCGCAACACCCCCTTCCGCCAGCTCTGGCTGGACCAGCCCGACCCGTTGCTGCTGCGCCTGCGTGAGCACCCGCGCAACGTCGGCGGGCGCTGCGCCGAATGCCGCTGGCTGGCGATCTGCAACGGCAACACGCGCACCCGCGCCTGGGCCGACGGCGACCTCTGGGGCCAGGACCCCGGTTGCCACCTCAGCGACACCGAGATCGCCCGCCAGCCGCTCACCCTGATCCCTTGCGCCACCCGGTGACACAACCGAGGGCGCCTACCTGATGATGAACCAAGGACGTCTCATGCACACAGCCACCGCCCTACCCGCCAGTTTGCACAGCCCCTTCCACCCCGGTGAAGTCGCATTGGTCGGCGCCGGCCCCGGCGACCCACGCCTGCTCACCCTGCGCGCCTGGAGCCTGTTGATGCAGGCCGACGCGGTGGTGTTCGACCGCCTGATCAGCGCCGAACTGCTGGCGCTGGTCCCCCTGACCTGCGCCCGCCATTACGTGGGCAAGGCCAGCGGTTACCACAGCCTGCCCCAGGACCAACTCAACGAACTGCTGGCCGAGTTGGCCGACCAGGGCCAACGGGTGGTGCGCCTCAAGGGCGGCGACCCCTTTATCTTCGGGCGCGGTGCCGAGGAACTCGAATACCTGCTGGCGCGGGACATTCCCTGCCAGGTGGTGCCGGGGATCACCGCCGCGTCCGGCTGCAGCGCCTACGCGGGTATCCCGCTGACCCACCGCGACCTGGTCAACTCCTGCCGTTTCGTCACCGGGCACTTGCAGCGCGACGGCGCCTTGAAATTGCCCTGGGCCAGCCTGGCCGAGCCGAGCCAGACCCTGGTGTTCTACATGGGCCTGTCGAACCTGGCACTGATCGCCGAACACCTGGTGGCAGCCGGTCTGCCGGCGGACACCCCGGCTGCCTTGATCAGCAACGGTGCACGCGCCGACCAGCAGGTGGCCCGAGGCACCCTGCGCCAGCTGCCGACCCTGGCTGCCGACTGCGAACCGGGTGTGCCGACGCTCACCGTGATCGGCCAGGTGGTGAACCTGTTTGCCGGGGCCAGCCTGCACTATCCCGCCAGCCTGTCGGCGCCCCGCGTACCGGTGGCGGTATGAAACGCCTGCTGCTGGTGCCGCTGCTCTGGGCTTCGGCCGCCCATGGCACGCCGGCGCAGGATTACCAGCAGTATTGCGCAGGCTGCCATGGCCTCAACCGTATCGGCGCCACCGGCCCGGCGTTGCTGCCGGAAAGCCTGGGGCGCATCAAGCCGGACGAGGTGCGCAAGGTCATCGAACAAGGCCGCCCCGCCAGCCAGATGGCCGGGTTTGCGGCGCAGCTGAATGCCGCGCAGATTGATGGCTTGGCGGACTTCCTGCAGCAACCGCCGGCCACCCCCGCCACCTGGAACGAACAGGCGATCCGCACCAGCCATCGTCTGCTGGCAGACCTGAGCCAGTTGCCCAGCACCCCGCAACACCACGCCGACCCGCTGAACCTGTTTGTGGTGGTGGAATCCGGCGACCATCACATCGATATTCTCGACGGCGATCGCTTTACCGTGCTGGACCGCTTCGCCAGCCACTTTGCCGTGCACGGCGGGCCGAAGTTCTCGCCGGATGGGCGCTTCGTGTATTTTGCTTCCCGCGATGGCTGGATCAGCCTGTACGACCTGCACAACCTCAAACTGATCGCCGAAACCCGTGCCGGGCTCAACACCCGCAACCTGGCGGTGAGCAAGGATGGCCGCTGGGTGTTGGTGGGCAACTACCTGCCGGGCAACCTGGTGGTGCTCGATGCGCGCGACCTGTCGCTGGTCAAGACGCTGGACACCGGCTCGCGGGTCAGCGCCGTGTATACCGCGCCGCCGCGCAACAGTTTTGTAGTGGCGCTCAAGGATGTGAATGAAATCTGGGAACTGTCCTACGCGGCGACGCAGCCCAGCTGGGAGCCCCGGCGCATAGCGGCGCGGGATGTGCTCGACGACTTCTCCTTCACCCCCGATTACCGCCAGTTGCTCGCCACTTCACGCAAGGCCGGTGGCGGCCAAGTGATCGACCTGGACTCCGGCGCAGTGGTCACCGATATCCCGCTGGCGGGTATGCCGCACCTGGGCTCGGGCACCTATTGGCAACGCGATGGAAAATGGGTATTCGCCACACCGAACATCAGCCAAGGGCAAATCAGCGTGCTCGACCCCGTCAGCTGGAAACTGATCAAGCAGATCCCCACCCTGGGCCCGGGCTTTTTCATGCGCAGCCATATCAACTCACGCTACGTGTGGAGCGACGTGTTTTTCGGGCCGGACAACGACGCGATCCACCTGATCGACAAGCAAACCCTGGAAATCGCCCACACCCTGCGACCGGTACCGGGCAAGACCGCAGCGCACGTGGAGTTCACCCGCGACGGGCGTTACGTGCTGCTGAGCATCTGGGCCACCGACGGCGCGCTGATCGTCTACGACAGCCAGACACTCAAGGAGATCAAACGCCTGCCCATGAACAAACCGTCGGGCAAATACAACGTGGGCAACAAGATCGAGTTTGCCGAGGGCACATCGCACTGAGGCATGGGTTTACAGGTGTGCGACGGCGTTATCGGCCATAAACCGCTCCCACACCTTGATCCGGATTGGGCCACTGATGAGGCCTGCTAGGGCGCTTCGAACAACCGGCACAATCTATCCACCTGGGTACGCCCGGCTGGCAGGACACACAGGAACTGTGCCGACAATTCAATCAGGCCATCGCGGTTCCACTCTTCCAGCTGCGGCCAGATCGATGAGAAGTAGCGTGCGAAGATCACGCCGTATCGCCGCTCGATGCCCTGGATATCCAGTTCCAGATCACAGGCCAGGCGTTCCACTACGCAGTCGCGCAGTGCATCGCCCGCGTCGCGTTGCCAGCCCTGGCAGGTGGCGAGTTGGCCGTTCTCCAACGCCTGTGCGTAGACATGTTCGTCCGTGGCGTTCTGCGCGCACAGCGTGTCGATCTGGCTGATGGCGCCCAGGCCCAACCCGATATGGTCGCAGTAACCGTGCAGGGTAAAACCTTCGCAGGTGCGACTCAGCCGACCGCGCTCCTGGGCCTGGGTGAGGTCATCGTCGCCACGGGCAAACTGGCCCAGGCCGATGTAGTGGTAACCCGCTGCGTCCAGGTGTTCGTAGCACAGCTGGCGCATGGCGGTTTTATCCGCCGCGTTGCACAGCGCCGAGGGCGATTGCGCCAGGTAACGGCTTGGTGGCCGGGCGTAGTCAAACACCTGCAGGCGGTCCGGTTCCAGGGCGATCAGGCTGGCCAGTTTCAGCTCGAAACTGGCCAAGGTCTGCCAGGCGCTCCCATAGCCCAGGTCGACACTGACCGAGCGAAAGTCAAAGGTGCGCGCCGCATCGATCAACGATTGAATCGGCGCCGGGTCGCGGTAGTACGCCTGGGAATAGGCATCCTCGGCACGCGCATCGGGCACACCAATGCACATGCGGTTGAACCCAAGGTCGCGCAGCAGGCCGACGCCGGCCCAATCGGTGTGGCGAGGGTCGAGGTCGATGCCGTAGTCGCCGCGGTCATGCTCATGGAAGTGCAAGCGTTCAAGCAGAGGGGTCATCAGCGCTTGCACATCGCCAATCGGCGCTGCCCCGCGCCACTGGAGGTAGTCCACCGGCTGGCGGCTGCCGAGGTGGCAGCCGATCAAATGAATCTCCTGGGCCAGGCTGCGCCGGTAAGCATCGCTGGGGGTGCTGGCCGGCCAGTGCAGGGTCAAGGCCAGCGGGCGTTGCCGTTGGCGACTGCTGCGCAATGCACGCAATACGTCGAGGGAGCCGATGCCCGCGTGAAACCTGCGGACATCGGCCTGCCCATTCAGGTCCAGTACACCTTGATCGTGGCGCGCACGTACGAGAGGAATGACGGTGTGCATGACGGGCTCCGGGGCCGGCGACGGTCCGTCATTGTCCGGTGCGACGCCACGGCGCACCTTGATATGCATCAAGGGCTTTACCCGCTGAGGTAAAACATGCTTTTGGCCAACAGCACAATCGCGACCATATGGGCGAACAGGCTCAAGTGCACAAAACGCAAATAACGCGGCCCCACGCGACCGAGCCGCATGCGCAGCATCGTCAACAGAAAGTGCAGCAACACACTGGCGGCGAGGATCAGTTTGAGGGTGAGCAAGGTGCCGAAGGACGAGGCGAAAGGCGCGGCGAGTACGGGCAAATAACGCAACCCGACCATGCCGATCCCGGCGCCGAACAGCACCAGCAACACCCACGGCATCAACACCCGGGCACGCTGGCCGATGCCCTGCTCGACCAGCAGCATCACCCGGTTGGGCAATTGCCGATGCAGACTCGCCAGGATCAGTACTTCGAAAAACACCGTGCCGATAAAGATCAGCGCCGCGAACAGATGGGCCAGCAAAAACAGCAGGTAAAGCATGGTGGCCTCGCAGAAGGGCCCGCCGTGGGGAGCCCACTATGCAGGCCCGCACGCCGAGCGACCTTGATGTCGATCAAGCGCCTCTCATGGCACGCGCAACCAACCACCGAATTCGCCTCGGTCTGTCAACGGGCACCAGGCGAAATCCCATAACGGCGCTGGCAGTACCTGATGTTCGGCACCCTTGAGCGGGGCGCCTTTCCAATCGAACACGCGCATGCCCTGCCAGGCCAGCACCACGCCATGGGCCTCGCTCTGATCGGCATTGACCCATCCGGCAGCCGCCGCGGCCATGAATGCCTCGATCGGTTCATCGTCGATCTGCGCACGGTACGGCGAGCCCAGCAGCCAGCGACAGACGTTCAGGTGATAGGTCCAATCCAACGGCGGACGGTTGCGATACGCCCAGGTCATGAAACTGCGAAACAGGTTCAGGCCCTCGGGCGGGTCGAGTTTGAGCAGCGCCGGGCAGAGGTCGAACAGGCTGTGCCAATACGGCAACAGGCGTGCATCCAGGTGCACGAAGCTACGCGAGTTGCTGGGGTAGTCCGGCGGTGCGGGTTCCGCGCGCAGGCGACGGGACGCCTTGCTGACCAGGCGGCAGGCGCCTGCAGGCAATAAGGGGTGCATGAAATGTACTCACAGTCGTGACGATAGAACGCCTCCTGGTCTCAGGAGGCCCAAGGCACACGTCAGAATGCGGGGGATGCGCGGGGGTTGGCCGAGGGCCAGAGGTATCGCGGCGGCGCCTTGTTACGCCGTTCATGGGCCGGGCGCGGCGTTTGCCCCAGGCCCAGCAGCCAGGCGAGGCCGATCAGGAACACCAGCGCAACGGTCACGGCGTTGCACACCGGGCAGGCAAAGTAGTTCGAGATGTTGCTGGAAGCCGGGCTGCCCAACCCTTTGTCGGAAAGTGGCGCCTGCTTGCCGTCCACCGAACAGAACGCCCCGCCGATGCCATTGAGTGCCTGCCCCGTCATCTGCCCATGCCCCAAACCGCAGGCGAACAGGTTCATCAGCACGCAGAAGTACAGGGCCCAGGCGATCAGCGAACGGTCGGGGTGGCTCAATTTCATGGCGGCGACTCTACCACCAGCGCCGCAAAAGGATGAAGCGCGGCATGCCCCTGTGGCAGAACGTCGCAGATTACGTGCACTTCCCAGGGTTGGTAGACTGGGCGCCCTCAAAGCCTGATGTGTCGATCCAGAGCAATGCAGGCGTTTCACAGGATGCACCGTTGATGAGTACGTTATTCACCCGCCGCAAAGTGCTGACCGGTATGGGCCTGTTGGGCCTGGGCGGCCTGCTGGGCGGCTGTGACTACAGCCCCAAGCTGAATTTCAAGTACGGCAAGGACTTGAGCGACAAGATCATGGGCCGCACCTTCAAGCTCAAGAACACCGACGGCGAAACCGTCACCCTGAGCTCGTTCCGAGGCCTGATGCCGGTGGTGTTCTTCGGTTTCACCCAGTGCCCGGCCGTGTGCCCGACCACCCTGGCGCGCGCCGCCCAGGCCAAGAAGCTGATGGGCCGCGACGGCGAAATCATGCAAGTGGTGTTTATCACCCTGGACCCGGAGCGCGACACGCCAGAGATCCTCGACAGGTACGTCAAGGCCTTCGACCCGAGCTTCGAAGCGCTGTACGGCACCCCGGAAGAAATCGCCGTGGCCGCCAAGGAGTTCGGGATCTTTTATGAAAAGATCCCCGCCGGCGATACCTACACCCTGTCCCACACGGCCACCAGTTTCGTGTTCGATACGCGTGGCAACCTGCGCCTGGGCCTGCAGGCATCCCTTACCGCTAAAGAGTGCGCAGAAGACCTGCTCACCGTCATGGAGGTCTGCTAATGACTGCCGTTCAACACCTCAAACGCACCCTTATCGGCATGACCCTGCTGGGCCTTGCAGCGCACGCCAGCGCCCAGGTGCAAGTGACCGACGCGTGGGTGCGCGCCAGCGTGCCGGGCCAACCGTCCAGCGGTGCGTTCATGACCGTCACCGCCGACACCGACAGCCAGTTGCTGAGCGTGACCTCGCCGGTGGCCAAGGACGTGCAGATCCATGAAATGAGCATGAAGGACGACGTGATGCACATGGGCCCGGTGGACTCGGTGGCCCTGCCTGCGGGCAAAGCGGTGACCCTCGACCCCAACGGTTACCACGTGATGCTGATGGGCCTGACCGGCCAGATCAAGGAAGGCGACCAAGTGCCGCTGACCCTGACCGTGCAAAACGCCAAGGGTGAGAAGCAGGCAATTGAAGTGAACGCGCCGGCGCGTGGCCTGGATGGGATGGACCACAGCAAGATGCACTGATGCACTGCTTGCCCCCTCAATCGACAATAAACAGCTTCGCCCCAACGCTCGTCGATGAACGATGGCCTTCCATGTCATTGCCCACCTGGTAACTCATTCCGGCCGTCAGGATGAACTGGCGGCCATCTTCCAGTTCCGTGTGCAATTGGCCTTCCAGGCACAACAGCACATGCCCTCGCCAGCACCAATGATCCGCCAGGTAGCCGGGGGTGTATTCGACCATGCGCACGCGGGTAGTGCCGAAGTGGCAGGTGCGCCACAGCGCGTTGCCGGTGACACCTGGGTGAATCACGGGTTCGACCGTGGACCAGTCGGTGGTGCCAAAGGGGACGGCAGTCAGATCCATGTCGGGCTCGGTGGTTGTTTAACGGGGCTTGAGGCTAGCCACTTAGGGCAGCGGGCGATAGACACAGATCAAGCGCTTTTGTGGGATACAGGTATCCTGCCTGCACTGCTCTCCTGGATACGCTTATGCAGATCGACCCAGCCTACGTCCTTCACGAAACCGAACACTGGCGGCTCAACCATCATGTGGCTTCGGCATTGCCCGGTTACCTGATGCTGGGGGCCAAGGCACCGATCCACTCCCTGGCGGACATGCCGGAAGCGGCACTGGCCGAGCTGGGTGGCTTGCTGGCGAAGACCCAGCGAGTGATGGAGGCGCAGCTTGCGCCGAAATGGCTGTATATCAGCCGTTACGGGCACATGCCGGGATTCCCGCTGCACTTTCATTTCATCCCGGTATACCCCTGGGTAGAAGCCGCGTTCTGGCGGGATGATCGATATCGGCTGCTGCAAGGTTTTGGCGCGCCACCGCTGGAGCAAGCACTGACCGATGGGGCTGAGCTGACGCTGTTTGTGTGGCGCGAATTTGGCGAGAGCGCTATGCCGCCGCCGATTCAGGGAGCGTCAGTCGATCAAGTGATAGCACGGCTGCGGGCGGCTTTTCGGGCGGCGAGATAAACCGAAGTGGGCGCTTTCTCCCACACTTTTAGCCGTGTTCCATCAGCTGTTCAGTGGTTTTGTCATTGCAATACACGCCAACGCCAACCCCGAGGGCGAGTGATAAATCGCCTGCTCATCCCCCACATACCCGCACGCCCGATAGAAACCCGCTGCGTTCAAGGTCGCATCCAGCACCACCTCTTCAATAGCCAGTTCCCGCGCAACATTCTCAAGATGATTCAGCATCGCCTTGCCATATCCGCAGCCGGTAAACCCAGGCAATACAAACAATGCGCCCACTTCGTGGTTGTCCAGGTCAAGCATTCCGGTGACTACCGGCTGTCCCTGCACCCAGCCCAGGTAAAACAGTTTATCCATCAGGGTGCTGTAGCCGTCTTCGGCTTTACCCCGCGTCCACATCATCATTTGCTCGTGCGTATAGGCGCCAATGCATTGGCTGCGGATGGCCCGCAAGCGGATGTCGAACGCTACTTGGGCATCCTGCGAGGTGGCCCGTTTGATCTCCAGCATGTCAATTTCCTTCCATGAAATCATCGCCCTATTAACGCATGCCCTAGGCGTTTTCGTTACCGGGGCGGGTGAAGGAATAGCGGTCGATATCGGTGCGCAGGTTCCAACCCTGGCCTTGCCAATAGCGGGCGGCGTGGGTGTTGGTCTTGAACACGTCGAGGTGGCATTTGTGGATGCCCAACGACGCCAGTGCGTCGAGGCAGCGTTGCGTTAGCGCCTGCGCAATACCCTGGCGACGATAGTCCGGCAGTACCAGCAAATGCTGCAGGTAACCACGACGCCCGTCGTGGCCGCACATTACGCAAGCGATCAACCGGCCTTCGGCTTCAGCGACAAAACTCAAGCCAGGGTTGCGCGCAAGATAACGCTCGGTGGCGTCACGGGAGTCGGCGTCGCGCAGAGAGATGCCGGGGGTATGTTGCATGAGGTGGAGAACGGCGTCGTAGTCGGTCGGGGTCATGATGCGAATGCTGGGCATGGCGTGAAACCTTGTGGGAGCGGGATTGACCTAATGCGAGTCAGTTAAGGGCGAACACTTTACCTGTGGCGAGGGAGCTTGCTCCCGTTGGGCCGCGAAGCGGCCCCAAAAATGGGACTGCTGAGCAGTCCAACGGGACGGTGCGACGATTCGACAGCGCCCGCCGAAGATAGCGTTTCAGTGCCAGGCAAGTGATGTTTCTTTATGATGTGGCCTTCGCTTAATGCCTCAGGAAATACCATGCCCGCCCTCAGCTTCCGCAACGCCCTCCCCGCCGACGCCGCCCGTTGCTTTGAAATCGAGATCACTGCCTACGAAGGCGATGAAGCCGCGACCCTGGAAAAGATCGCCACGCGGATTGCGCAATACCCGCAAGGTTTTTTGATCCTGGAGGCCGACGGTGCGGTAGTGGGTTTCATCAACTGCGGCTGTGCCCATGACGTGGTGATGTCGGACGAGGCGTTCAAGGAGTTGGTGGGCCATTCGGCCGAGGCGCCGAATGTGGTGATCATGTCGGTGGTGGTCGATCCGGCGCATCAGGGCAAAGGGTATTCCAAGGTATTGATGACTGAGTTTGTGGCCCGCATGCGGGCGCTGGGCAAGCAGACGATTCACTTGATGTGCAAGGAACAGCATGTGTCCCTGTACGAGCGCATGGGCTATCAATACACACGACCTTCGCCTTCCGATCATGGCGGGATGGCGTGGCATGAAATGGTGATGGCGCTTTAGACGGTCACCGTTGTGGCCCTGATTTATGTGTCTAGACATCTAACGGTGGGCAGCCGGTTTAACCGGCTGCTGTCTGCCGATAAGCAAAAACCGGATCGACGTCGCCTTTTCTGACGCAAAACCTGAAACATCGCGAGCGAACACAGACCTCGCCTGACAGCCAGGCAGCTGATGTTATGAATGTGCTCAATGCCGGTTTTAACCCGTTACATCCACTCCAAAACACCTCGTTGAATGCCTCTGAAGGCCTCGGTAGCCTGCGAAGCACTCCGCCGAACCAGCGTCTGGCGGGCCTTCAATTGCCTATCAAAGAGGTGCAGTCATGTCTTCAATCAACGGTTTCTCGCCCTACGCTCCGATGCCCCCGGCCTTCAACACAGACCGGATCGATAACGACCATCCACGGCACAACCCTCTCGACCAGACGGCCGGGGAGGATGCAGAAGTATTCGATCCGAACACGCAAACCTGGCAACCCACCCAGGCCTCTGGCAACGGCCGGCCTATGCCGCTTGGCGATCCTTACCGCGAGGCGATAGATTTCGAGATCAGGGCCGATGATATGGGAGGATGGCAGCGCGCTTAAGGCAACCGGCGATGGGGGGCGGTACTTATCCGCCCCCTTCTGCCCAAAAGGTATCCATCGAGAAGCCCTATGATGACGCCACACCGGATAGAAATCAGCGACCAACCCAACACCGAAGCCGAGCACCTCCTCGGCAGCAGCCTCGCGGCCTTCAACGAGGCCATCACCGGTTTCAACGATCGCCAGCCGCTGACGGTGCTGATCAAAGACCCCATCACGGCACAGATCGTCGGCGGCATCACCGGTAAAACCACGCTGGGCATGGCCTTCCTCGACCTCTTCCACCTGCCCGAACACCTGCGTGGTTCGGGCTTGGGCAGCGAGTTGCTGCAAGCCTTCGAAAACGAAGCCCGCCGCCGTGGCTGTCGCCATGCGGTGCTCTATACCCTCAGCTTCCAGGCCCCGGGGTTTTACGAGAAACATGGCTGGGTAAAATTCGGTGAAGTGCCCTGCGAACCGGCGGGCAGCAGCCGGGTGTTTTTGTCTAAACCGCTGTGACAGTCGACGAGGGATGCAGCGGTCCGTCGTGTCGACAGGCTCAAACGGGGCACGCCGCGGTTTTAGCCTGAATGCGCACAGGCAGACCCGGACGATTGCAAACCAATATCATTTGCGCACGGCGCAACGCTTTGCTTTAATCGCGACCAATTCTTATTTGCGCGCTTTTTTGAGCTGGACGGGCAGTGTGTCGACCTCTTTTACCCACCTCTACGGCACCCACCACCGTTGGCTGCTCGGCCTGCTGCGCCGGCGCTTGAACGACCGTTGGGATGCCGCCGACCTGGCCCATGACACGTTTATCCGGATTCTCAGCCGCCCCCCGGCCGAGACCGACCCCGTCCGCCAACGCTCGTACCTGGCCACCATCGCACGCGGGCTGTGCATCGACCATTGGCGCCGTCGCCAGCTCGAACGCGCCTGGCTGCAAACCCTGGCCGAGCGGCCGGAGGCGCTGCACCCGTCGCCGGAGCAACGGGCAATCATCGTCGAGACGCTGGTGGAGGTGGACGCCATGCTCGCGCGTCTGCCGAAGAAGGTCAGCGAAGCCTTCCTGCTCGCCCAGTTGCATGGTCTGCCCTACAAGCAAATCGCCGAGCAGTTGGGTGTGGGCGAGCGCATGGTCAAGAAGTACATGGCCCAGGCCCTGTTGCACTGCGCGATCCTGGAAGCCGAACTCGACGGGATGCTGGTGCAATGAACACGCCGGGCAAGCTCAGCCACGCCAGCCTGGAGCAGGCCGCGCAATGGTATGTGCGCCTGCAGGATCAAGGCGGTGCGCTGGAGCAGTTGCGTTGGCAGGCCTGGGTCGCGCAAAACCCCGAACACCTGGAGGCCTGGCAGTATGTACAGCGGGTGAGCCAACGGTTTGCCCCGCTGCAGGAACAAGCCCATGGCGCCAGCCGCGCCTTGCGCAGTTCGCGGCGCCAGACGCTCAAGACCCTACTGGTGCTGTGCGCCGGTTCGACGCTGGCCTGGGGCGCCTGGCGCAACACCGCCCTGCCCCGGCGGGTGGGCGGCTGGAGCGCGGACTACGCGACCACGAGCGGCGAGACCCGCGATACGCTGCTGGCCGATGGCAGCCATGTGTGGCTGAACGCGTTGAGCGCGCTGGATGTGCGTTTTGATGTGGCACAACGCTTACTGCACCTGCGCTTTGGCGAGGTGTTGATCGACACGGCCAAGGACGCCAACCGGCCGTTCCTGGTCGAGACCGAGCACGGCCGCATGCAAGCGCTGGGCACCCGTTTCAGCGTGCTGCAAGGCAACGATCACACCCAGCTGAACGTCTTCGAAGGCCGGGTGCAGGTCACCACCCAAGACCAGCACGTGCGCATCCTCGAAGCGGGCCAGCAAGTGTCATTCACTCGCGACGGCTTCACGCCCACCGCATCGGCCTCCCCGGCGCGCGAGGCCTGGAGCCGTGGCGTGCTGTTGGCGGATAACCTGCCGCTGGGGCAGTTGATCGCCGAACTCAACCGTTATCGCCCCGGCCACCTGGGCTGTGACCCGGCAGTGGCCCATCTGCCCGTGATGGGCTCATTCCCACTGATGGACAGCGACCACGCATTGCATCTGCTGCAAGCCGCCCTGCCGGTGAGGGTCGACCGGCTGATGCCATGGTGGGCTACGGTCAGGCCAAAGTAAAAAAACTTTCAATCGCCAGTTCCCTTTCCTACAACTCGTTCGGTTAACCCTGCAGACGCTTCAATTCGCCGATCGATTTGATCCAAAGGGAAACATCCATGTCGCAACCTGCTCGCTTCGCGCTGCGCCCATTGGCGCTGGCCACCTCGCTGTTCTGCTTCGGCGCGCCGATGGTGCAGGCCGCCGACTCGCCCTCGACCCAGGAAGCCGCGCGCTCTTATCGCATCGCCGCCGGCTCGCTGGTCAGTGTGTTGAACCGCTTTGCCGAGCAGTCGGGCATTTTCATCGCCGGCCACAATGGCCTCGCCGCGGGCAAGACCAGCCCTGGCTTGAATGGCAGCTACACCCCGGCGGCCGGCTTGCAGCGCCTGTTGCAAGGCAGCGGTCTGCAGGCCGTGCCCCAAGGCAACAATAGCTACGTGCTGGCGCTGATCCCGGCTGACAGCGACACGCTGGAACTGGGCGCCACGACGATCTCCGGCCAGGACCTCGGCGCGACCACCGAAGACACCCACGCCTACACCACCGGCTCCATGGCCTCGGCCACCGGCCTGCCGCTGTCGATGCGTGAAACCCCGCAATCGGTCACCGTGATCACCCGCCAGCAAATGGACGACCAGGGCACCAACAGCATCGCCGACACCCTGCGCCGCGCCCCTGGCGTGAGCGTGCAGAACTACGACAGTGAGCGCTGGGAGTTCTCCAGCCGTGGCCTGCCGATCACCAATTTCCAGTACGACGGCGTCAACTCCACCTACGACGGCGTGTATGACTACGGCACCACCAGCACCGACATGGCGGTGTACGACCACCTGGAGATCATCAAGGGCTCGGCCGGCCTGCTGAGCGGCTCCGGCGACCCTTCGGCCACGGTCAACCTGATCCGCAAAAAACCCACGCCGACGTTCAAGGCCTCGGTGACCCAGACCTTCGGTTCCTGGGACAATTACCGCACCGAAGGCGATATTTCCGGCCCGCTGACGGAGTCCGGCAATGTACGCGGGCGGTTTGTCGGCGTGTACCAGGACCGCCAGTCGTACCTGGACCACTACCAGCACACCAAGGACATCGCCTACGGCATCCTTGAGGCCGACCTCACGCCCGATACCCTGCTGACGTTCGGCATCGACCAGCAGGACACGCGCTCCCGTGGCGCCAGCTGGACCGGGTTCCCGATGTACTTCAGCGACGGCTCACGCACACACTTCTCGCGTTCGTTCAACCCGGCCGCCGACTGGAGCCGTCGCGACTTCAACAACCAGACGCTCTTCGCCTCGGTGCAGCACACGCTGGCGAATGATTGGTCGCTCAAAGTCAACCTCGACCGCAAGCGCAGCCAGCACGACACCCTGCTCGCCTCGGCCAGCGGCGGCAACCCGGACCCGGTCAGCGGCGAGAACATGTACATGTTCATGGGCAAGTACAAGGGCGATCAGGTGCAGAACACCCTGGACGTCAACCTCAGCGGCCCGTTCAGCCTGTTTGGCCGTGAGCACGAATTGATCATGGGCTTCATGGCCACCCGCTCGAAACAGGACGTGCCGGTGTACGGCTCGATCTACCCACCGGTGGGCGGCAGCATTTTCGACTGGCACGGCGAATACGCCAAACCGGACATCCCGCGCAGCGGCCAGAACGATATCGTGCAGCGCCAGACCGGTGCCTACCTGGCCACGCGCCTGAAACCCACCGATGACCTGTCGGTGATCCTCGGCACCCGCGTGAGCACGTTCAGCGGCACCGACAGCACCGACTTCTACGACCCGGCCAAGCCCGACAACCGCACCACCTACCGCCAGAGCGGCGTGGTCACGCCCTACGCCGGGATCGTCTACGACCTCAACGACACCTGGTCGGTGTACACCAGTTACACCCAGATCTACCGTCCGCAATCCAGCAAGGACGCCGACCGCAAGCTGCTCGACCCGATCGAGGGCAACACCTATGAAGCCGGGCTCAAGGCGGCGTTTTACGACGGCCGCCTGAATGCCAGCGTTGCCGCGTTCCGTATCGAGCAGGACAACGTGGCCGAGTATGTCTCGGGCTTCGAGACCGACTCGGTGTATCGCCCGATTGCCGGGGCCACGACCAAGGGCTTTGAAGCGGAACTGTCGGGCGAAGTGCTGGACGGCTGGAACCTCTCGGCCGGCTATACCTACCAGCACACCCGCGATGCCAATGACGGCTACGTCTACAGCTCGGTGTTGCAAACCACCACGCCGCAGCAGGTGGTGCGCCTGTTCAGCACCTATCGCCTGCCCGGCGCATTGGAGAACGTCACCGTGGGCGGCGGCGTGAACTGGCAGAGTGAATTCTTCGGCAATGTGTTCCAGCCCGACCCGAATGACACGGTCAATTTCGGCCACAACGCGCGCATTACCCAGGACAGCTACTACCTGGTGGATGTCATGGCTCGCTATCGCTTCAATGAGCACCTGAGCACCACACTGAACGTGAAGAACCTGTTCGACAAAAAGTATTACACCGGCCTTGGCAACTTCGGCACCGGTTTCTACGGCGAACCGCGCAGCTTGCAACTGGCGACACGCTGGGATTTCTGACCCCACCGCCAGCCGCAACCTCTTGTCCCGGTGGCTGGTTTCAGCCACCTACTGCCGGCCGATACGACCCGAGGAACGAGCACGTCGGTAAACGGGTGATACCGCATGCATAACTCGCCGGCATGGTGATTCAACGCATGGCTGTGTAATGATTACGCCTCGCCCCTGCTCGGGATGGAACCATTGCCATGTCGCTGAACGTCACTGCTCACCCTGCGGATTCGCCACGCTTCTGGCGCGACCCCAACCTGCCCTTTATCGAGGCCCGCACCATCGCCGACGGGCGCAAGGTCACCTATACCCGTCACGCGCACGAGCACTTTTCCATCGGTGCGATCACCACCGGCCGCAGCTATTACCACTACGGTGCGCAGACGTTCGAGATCTGTGCCGGCACCGTGGTGTTGATGAACCCCGGCGATGTGCACGCGTGCAACCCGATCCACGACCAGCCCTGGTCGTATCACATGCTCTACCTCGACACACCCTGGTTGACCGACTTACAGCATCAGCTGGGCTTCAGCACCGATCAGGGCTACCGCCCGTTCACCACGCCGCACACACGCGACAGCGTGCTGTACAACGGCTTGATCGAACTGTACGCAATCCTGTTGGATGAGCACGCCGAGCTCCTGCACAAACAGAGCGCGCTGGTGAGCTATTTCAGTGAGGTACAGCAGCGCCTGAACCCGTCGCCGGCCCCCGTGCGTGAGGTCAACCATAAGCTCGAGCGCGCCGCTGAATACATCCGCGAACACTGCACCGAGGCGCTGAAACTGGAAGACATCTGCCTGGCGGCAGAGCTGTCGCCGTCTTATCTGATCCGCGCGTTCAAGCAGTATTACGGGCTGACCCCGCATGCCTTCCTGGTGAACCGGCGCATCCAGTTCGCCCGCACCCAACTGCGCCAGGGCGAGCTGATCGCCGACGTGGCCCTGGCCGCAGGCTTCGCCGACCAGGCGCATTTCCAGCGCACGTTCAAACAGCATTTCGCCGCCACGCCGGGGCAATACCGCGAGCTGCTCAAGCCAGCAATAAATAACCCACACTGGCCACCAGCAACCCGGCCATTGAACGGTTGAACAGCCTCACGCCACGAGCGTCGCCAAGATAGCGGCGCAAAAAGGTTCCCGCGTAGGCCCAGCACGCCACCGACAGGTAGCAGATCACCAGGTAGATCGCCGCAAACAGCCAGACCTGCGCGGCATCGCCCTGCGCCACAAACAAGCCCATCCCCGCCACGCACGCCAGCCAGGCCTTCGGGTTGAGCCATTGCATGACCGCGCCATAGAGCATCGACGGCGCCGTGGCGGTGCCCTCGGCGTCCAGGCGGCCGTCGTCCACCGCCAGCTTCCAGGCCATATACAGCAAGAAGGCCACCCCACCCCACTGGATCAACTGGGTCAATATCGGCCAGCGCACCAGCACTTCATGCAAGCCCAGGCCGATCAACACCAACAGCAGCGTGAAGCCCACCGCCGCGCCGAACACGTGTTTCTGGCTGGCGACAAAGCCGAAGCGCGCCCCTGAACTCAGCGCAACCACATTGACCGGACCCGGCGTGATGGAGGTGGCCAGGGCGAAGGCGGCCATGGAAATGATCAAGCTCATTGCAGTTCCTTTTTATTCGAACAAGTGACGAAGGAACCACGGTAGAGGGCAATGCCATGGCGGTATTGAAGAAAATGCCCCTGCCTGGCTTAGACGACTTTATTGCATTGATATAACTGCATTTGTTTCTTTCAAACCGCCGTTTTTGATAGACAAAAATGCGTATTTACCATGCCTGGCGCGATGCTAGAGTTCAGAGCCTGCTCCCTTTTGATAGATCACTGCAAAAAGGAATCGCCATGTCACGTCGCCTGTTGGCAGCTGCCTGCCTGTTGTTGTCGTTCTCGACCGCCCACGCCGCTGAACGCTGGGAAACCCTGCCGCCGACGCCCGCCCCCGTGGTCGGTGCAAAGACCGGTTACGCCGCCGTCAACGGTATCAAGGTCTACTACACCCGCACGGGTCATGGCTCGCCGGTGGTGCTGCTGCATGGCGGCTTGTCCAACGCCGATTACTGGGGTCACCAGGTCAAGGCGTTGGCCGCCAAGCACACCGTGATCAGCATCGACAGCCGCGGCCACGGGCGCAGTTCACGGGATGACAGACCCTACGGTTATGACCTGATGGCGGATGATGTGGTGGCCGTGCTCGACAGCCTGAACATCCCGCGCGCCGACATCGTCGGCTGGAGCGACGGCGCGATCATCGGCATTGACCTGGCCCTGCGTCACCCAGACCGTATCGGCAAAGTCTTCGCCTTCGCCGCCAACACCCAGACCGCGGGAGTGAAGGACGGCGTCGAGAAAAATCCGACCTTCGCCGCCTTTATCGAACGCGCCGGCAAGGAGTACGCCAAGCTGTCACCGACGCCTGGAGAGTACGGCGCGTTTGTCGAGCAGATCAGCCATATGTGGGCCAGCCAACCGAACTGGACCGACGCGCAATTGCAGAGCATCAAGACGCCTATCCTGATCGCCGATGGCGACCATGACGAAGCGATCAAGCGTGAACACACCGAGTACATGGCCGCGACCATCCCCGGTGCCGGGCTGTTGATCCTGCCGAACACCAGCCACTTTGCGTTCCTGCAAGACCCCGCGCTGTTCAATGCCGCGCTGCTGGGTTTCCTCGACAGCAAATAGACCCTGGCCCCGTGGTGCATGGGCAACGTATGCCTCACCCCTGGATCAGCGAAAAATGCGCGCCCACCCCGGCGCGCACCCCCTCTGCCACCGCCAGCGCAACGGAACCGGCGGCAAGGGAGGCATCGCCACACGCAAACACACCGGCAACGGAGGTCTGGCGCAGATCATTGGTGTGCAGGTAAGGACCGGTGGGGCCGTCGGCCAACTCACAGCCCAGTTGCCCGGCCAAAGGGCTGATGCGGGTACGCGACATTGTGAAGATACCGTCAAGGCTGAACACTCGGCCGTCGACCAGTTCCAGGTCGGCACGCTCACCGACGATGCGCCGTACCGGTCCGCTTTCAACGCCGACGCCGCGTCGATCCAACTGCGCCTGTTGCTCGGCATCCGGGGTGAACACGCCATTGGAGAACAAGGTGGTGGTGCCCCAGTCAGGCAGCATCAACGCGTGGTGCATGGCCAAGGGTGAGGTTGCCAGTACGCCGATGCGGCCTTTGTCCAGCTCATAACCGTGGCAGTAAGGGCAATGGAATACGTGCTTGCCCCAACGCTGTTCGAGGCCTTCGATGGCGGGTAACTCGTCCACCACGCCGGTGGCGAGGATCAGGCGTTTGCCGTGAAACGTGCCGTTGTATTCGGTGCGAACGCCGAAACCTGGCGCCTGCTCAGTCGCCTCAATCACGCTGCCCTGTACCCAGGTGACGGTCGGATACTCCATCAACTGGCTGCGCCCCTCTGCGGCGATGGTCTCCGGCGCCTGGCCATCCTGGCCGAGGAAGCCGTAGGAAGTGGCCGCAAACCGGTTGCGCCGTTGCCCCGCATCAATCACCAGCACCTGGCGCCGCGCCCTCGCCAACTGCAGGCCCGCTGACAGGCCGGCATAGCTGCCGCCCACGATAATGACGTCATACATCATGAAGGTGACCCCGTGTTGGGTGCATCCGGTTGTCCGAACGCTTTCACGACACACCATAAGTTACGTAAAAATACGCCGTCAAGCATCTCGCAACTTTTCAGGTTACGAACGATACTTTGGCAGGATTCAACCTGAGGTTTATTGATGAGAAACGACACCCGGCTTTCGCGCATGCTCCATGTGCTGATCCATATGGGCCGCCACGAAGAGCGTGCGACCTCGGAGACCATTGCCCAGATGCTCGGCACCAACCCGGTGGTGGTACGGCGCACGCTCGGGCTGCTCAAGGAAAAGGGCTATGTACGCTCGGAAAAAGGCCACCAGGGCGGCTGGAGCCTGGGCAAACCCTTGAGTGAAATCACCTTGCTGGATATTCACAACGCCCTGGGCACGCCGTCGCTATTCGCCATCGGCCTGTCTACCGACCACCCCGAATGCCTGGTCGAACAGGCGGTTAACGCCGCGCTGACGGACGCCTTCGACCAGGCCCAGTCGTTGTTGCTGGCGCGCTTGGGGGATGTGACGCTGGCGCAGTTGGCGGACGATTTCGACCAGCGCTACCGCATCGCCATGGCGCCTTAATCGGCTACAACCCGCGCTTGCGCAACCATTGCAGAAAGCCTTTCTTGACCGGTACCACCGGCGTTTCCTGGGTCAAGGTCTGTGCGGTGTGCAGGCGGAAATCCAGCAGCGCCTTCATCGCTTCGCTGATGTCGTGGCGCGCGTCCAGGCACGGTTTCAAGTATTCCTTCTCGATGCGGTACAAGGTGCAGGACGTCTTGGCGGTGAAATCCGCCAGCGCCGCCTGGTCCGACAGGATCCCCGCCTCGCCGATCACCTCGCCCGGTCCCATGCGCCCGGCTTCGAACTTGTGCCCGGCCTTGGTCAGCATCACCGAGACCACGCCGGATTCAACGATAAACAAATGGTCGCTCACCTCCCCTGCCGGCAGGATCATTTCGCCGCTGCGGTAGGTGTGCAGGGTCATGTTCTGGCTGAAGGTGTCTTTTTCTTCCTGGCGCAGGGTGGAGAAAATCGACGAGCGCTCGAGCAATGCGCGCGCCGCCGACAGGCTCGGCGGCGCACTGCTTTCGGTCGCCGACAACACGCCGACGCCCGCCGCCTGGAGGTGACGGAAGGCCAGGTCGTACAGCTGGTTACGCACCTCGCGCTTGAGGGCCATGGCTGGCACGAACCCGCTGATTTCATACTCGACACCGCCGCTGGCCGAGGTCTTGAACGCCACGCTCGGTGCCGGCTGGGCCAGCAGCGGTCGGCACCCTTGCATCGCCCGCTCCAAGGCCTCGATCACCGTTTGCGGACGCGCATGGGGGCTGACCTGCAGGCTGACCGCCAAGCCGAACATATCCGCCGGGCGCGAGAAGTTGATGATCTTGGCCTTGGCCGCCAGGGAGTTGGGGATCACCGCCATGCTGCCCTGGGAGGTTTGCAGGCGCGTGGCGCGCCAGTCGATGTCCGTCACCCGGCCTTCGGTGCCGTCGATGGAGATCCAGTCATCCAGCTGATACGGCTTGGTGGTGTTGAGCACGATCCCGGAAAACACGTCGCTCAAGGTGCTTTGCAACGCCAGGCCGACGATGATCGCCACCGCGCCGGAGGTGGCGAGCACGCCTTTGACCGGCAAGTCGAGCACATAGGCCATGGCGGCAATGATCGCAATCAGGAAGATCACCGCCCCCATCAAGTCCTGCAACAACCGCCCGGTGTGCCCGACCCGCTGCATCATCACTGCACCGAGCAACACCGTCAGCGTGCGCGCCGCGAACAGCCACCAGCCGATCTGCAAGGCGGTGGCAGCCAGGTGCAAGGCGGTGTTGTCCGCATAGGGCGCGAGCTGCATGGGGTTCATGCCGTCGTTGAACAGCACGGCACTGAACACGGCAAAGATCACCAACCGCGCCGCCAGCTTCCAGTTGGCAAGGTTGGCGGAAATAAGGCGCCACACGGCGATGTCGATAAAGATCAGCGCCAAGGCGCACAGCATCGGGTGATCAGCGATAAGTGAGGGCATCCAGGCGACTCCAGGGCGAATGACGGGAAGATCGCATGAAATGCCGCTCCAGGGTATAGCGGGTGTGCTTACATCTGCCCAAACCGCCCCGACTGAAAGTCAGCAAACGCCTGATGAATCTCCTGCTCGGTATTCATCACAAACGGCCCATGGCCGACGATGGGCTCGTCGATCGGCTCGCCGCTGAGCAACAACACCTTGGCGTCGTCGTTGGACGCCAGGCTGAGCTGGCTGCCGTCGCGTTCGAACAACGCCAATTGCCCTTGGCGCGCGACTTCCTCGCCATTGACCAACACCGTGCCGCGCAGGATCACCAGGGCGGTGTTGCGCCCTGCGTGCAGGTCCAGGGTGACCGCCTTGCCGGCCTTGAGGCGCAGGTCCCACACGTCAATCGGCGTAAACGTACGCGCCGGGCCTTGGGTGCCGGCGAATTCACCGGCAATCAGGCGCAGTTGTCCGGCGTCGTTGGCCAGTGGCAGCACCGGGATGTCGCCATCGACGAGGGTCTGGTAACCGGCGTCGGCCATTTTGTCCTTGGCCGGCAGGTTGACCCACAGTTGCACCATTTCCATCACCCCGCCGCTGCGGGCGAAGGCTTCGGAATGGAACTCCTCGTGGAGGATGCCTTTGGCGGCGGTCATCCATTGCACGTCGCCCGGGCCGATTTTGCCGCCGGCGCCAGTGGAATCACGATGCTCGACTTCGCCGTCGTAGACGATGGTCACGGTTTCAAAGCCGCGATGGGGGTGTTGGCCGACGCCGCGACGTTGTGCGGTCGGGGTGAAATCGACCGGACCGGCGTGGTCCAGCAACAGGAATGGGCTGATGTGCTTGCCCAGGGTGTCGTAGGAAAACAGGGTGCGCACCGGGAAGCCGTCGCCGACCCAATGAGCGCGGGGGCTGGTGTAGATGCCGATGAGTTTTTTCATGGTAGTCCTCCAAAGTGCATACACCTTAAAACCAATATCAATTCGGCGCTAGACGATGAAAACAACCCTGATCGTTCCACTGATAGAACGGTATTGCGCGACGCCAGCACAAAAACAGCGTTAATGATAATGACTCGTAGTAATATCCCCCTCTCCCGCTCAACCCTCCGAGGGCTGCAATGCCGTTTGCCCCTGCGCCTGCCGCGCCTCGCGTGCTGGTGGTGGATGACCACCGCAAAATTCGCGAGCCGTTGGCCACCTATCTGCGCCGCCACACCTTTGATGTGCGCACCGCCGAAGATGCGGCCGGCATGTGGCAATTGCTCAAGACCCAAGCCTTCGACGTGGTGGTACTCGACGTGCTGTTGCCGGATGGCGATGGCTTTGAGCTGTGCAACCAGCTGCATCGGCGCAGCAATACCCCGGTGATCCTGCTGACCGCCCGCGACACCGCCGCCGACCGCGTGCGCGGGCTGGACCTGGGGGCCGACGACTATGTCACCAAGCCCTTCGAGCCTCGCGAACTGGTGGCGCGCATCCACAGTGTATTGCGTCGCCAAAGCCGCAATACCGGGCCTGCGGCACCGCGCAGTGGCGCACGCGCTTATCGATTCGGCGGCTGGCATTTCAGCGTGACTGGCGCCACGTTGCGCCGCGACGGCAGCCCGGCTGTCCAGCTCAGCACCGCCGAAAGTCGCCTGCTGCAAGTGTTTCTCGCCCATCCCAACACCCTGTTGCCCCGCGAACGGCTGATCGACCTCACGGCCGCCGCCGACAGCGACGTGAGCGACCGCGCGATCGATCGCCAGGTCAGCCGCCTGCGCCGCAAGCTCGCCCAGGGCGATGCAGCGCAGGAGCTGCTGCGCACCATCTGGGGCGGTGGTTACCTGCTGGCCGCCGAGGTCAATGAATGCACGCCCTGAGTCGGCTGTGGCCGCGCACGATGGCGCGTCAGCTAAGCCTGCTGTTGCTGCTGGCCCTATTGGCCTCAAACGCCATCGCGATGTTGTTCCTGCAGCGCACCGGCAGCCTGATCCACCCGTTGTCCCGCCGTTTCAGCCTGGAACGCTTGAGCACCGCCCATCACGCAGCCATCGATCTGACGCCGAGTGAGACCGAGCACCTGTTAGCCGCCATCGGCACCGACGACACGCGCTTCTGGATTGCCCACACGGCGGAAGTCGCGCCCTTTGAGCTGCGCCCGGAAGAACAGCGACTGGCCGACGAGCTGCGCAGCCAACTGCAGCTGGACCCCGCCGCAGCCATCGGCATGCAGTTGGAAAGAGTCAGCGGCGCCGACGCGCGCACCCACGTGTTCAGCCCCGCCGGCTGGGCCCCCTTGCGCCTGCGCACCAGCGTCCCGTTGCCCAACGGCAGCTACTTGAACGCCGTGCAATATCCCGCCGGTGCCTACGAATGGGGCCGGGTATTGGCCTACAGCCTGCCGGTGACGACCCTGCCGGTGCTGTTGATCGTGATGTTTTTCATCGCCCGCGTGGTACGCCCGGTGCGGACCCTGGCCCAGGCCACCGCGCGCGTCAGCCGTGGGGAATGGATCGCGCCGCTGCCCGAACAAGGCCCCCAGGAAGCCCGCGACCTTACCGCCGCCTTCAACACCATGCAGGCCAACCTCGCCCGGCATGTCGAAGGCCGCACGCGGATGCTCGCAGCGGTCAGCCATGACCTGAACACGCCGCTCACCGAACTGCGCCTGCAGGTGGAATTGCTCGAACCCGGCGAGGCCCGTGATGACATGCTCGAAAGCCTCAGCGAGTTGAGTGCGATGGTGCGCGAAACCTTGAACTTCGTGCGTGACGATGCGGTGCAAGAACCCACCACCACGCTGTCACTCACCGCGCTGCTGGACGACTTGGCCAAGCGTTACCAACGCCTGCAACAGCCCCTCAACTGGACGGGCGCACCGCCGCTGATGCTGACCTGTCGCCCCCTGGCGCTCAAACGCGCCCTCACCAACCTGATCGACAACGCCCTGCACCATGCCGGTGATGCCCGGTTGAGCCTGGCACGCCAGGATAACGGCTGGCTGTGCATCGAGATTCTTGACCACGGTGAAGGCTTGCCCGAGGACTGGCTCACCAAGGTGTTCGAACCCTTTGTGCAGCGTGGCGTCAGCGACGGCGGCGTGGGGCTGGGCCTGGCGATTGCACGCGCATGCATCCAGGCCCATGGCGGCGAACTGGTGTTGGAGAATCGCCCACCGGCCGGCCTGTGCGCGGTGGTGCGATTGCCGGCGGCGCTTTAGAAGTTGAGCGTGGCGCCCATCCACAGGGTGCGGCCGTAGTTCACCGTGCCGTAGGTTTCATCGTCCAGGCGCTTGTCGGTGAGGTTGTTGAGGGAGGCGTTGAGGGTCAGCGAATCGTTCACGTCGAAGGAGCCTCCGAGGTCGGCGGTGGTGTAGCCCGGCGCCGGTTCGTCGGTAATGGTATTACCGGTTTCTTCACCGTAGTAACTCAGCGAAACCCAGGCCTGGGTGCGGTCGTTGATCGTCCATTCGCTACGCACATTGGCCTTTTGCTCTGGCGTGAGGGCCAGGGGTGCGCCTTTGTTGGCGCCGCTTTTCTGCTCCGAATCGGTGTAGGTGTAATTGGCCTTGAGCAACACGCTGGGGCTGATGTCCCATTGGCCGTTCAGTTCCACGCCCTGAATGATCGCTTTGTCGACGTTGACCCGCTCCATGATGGTGTAGGTGTTCCAGCGGCGGTCGGTGGTGACGGTGGAGAGCTTGTCCTGGAAGTCGTTGTAGAACAGCGTGACGCCGCCCGACAGGTTGTCGCGGTTGCTCCACAACGCCGAGACTTCATAGTTGGTGCTGGTCTCGGGCTTGAGGTCGGGGTTGCCGAACATCACGAAGCGGTTGCGGCGCAGGTAAGCGTAGTCCTCGACCACCGCACGCAATTCCGGGGCCTTGAAACCACGGGCGATGCCACCTTTGAGCGTCCACTGTTCGGTGGCGCGCCAGACGCCGTAGACCCTTGGGCTGAGATGGGCGCCGTACTCTTCGTGCTCGTCCAACCGCAGGCCGGTGGTGAGGGCAAAGCTGTCGGTCATCGACCATTCGTTCTCGGCAAACAGGGCTTTTTGCACCACCGAGAATTTATAGTCGACGCGGTCGCCCAGGCCCTGGTTCCAGTCGGTCAACTCGCTTTCATTCCATTGCAGGCCGAATGTGCTGACGTTATGCGCAGTGGGCACCACCAGCTTGGCATCGAACACGGTGTTCTTGATCTCGGGTTTGCGCCCGTAGATATCGGTTTGCGCCGGGGTGGCCTTGCCTTCGCGGGAGGAGGTTTCCTGGGACAACGCGACGTCCGAGGTGGCCCAGCCCCAACGGCCCTGATGGGACAGCGACCAGTGATCGCGGTTGTTTTCCTGCTCGCGGGTGGCCCAGTTGGCGCTCATGCCGTCGCCGTTCTTCAGGCGCGTGGCGCCCGCTTCCAGCAGGATGTCGTGGTCGAGGGTCGGCGTGAAGGCCAGGCGTGCGGTGAGGTCACGGTGGTCGGCCTTACTAAAGCCATTGGTCTGCTCGATATCGTCGTCGGCCTGGCGGTCCAGGTAACGGCCCCACACCTGCAGGCCGAGGAAGTCTTCCTTGAGTGGGCCGCTGAGGTAGAACTGGGTCTGGCGCGCATTGCCCTGGTCGCTGTGCTGGCGTGCAGAATAGTCGTAACCCACCGAACCGCCCCAGGTCGGCGAGACTTTGCGTGTGATCACGTTGATCACCCCGCCGATCGCATCCGAGCCATACAGCGACGACATCGGCCCGCGCACCACTTCGATACGCTCGATGGCTGCGGCCGGCGGCACGAAGCTTTGCTCGTAGCCGCTGTTGCCATTGACCCGCGACTCCCGTGCGCTCTGGCGTTTGCCGTCGACCATGATCAGCGTGTAGTCAGCCGGCATGCCACGGATGGAGATGTCGGTTTCATTCGCGCCGCCATTGACCGTCACGCCCTCCACGTCGCGCACTGCGTCGCCGAGGTCACGGTAGGATTTACGGCGCAGCGCTTCGCCATCGATCACCGTGACGGAGGCCGGCGCGTCTTCCACACTTTGGGCAAAGCCGGAGGCCGTCACCACGACGTCATTGAGCGCCAAGGGCTCGTCGGCATGCGCGTTGAGGCTGCCGGCAACCAGCAGGGCCAGGGGTGAGAAGCGAGAAGCAGCAAGCATGGGCGTGGACCTTAGGATTGGACTCAAAAGAGAATCGTAATCATCTAGGTCAAAATAACTTGGACAAAGTGTGACAACTCAAACGCTGGGCACCAGGGCCGTGCGCCGCTCGCGCAGCAGGTGAAACGCCACGAAGGCCGTCACCGCAAAGCACGCCTGGATGATGATCATCGGCGCGGCACTGCCGTCACGCAGGTGGCTCAACAGCACGCCGCTGCAGGTGGCGCCGAACATCTGCGAAAACCCCATCAGCCCCGCCGCCAACCCGGCGCGGTGTGCGTTGGGCATCACGCCGCCGGTGACCGAACCGGGCAAGACCAGGCCGCCGCCGAGGGTGGCCAGGGCAATCGGGATATCCAGTCCCACTGCCGACAAGCCGAACAGGGCATAAATGACCACGGCCAATACCCCGCCGAAGGCCACCAGCGCCACGCCCATCGCCACGATCCGCTGCGGCCCCAGGCGCATGATGTTGCGTCGGGTGTAGGTGGAGCCGACGATCAGCATCGACACGATCAGGCCGAAATTGATGCCGTACTCCAGGCTGCTGAAGCCCAGTAAGTTGATAAACACCGTCGATGAACCGGCGATCACCGCAAACATGGCGCCATAGGTGCACGCCAGGGCCACGGCGAACGCACGGTACTGGCGACCCTTGAGCAGATCCAGGTATTGCCCGCCCAGGGTGCGCCAGTGGCCGGCCTTGGGGTCGAGGGCGTGGTTGCTCTCGCGAAAGAACAGCGCGGCCAGCAGCAACACCACGCTGCCAATCGTCAACGCCAGGATGATCGGCGCGTGCCAGCCGAACAATTTGATCAGCAGCCCACCGACCATCGGCGCCACCACAATGGCGTAGAGCATGCCGATCATGGTCAACGCCAGGGCCGGCCCCGCTTCGGCCTTCCACACATCGCGCACCACCGTGCGCGCCAGTACCAGCGCGGCGCAGGCGCCGAGGCCTTGCAGCACGCGGGCGGCGATGAATTGATACATGTCGTCGACCAGCAGCATCGACAAGGTCGCCAGCACATACAGCGCAAGGCCGCCAATAAGCACCGGGCGCCGGCCGATACGGTCCGACAGCGGCCCGAACAGCAATTGACCGAGGCCAAAGGCTGCCACAAACGCCGACAGCGCCATCAGCGCGGAACCGGCGGGAGCGGCCAACGCCTGCTCAATGGCGCCAAGGCCGGGAATGATCAATTGGGTCGAAACCTCTCCCAGCGCGGTCAGGGCCACCAGTAGAAACAACAGGCTTCGTGATGGGACCGGGGCGTTCGTCATGGAGGGCATCCGGGGGGCTGGATTAATTTATATTTCGACCATAATATGCGTAAAAAATTATGTCCATAATTTTTTGCCCCCTAGTCACCCCGGAGCCCGCCATGCACCCTCTCCCCTTGCGTCTTGTCACGCCCCTGGCGCTGTTGATCGTCCTCAATGGCTGCAACAGCAAGGCCGATACCGCCGCTGAAGTGCCCCAGCCACGCCCGGTCCTCGCCGCCAAAGTCGAAGCCGCCGGCACCCAGCAAAGCGCCTACACCGGCGTGGTCGCGGCGCGCACCGAAAGCGACCTGGGGTTCCGGGTCAGCGGCAAGGTCATCGAGCGTAAAGTCGACCCCGGCCAGCACGTGTCCCGTGGCGACACCCTGCTGGTGCTGGACATCGGCGACTTCGAACTGGCCCTGCGCTCGGCGAAGAACCGCGTCAACGCCGCCCAGGCGCAACTGCGCCAGCGCCGCGACGACGAAAACCGTTACCAACGCCTGGCCAGTACCGGCGCGGTGTCACGGCAGATCTTCGACCAATCGGCGACCAACCTGCGCGTCGCCGAAGCCGAGCTCGCCGCCGCACAATCCGACGCCAGCCAGATCGAAAACCGCCGCACCTATTCCGTCCTCAAGGCCGACGGCGACGGCATCATCACCGACGTGCGGGCGGACCGTGGCCAGGTGGTCGCCGAAGGGCAGATCGTTGCGCGCCTGGCCCATGACGGCGCCCGCGAAGCCATCGTCAACCTGCCGGAAAACCAGCGCGACCAGGCCGCACAAAAAGCCTTGGCCTTCCCCTTCGGCGCCCCGGACCAGGCGGTGATCGCCACCCTGCGCGAACTGTCCGCCAGCGCCGACCCGACCACCCGCACCTACCGCGCCCGCTACGTATTGCACGGCGCCGTCGACCGTTTCGCCCTCGGTTCCACCATCACCGTGCGCCTGCAAGGGAACGGCCAGGCGCCGCAAACCCGCGTGCCCATCGGCGCACTGCAGGACTCAGGACAAGGCACCGGCGTCTGGCTGATCGGCGCAGACGACAAGGTCAGCTTCGCCCCGGTGAACGTCGCCAGCCTCGGCCAGGAAGAGGCCCTGCTCGACAGCGGCGTTACGCCCGGACAGCGCATCGTTGCCCTCGGCGCGCACCTGCTGCACAGCGGTGACGCCGTGCGTCTCTTGCCCGCCCAAGTGCTGGCCCTCAACCGCAAACAGGAAAACTGAGCATGCGCGGTATCAACCTCTCGGAACTGGCGGTCAAGCATCGCGCGGTCACGTTGTTCCTGATCATTGCGATCCTCGCCGCCGGGGTCTTCTCGTTCGGCAAGCTGGGGCGCGCCGAAGACCCGTTATTCACGGTCAAGGTGATGACCATCACCGCCGCCTGGCCGGGCGCGACCGCCCAGGAAATGCAGGAGCAGGTGGCCGACCGCCTGGAAAAACGCCTGCAGGAGCTGGACTACTACGACCGCGTGGAGACCATCGCCCAGCCGGGCTTCGTGTCGATGCGCATGACCTACAAGGAGTCCACGCGCCCCAGCGAGGTCCAGGAGCTGTTCTACCAGACCCGCAAGAAACTCAGCGATGAAGCCGCCAGGTTGCCCAGCGGCGTGATCGGCCCCTTCTTCAACGATGAGTATTCCGATGTGTACTTTGCGTTGTACGCCTTGGAAGCCGAGCACTTGCCCCACCGCCAACAGGTGCAGATGGCCGAAGACCTGCGCCAGGGTTTCCTCAACCTGCCGGGGGTGAAGAAGGTCAATATCCTCGGTGAGCAGGCGCAGCGGATCTTTGTCGAGTTTTCCTATGAGCGCCTGGCAACGCTGGGTATCAAGCCGGACCAGATCTTTGCCGCCCTCGCCGCCCAGAACGCCGTGGCGCCGTCGGGGTTTGTCGAGACGGCCGGCGCCCGCGCCTACATTCGCATCGACGGCGCGTTCGACAGCCTGGCGCTGATTGAAAACGTGCCCCTGCAAGTCAACGGCCGTCTATTGCGCATCGCCGATGTGGCCAGCGTCAGCCGAGGCTATGAAGACCCGCCCAGCTACCGTATCCGCCATCAGGGCGACCCGGCGTTGATGCTCGGCGTGATCATGGAGAAACACTGGAACGGCCTCGACCTGGACAAGAGCCTCAAGGCCCAGGAAGCCAAGATCCAGGCCGACCTGCCGCTGGGCGTGAATTTCGCCAAGGTCTCCGACCAGGCGAAAAACATCAGCCTGGCGGTGAACGAGTTCATGCTGAAATTCTTCGTCGCCCTGGCGGTGGTGATGGTGATCAGCCTGTTGGCCCTGGGCTTTCGCGTCGGGCTGGTGGTGGCGGCCGCGGTGCCGCTGACCTTGTCGGTGGTGTTTGTGATCATGCTGCTCACCGGGCGTGAATTCGACCGCATTACCCTGGGCGCGCTGATCATTTCCCTGGGGCTGCTGGTGGATGACGCAATCATCGCCATCGAAATGATGGTGGTGAAGCTTGAGGAAGGCTTCGACCGGATTCACGCGGCGACCTTTGCCTGGAGCTCCACGGCAGCGCCAATGTTGACCGGCACCTTAGTGACCATTATTGGCTTCCTGCCGGTAGGCTTCGCGCGTTCCGGTGCGGGGGAATACGCCGGCAATATCTTCTGGATCGTCGGGTTTGCACTGATTGCTTCATGGTTGGTGGCGGTGGTGTTCACGCCGTACCTGGGCGTGAAGCTGCTGCCACAGATCAAGCCGGTGCCCGGCGGCCATGATGCGATTTACGCCGGGCGCTATTACCAGAAACTGCGCAGTTTGGTGCAAGCCTGCGTGCAGCGGCGCTGGCTGGTGACCGGGTTGGTCGTCGGCGCATTTGTGTTGTGCGTGGCAGGCATGGGTGTGGTGAAGAAGCAGTTCTTCCCCAACTCCGACCGTTCCGAGCTGATTCTTGAGGTGTATATGCCGCCGGGCAGCGCCTTCAAAAGTACCGAAGCGGTGGCTGCGCAACTGGAAAAAGCACTGCTGCAAGAGCCGCAAACGACCCTGGTCGACACCTATGTGGGCGGCGGTGCACCGCGCTTTTTCCTGTCGCTGAACCCCGAAATGCCGGACCCGGCGTTCGCCAAACTGATCGTCCAGACCCCGGACTCCCATGCCCGCGACGCGCTGAAAGTGCGCATGCGTGAACGCATCGCCGCCGGTGAATTTCCCTCGGCACGGGTGCGCGTGACGCAACTGCTGTTCGGCCCGCCCGTGCCGTTCCCGGTGGTGTTCCGTGTTTCCGGCCCGAATGTGGACGTCGTTCGCGGTCTGTCCGAGGACGTGCGCAAGGTCGTCGCCGCCAACACACTGACCAAGGACGCCTTCCTCGATTGGGGCGAGCGCACCAGCGGTTATCGCCTGGTACTGGATCAAGACCGTCTGCGCCTGCTGGGCTTCACCCCCAACGAGGTCAAATCCCAGCTCAACGCCTTGCTCAGCGGCAACCCGATCACCGAAGTGCGTGAAGGCAACCGCACTGTGTCGGTGGTCGCGCGCGCCCAGGGCAACCAACGCGAGGACCTCGGCAACCTCAACAACATGACCCTCACCAACAGCGCCGGCACCTCGGTGCCGCTGGCCCAGGTCGGGCATTTCCAGGCGGTGATGGAGGAACCGATCCTCAAGCGCCGCAACCGCGCGACCACCGTCGAAGTGCGCGCCGACATCATCGACGGCGTGCAACCGCCCGACGTGGAAATGGCCGTGTACAAAGACCTGCAGCCGCTGATCGCCAAGCTGCCTACCGGGTACCAGATCGACATCGGCGGCCCAGTGGAAGAAAGCGCCAAGGCCAACGTCGCCCTGGCCGCGCTGTTCCCGATCATGATCCTGCTGACCCTCACGGTGATCATGTTCCAGGTGCGCTCGTTCGGTGTGATGTTCATGGTCTTCGCCACTGCACCACTGGGTTTGATTGGCGCGGTGCCGACCTTGCTGCTGTTCAACCAGCCGTTCGGCTTCAACGCGATTCTGGGCTTGATCGGGATTGGCGGGATTCTGATGCGCAACACGCTGATCTTTACCGACCAGATTCGCCAGAACCAGGACCACGGCATGCCGATTCGCGAGGCGATTATTGAAGCCACGGTGCGACGCGCACGGCCGGTGATCCTGACCGCGTTGGCGGCGGCGCTGGCGTTTATTCCGCTGACGTTGTCGGTGTTCTGGTCGTCCCTGGCCTATGTGCTGATTGGCGGAGTGCTGGTGGGCACGGTGTTGACGCTGTTGTTCTTGCCGGCGCTGTGCAGCCTGGTGCTGGGGCGGGAGAAGACGAAAGTTGTCGAAACTTCCCACGTAACGGCCGGATAAGCTCTACTCCCTTCCCCTGAAAAGGTCCGCAAAGTCCCTCGCCTGATTACACAGTGCGAGGGATTGCAGATGGATTTTCTTGTTGTTGGAGCTGTTTCTTGACCCCGGCCATTGGCAGGCTGGCCCTGACCCCAATGGATGTGAAGACGGTCGATGTCGAGAGCGTCTTTCGCGATTTCCGGGAGTGCCTGAATACCTTTGATGACTGGGCTTCGAGCTTTTGGAGCTTTTCGGCGCTGGATGTCGAGCAAGTCTTCAAGGTCGGGGATGAAGTGGCGCTAGTCGCGCCGATCAACCGCTCTCTTTACCCAAGCAGCATCGTCGCTACGTGCCAGGCCAATGGCAAATTGACCCTGGTGCATATATTCCAGAGCGCTCAGTACATCTCCCAGACCGAACTGGATGAACTGCTGAAACTCGGTAAAAACTCGATTGCCCACGGCCTGCTGGTGCTCAGCGATGAGCCGCTGATGTTTATTTATTTGTCGGCGATATCCAGTTGGATACGGATGTTGAGCAGACGATGCTGAAATGCCCTTTTATGAACACTCCATACGTCCCTAATATCTCTCATATATTAGGTGCATTATCGATATACGACCTTGAGGAAACAATTGGAAAAGAGCTATGGAAGTACGCCCCCAACAACCAAAAAGATAGGGAAAAAATCATAGTTTCTTTCATCCTGAAAGACCTTATGTACCTTTCCTACAGGCATCGTTTTATATTGATCTCTGCTCTCAGAGATGCACTAGACAATTCCGAATTTGATTTTTCGAAAGAATTTGAAAACGATTACGACGAATACATAACCATGGCCTGGAACGAAACAGAAATAGCCGACCCCCGAGGTTTCTTCGCCGACATCTATAGACTCGCCAACGAGGTCTGGAAAGATGACCTCCAAAAAGCCAGCCTCGAAGCCCCGTCAACTTGGTAACACCAACGCCCTCCAGAACAGCACCGCCCCCACTGTGGCGAGCGAGCTTGCTCGCGTTGGGCCGCGAAGCGGCCCCAGTGCAGGCAGTGGGTACTTTCAGGTTAAGCGGCATTGTCTGTTTTGGGGCTGCTGCGCAACCCAGCGCAGGGCAAGCCTGCTCACCACAGAAGCGTGTTCACCACACGAACCTGCTCACCCCAAAAAGTACCCACTCACCCTGAATGAGCTGCTCACCCAAACCCACCGGATGAGCCCTCCGCCCCAATCACCGCTTCGAAAGCTCCATAATCATGCGACTAAGCAAATAAACCCGCGGCACCACACTCTCCACCTCGGCATACTCCTCCGGGGTATGAATATTCCCCCCGACAATCCCGAACCCATCCAACGTCGGTGTTCCTACCCCAGCTGACAAACTCGCGTCCGCCGCCCCGCCGCTGCCTTCAATCGTCAGTTTCTTGCCCAGTTCCCCATAAATCCCCTGGGCAATCGCCACCAACTTGTCCGACTCCGCCGTCTGCGGCATGGGCGGCAAGCCACGTTTCAAGCTGGTGGTGACTTCAGTGTCCGGGATCAGCTTATTCGCCGACACCCGCACCAAATCTTTCTCGATGCGATCAAATTCTTCCGGCAACGCCGCGCGTACATCCGCCTTGGCCGTGGCCTGGTCGGGGATGACGTTGGTGCGGTCGCCGGCCTTGAGCACAGTAAAGTTGATGGTGGTTTTCTTCTCTTCATCCCCCAGCTTGCCGAGTTGCAGGATCTGGTGCGCAACCTCCATCGCCGCGTTGCGGCCAAGTTCCGGGGCGACACCGGCGTGGGCGGCTTTGCCTTTGACTTCGACCACGGCGGTGGCGCTGCCTTTGCGCCACACCACCAGGCCGTCGGCGGGGCGGCCGGGTTCGAGGTTGAGGGTGACGTCGTGGGCCTTGGCGGTGTTGCGGATCAGCTCGGAGGCCGCATCGGAGCCGGTTTCTTCGCTGGCGTCGAGCAGGAAGGTGATTTGCGCGTAGTCTTTGAAGCCCTGGTCCTTGAGGACTTTGAGCGCGTAGATGCCGGCGACGATGCCGCCCTTGTCATCCATCACGCCGGGGCCATAGGCGCGGCCGTCCTTGATGTGGAACGGGCGCTCGGCCGCCGAGCCTTCCTTGAAGACGGTGTCCATGTGGGCCATCAGCAGGATCTTGGCCTTGCCGGTGCCTTTGAGGGTGGCAACCACGTGGCTGTTGTTGGCCGCTTTATCCGGCACCTGTTCAATAGCAAAGCCCAGCTGTTTCAGCTCGTCCACGGCGATATCGCGCACTTGCGTCAGGCCCGGCTCATACCCCGAACCCGAGTCGATATTCACCAGGCGTTCCAACAGCTTCAACGCCTCGGCCTTGTACTGTTCGGCATGTGCCTGGATCTGTTTGTGGGGTTCGGCACTGTAGGCCGGCACGGCGAAGGACACGGCCAGGGTGGCGGCCAGGAGGGTACGCGAGAAGTTGAAGAGCATGAACCGATCCTTGATTGTTGTTGGAGGGTGCCGTGACACCCTACCCCACTAGACCGATCGCAACCAACTCCCCTGCACGGAACTCACGCGGTTTCGCCCACTGCTCTTGGCTTCGTACAACGCTTGGTCGGCATCATTCAACCAGTGTGTCGAATCCGCATGGCTCGGTTGATACGGCGCCAGGCCGATGCTCAAGCTCGCGCGCAACGTCGGGTCCTGGGCGTAGGCCAAGGCGTTGAAGCGGTCGCGCAGCGCATCCATCACTTCGGTGGCGCGGTTGAGAGGCATGCCCGGCAGGATCACACAGAACTCGTCGCCACCGTAACGCCCGGCGAGGTCGGTGGCGCGCAGGTTCTGGCGCAGGACTTTACTGAGTTGGCGCAGGACGATATCGCCGGTGACATGGCCGTAGGTGTCGTTGATGATCTTGAAGTGATCAATGTCGATCAAGGCAATGGCGGCGCCGGCGCAACCCCGGCGGCAGCGCTGGAATTCAAGCTCAAGGTGGTCTTTCCAGGCGCCGTGGTTGAGCAGTCCGGACAGGCTGTCGGTGCGGCTCAACGCCAATAGCTCGCGCTTGTGTCGCGCCAGCGTCACCGCCTGGCGGTAGCAGATCCAACCCAATGCCAGCGGATACACCATCAGGATTGGCAGGCAGGCGTAAAGCTGAACCTGGGTGGTCACGGCGATAAAGGCCGGGGCGAACAACAGCCACGAGGTGCCGATACCCAGCGCCTGCGCCACCCACCCGGCCAGCATGAAACGGGGGCCGCCAATGGCCACGTTGTTCATGGTCATCATCGACAAGGTGGTCACACTGGGCAACGGGTTGAAGTGCATGGCACCGACCCAGAACCCACCGCAAAAGGAATCAAACAGCAGGTTGCGCCGTTCGCTGCGCAGTGCGTTGGTGGTGCGCACGCTCAGTTGAAAAGCCAGGTGCGGCCAGACAAACGCGTTGATCAGCATCCACGCCCACACCCACCCGGCAGGGTCCAGGGGATACATCCCGAACACCACGCACACTAACCCGAGCGTCAGCCCAAGCAGGCGGGATCTGTACAGCCGTGAAGCGAGCGGAAGTCCGGTTCCTTCTGCAGCTGACATGGTGAGATGAAATCCTGAGTGAATGCCAGGAGTCTATCAGGGCACCGGCAATTAGCCACTACCGCTGATAAGCTCGGCGTCGTCAGTGGGCAAAGCCCCGCGCCAGCATCAGCGCCACGCCCAGCAGCAGCACCGCCGTGATGCGCTGCAACACCACACGCCGCTTGGGGTCTTCCAGCACATGCTTGATGCGCTGGCCGAAGTAGCAATACAGGCAGCCGCTGGCGAATTGCAGCAGCAGGAACGTCAGCCCGAGGATCGCGATATCCAGCGTCGAACGGTGCTCACCGGTCCCGGCAAACTGGGGGAATACCGCGCTGAACATGATGAGGGTCTTGGGGTTGGAAAACCCGGTCAGCAACCCTTTGCCAAACAGGTTGCGCGCAGCTTCCACGTGACCGATCCGGTCGATCACCACGCCGCTGCTGGTCCACTGTTTGTAGGCGAGGTGAAGGATATACGCCACGCCCACCACCTGGATTGCCTGCGTGATGACAGGGTAGCCCTTGACCAGCTCGGAAAAGCCCACGGCAAAGATCAGGATCGATATCAGGTACGCCACACTCGCGCCGATCTGCGCCGGGATCGAACGGCGCAGGCCGTCGCGCAGGCCCAGGCTCAACAGCATCAGGGTCATGGGGCCGGGGCTGAACGTCATGGTTGCGCTAAACAGCAGGAAGTACAGAAACGAAGAAAGGGTTAACGCACTTGTCATGGCCGGGGACCTGGGGAAGAGAGCCTGCAGTCTAGGCATTTGCCCTTGCACAAGGCAGGTAAAGTGAGGCCTAATCCGCCCGAACTTCACCGGTAAAATTACCAGTAAAGATAAGGAAGTCGCATGTTCGTATCGGCCATTGCCTTTGTCGAGGGCACCCCCAAGGTGCAACAGATCGTCGAGGCATTCAGCCGGGCCATCGAAAACGGCGAATGGGCTGCCGGCAGCAAGTTGCCCTCGGTGCGCGAACTGACCCAGACCCTGGGCGTGAGCAAGTTCACCCTCAACGAAGCCCTCGACCGCCTGCGCGGGCGCAATCTGCTCACGTCCAGCCAAGGCCGTGGCTATTTCGTGACCGTGGACCGCGTCCATACGGCCACGACAAACTGGGTTGATTTGCTGCCTCAGGACCTGCTCAGCGTATTGCGCCGCCCCCTCGCAACGGTCTACGGCGAACTGCGCCCCGGCGGCGGCCACTTGCCCGAGGCGTGGCTGGACAGCGACGCCATTCGTCAAGCCATGCGCAGCGTGGTGCGTGCGCCGTCGTTGCGCATCGCCGGGCTGGGCACGCCGGCCGGGCTGCTGCCGTTGCGCCAGGCGCTGCAACAGAAGCTGCACGGTGAAGGCCTGTCGGTGCCGGTGGACCAGATCATCACCACGCCAAATACCGTGCAAGGCCTGGACATGCTCATGCGCTTGCTGGCACGGCCCGGCGACACCGTGCTGCTGGATGCGCCGTGCTACTTCAACTTCCACGCCAACCTGGCGCTGCACGGGGTCAAGGTGGTAACAATCCAACGCCGGCCCGATGGTTTTGACTTCAACGCCCTCGAACAGCTTTTGGCTGAGCACCGCCCCAGCCTGTACCTCACCACCGGCATACTGCACAACCCCACCGGCCATTCCTTCAGCCCCGGCCAGGCATTTCGCCTGCTGCAACTGACCCAGCAATACGCTTGCCATATCGTCGAGGATGACCTCTACGGCGACCTGCACCCTACCCCACCGCCACGCCTGGCCGCGCTCGCCGGCCTGGACCAGGTCACCTACCTGTCGGGTTTTTCCAAGACCCTCAGCGCCAACGCCCGCGTCAGCTTCGTGGTCGCCGCACCGCAACTGGCGGCCAACCTGACCAATATGAAGCTGATGAGCGGCGGCGTGACCTCCGAGCTGTTCGAGCAGATCGTGTACCGCATGCTCAGCGAAGGCAGCTACGCCAAGCACCGCAAGCGCATGGTGCAGCGCTTGATGGAGGCCGGAGGACGGGTCGAACAATGGCTCAAGCGTTGCGGCTGCGAACTGCCCATGGGTTATGAAGGCGGAATGTTTATCTGGGCGCGCCTGCCGCCCGGAATCAACGGCGAGCTTCTGGCCCAGGCGGCCTTGAAACACGGCATGGTGCTGGCGCCCGGTGCGCTGTTCGGCTATGACGCGGCGCACCGCGACTCGATGCGTTTCAATGTGGCCCACAGTGATGAGCCGCAGGTGCAACAGGTATTCGAAGCGCTGTTGCTCAGGGCTGCCCATGGCCCTTGAGCCTGCCGTAACCGACCAGCCACAACTCGCGCATCCCTGCGTGTGCCCGATTTTGCTTCGTCATGTATCTCCGTTATAGCCGGATACACTGCAATACAAAGGGCACAAGGCAAGGCCGTCGCCAGTGGCTAGACTGCGCTCCACTGAGTATTTAACGAGGCAGGCAGCATGGATCATGTCGATCACATCCTGATCGTCGATGACGACCGGGAGATCCGCGAGCTGGTAGGCAACTACCTGAAGAAAAACGGTATGCGCACCACCGTGGTCGCCGACGGCCGCCAGATGCGCAGTTTCCTCGACACGACACCGGTAGACCTCATCGTGCTGGACATCATGATGCCTGGCGACGATGGTTTGCAGCTGTGCCGCGAGCTGCGGGTGGGCAAGCACAAGGCCACACCGGTGCTGATGCTCACTGCGCGCAACGATGAAACCGACCGCATCATCGGCCTGGAAATGGGCGCCGACGACTACCTGGTCAAACCCTTCGCGGCCCGTGAACTGTTGGCGCGCATCAACGCCGTGTTACGCCGCACACGCATGTTGCCGCCAAACCTGGTGGTCAGCGAAACCGGGCGCCTGATCCGGTTTGGTCGCTGGCGACTGGACACCACCGCGCGCCATCTGCTCGACGCAGACGGCACCCTGGTGGCCCTGAGCGGCGCCGAATACCGCCTGCTGCGGGTGTTCCTCGACCACCCCCAGCGCGTGCTCAATCGCGACCAGTTGCTCAACCTGACCCAAGGCCGCGACGCCGATCTGTTTGACCGTTCCATCGACCTGCTGGTGAGCCGCCTGCGCCAACGCCTGCTGGATGACGCCCGTGAGCCGGCCTGTATCAAGACCGTGCGCAGTGAGGGCTATGTGTTCTCCTTGCCGGTGGAAATCCTCGGGGCCGATCAATGACGCCACGGTTTATAAGACTGCGCTTGGGCTGGCCGCGCACGTTGGCGTCGCAGTTGTCACTGATCTTCTTGATCAGCCTGGTGTGCGCCCATGGGTTGTCGTTCAGTGCGCAGTTCTACGAGCGCTATATCAGCGCGCGCACCGCCATGTTGGGCAACCTGGAAAACGATGTCTCCACCTCAGTCGCCATCCTCGACCGTCTACCCGCCAACGAACGCGCCAGCTGGCTGCCGCGCCTCGACCGGCAGAATTACCGGTACCTGCTCAATGCCGGCGAAACCGGCGAGCCGATGCGCAGCGACGATATGCCCATGGCCGCCACCTCGATCGCGGACGCGCTGGGCGAACACTACGCGCTGACCTTCCGTGACATCCCCGGCCTGCAAAAGCATTTCCAGGCGCACCTGACCCTGGCCGATGGCAGCCCGATCACCCTCGACGTGCGTCCTGCGGCTATGCCCGTCGCCTACTGGCTGCCCGTGGTGCTGGTGCTCCAGCTTGCGCTGCTGCTGGGCTGCACGTGGTTCGCCGTGCGCCTGGCCATCCGCCCCCTGACCCGCCTGGCGCGGGCGGTAGAGACCCTCGACCCGAATGCCCACCCCACTGCCCTGGACGAAACCGGCCCGACGGAAGTCGCGCATGCCGCCGCCGCGTTCAATGCAATGCAACAGCGCATCGCCGAATACCTCAAGGAACGCATGCAGATTCTCGCGGCGATTTCCCATGACCTGCAAACCCCGATAACCCGCATGAAATTGCGTGCCGAATTCATGGAAGACTCCGCCGACCGCGACAAACTCTGGAGCGACCTCGGCGAAATGGAACACCTGGTGCGCGAAGGCGTGGCCTATGCGCGCAGCGTTCATGGCGCCAGCGAAGCCAGCCACCGAATCAACCTCGATGCGTTTCTCGACAGCCTGGTGTTTGACTATCAGGACATGCACAAGCAGGTGAGCCTCTCCGGTAAAAGCGCGGTGGTACTCGACACTCGCCCCCACGCCCTGCGCCGGGTGCTGGTGAACCTGGTGGACAACGCCCTGAAGTTCGCAGGCAGTGCAGAGCTGGTAGTGGGCTCGACGACAAACGGGGAATTGTCGATCAAGGTGCTGGATCGCGGGCCGGGGATTGCCGAGGACGAACTGGTGCAGGTGATGCAGCCGTTTTACCGGGTGGAAAGCTCTCGCAATCGCGGCACCGGTGGTACGGGCCTGGGGCTGGCAATTGCGCAGCAACTGACCGTCGCCATAGGCGGGTCGTTGACCTTGAGCAATCGTTCGGGAGGTGGATTATGTGCCGAGATTCGCCTTGGGTTTTAAGCCGTGGGGAACTTGAGCTGCTCAGGTGCGCGTCCGGGTGTGGCTGCTGAGTTAGACGCTACAGCCTGAGAGTTTGAAAGGGGCGCATTGAGCCCCCCTCATTATTGATAATATTTAACCGTCCGCCGTCGCTAACCCATTGACCTAAAATATTTATCGCACACTAAAAACTGCACTAGCATATGTGCAATACCGTACAAACTTCCCCACAACCCCCCCCTCTCCCCTCGCTCCGCCCCCCCGCAAATAAAGTGGCGAATGTTAAAATTTGTCACGTTTTAGCGGAATCAATTCGATTAGTATCTAAACGCTGGCAGCGAATGAACTGACGGCCTTGCATGCCGGAAAAGGGAGTAGGTGATGCATTTTTCCAACGTCCTCGCTATTGCACGGACTCAATCGAAATCGGAGGACTTTCGGGAGTTTATAGTTCGCACTGTAACGGATGATTTGAAAGTCGATACACGTTACTACGAACAACTCATTGACACCCAGGAAAGTCACGGTGATTACCGCGCAATCATCATAGAAATTGACACACCCTCGGCCAGTAGCCAGACACTGGACATAATAAGAAAGACCAGAAACAACAATCCCGGCTGCACCATATTTGTCGTTGTCACCTTTGCCTCAACCCTGAGCAAAACAAAATACTACCTGGCAGGCGCGGATTACTGCATCAAGGTGGTCGACACCCCCCCTGAGAAAAAATTGAGCCTGTTTGATGCATTCCTCAGCGAGAGTGCACGACTGAATCAGTGTGGCTTGGTACTCGATCAAGACCGCATGTGCCTTTATGGCAACGGCAAAAAACTGGAAATATCCTTTGTTGAAATGAGTGTATTGGAAGCCCTTATCCAACGGCGACTGCTCAGTCACAACGAGATCGCCGCCGTCATGGGTTTGAATACCAAATACTACGACTCCAGAGCGATGGAAAAATCTATCAGCCGACTGCGCAGTAAAATCAAGGCGCACTACGGTGAAAACATCATCCAGAATATTCGCGGTTATGGGTACAAACTAAGCCGGGGTCTTATATGCACCGGCCATTTCCAATCCGCCAAGGAGCGGTCGAATCGTGAATAGCGAGAAAATCCCCCCTGCCCACTCGGTAGACTTCAACATTGTCAGGCAGGCTATCGTTGATCGCAGCCATGCACTCTGGGGCAGTGAAATCCGCATAGCGTGGCCGCACACTCGCGCGTTACCTGAAACTGCCTATAAGGAAGCGCTACACCGTATAGATGTACGGCGCAGCGTCTCCCCTCCTTCGCGCAGTCATAAGTTCCTGCACATTGACCAAGCCGCCTTAATGAACGCAGACCTGCACAAACAAATTGTTCAGACTGCCCAATCACTGGAGAAGCACAGCCCCCCCTTGACCCTCTGCATCGACAACCCTCTGGATGCCCTGCCCAGCCCGGTTGAACGCAGGGCCATGGTGCGCCAGTTATATAAATTGAAAGACCAATGCGGCATCACCCTCGCCTACAACAATTACAGACTTGATACAAAGCAGGCCGACCTGCTGATCGATCTCGAACTCTACAACTACATAAAAATGCCCTTTCCGGATTCCGCCCTGCGGCTGAGCCTGAATACACGCTCCGACCTGTTCGATCGGCTCTACGACCGCATGCTGGCGCTGATCAATACGGCGCGGGTGTGCTTTATTGCCGACACTGTCGAGTTTGCCGACAGTGCGCTGCTGGCTAAACACCTGCCTTTCGAATACTTTCAGGGCGGTTATTACTCCCCTGCTGACTGCCTATAACAACTGCACCTTCCTACTCTCGGTGGACACTATGAGCTCCCTCAAGAAATACGCCTTCACGCCCACACTTCCTGCTATCGCATTGCACGACTTCACCCCCAATGCCGAGTTGTTCCACTACGATGTAAACGCAGCGGCGACAAGCCAGGCAGACGCTGAACAGCTGTTATTCAACCCACGGTCTGCCAGCCCCAATGCCACCCCGCGCCTGAATACCTACAGCATCACCCATACCCGCCTCTTACCCTCACACCCTTTTAACGCTGTGAGACAAGAATCCAGAATGCCCCTGCCAAAGGATCATGACAGCGCGCCTAATAACCATACTCCGCCTCCGGAAATAAACCCTGAGCGCACTCAGCAGTACCCACAGGATTTCTGGCTGCTGACCCAACATGATCGCACCCTGGTCAAGGGCGGCCTGCGTATTTCATTGACCACCATTGAATCCGCGCTGATTAAAAAAATGCTCCACCATGAAGAACGCGTGGTCAGCAAAGAAGAGCTGATCCGTAATATAGGCCGCGAACCCGAGTTATATCGCGGGTTGGAAATGTGCCTGAGCCGGCTGCAGGAAAAGTTCAAGCGCGCCAACGACGGTGAGCGTTTGTTTCGCGCCGTCAGAAACCGTGGTTATTGCCTGACGCAAAAAATCAAGAAGCCGCTCGAGCTGGCTCAGCCACGCCGTTAACTATATAAAAATAACGATCACTTTATCACTCACCCTGCCTATTAACACACGCTTATACCCGTCCTTTTATAACACTCCCTGCTGATCACATTACGCCGACCTTGTTATAAGTCGTCAGCCAATGCCCCCTGCCCTTCATTACTATCCATGGGTACGCGCCTGCGCGTGCCTGTTGTTTTAGTGCGGTATTGCGCCGCGTGATCAAGCCCTGCCACCACGTGTGTGGTCACCACCGGGAGCAGAACTATGCTGAATAATACTAGAATGCATCGCCACCTGACCCCTAAGGGTTTGACGTTCTGGGGCCAATGGACGCTCGCATCGGGCTTAGTTGTAACACTGTTGTTTATGTTGGTGTCTTTGAAGACCGGCCAACTTGATTATAACTATCGGATCCTGGCGGCCTTCACCCTACTCGCGTCGCTACCGGCTTATACCTTCTGTGATGTCTACAGCAAAAAAGATGACTATGGCGTGGGCCTTGGGCGACTGTTCATGGGTTGGTTACTTACCGTGGGTATCGTGTTCGCGGTGGGTGTTGCCTGTAATGCCAGCTCATTGTTTCCCCTGGAGATTCTGCTGTTGTGGGGCGCTGTCAGTTACCCACTGTTGGCGCTGTGCTATATCCCCTTGCACAGCCTGTCGCGGTATTACCATCGGCAACTTTACCAACGGCACAAGTCATTGATCGTGGGCACCGGCAAACTCGCGGTCGACCTTGCTAACACCTTGTCTCGCCAGAAACACTCGCCGTTGGTGGGTCTGGTCGGCAGCCACACCGAGGCAGCCCAGGACGCACACCCACAGATACTCGGCGAGCTGCCGCAATTGCCGCACCTGATCCGGCAACACGGTATTCGCCGGCTCTACATCACCCACTCGTTGCAGGACGCGACCCACATCGAGGCGCTCTACCTCAACCTGCTGGAGATCAGCGTGGATGTGATCTGGGTGCCCGACCTCAACAACATGCTGCTGCTCAATCATTGCGTGGCCGAAGTCGATGGTCTGCCGGCGATCTTCCTCAATGAAAGCCCGCTGACCAGCCGCCCCACTGCGGCCCTGAGCAAGTCGTTGCTGGACAAGAGCCTGGCCTTGCTGGCGATCCTGGTGTTGAGCCCGTTATTGCTGCTGTTTGCGCTGTTGATCAAGCTCACCTCCCCCGGCCCGGTGATTTTCAAGCAGGACCGCCATGGCTGGAATGGCCAGGTGATCAAGGTGTGGAAGTTCCGCTCGATGCGCGTGCATGACGATCACGAGGTGCGCCAGGCCAGCCGCAACGACTCACGCATCACCCCGGTCGGCCGGTTTATCCGCCGTACCTCCATCGATGAATTGCCGCAGCTGTTCAACGTGCTGCAGGGCAATATGGCCCTGGTCGGCCCGCGTCCCCACGCGATTGCCCACAATGACTTCTACTCGGGGAAGATTCACGCCTACATGGCGCGCCATCGCATCAAGCCCGGCATCACCGGCCTGGCACAGGTCAGTGGCTGCCGGGGTGAGACCGAGACCCTGGAGAAGATGCAGCGGCGCGTGGATATCGACCTGCGTTACATCAATACCTGGTCGCTGTGGCTGGACATCAAGATTCTGCTGAAGACGCCGTTTACGCTCTTATCCAAGGATATCTACTGAGCGCTGGAGCTTGTCGAATCGTCCCGTTGGACTGCGCAGCAGTCCTATTTTAGGGCCGCTGCGCGGCCCAACGGGACGGTGCGACGATTCGACAAGCTCCCTCGCCACAGGTACAGTTTTCGCCCTTAACTGACCGGCATTAGGGTTTGCTCCCTCCCACACTTGAACGCGACCCCACCCGTTACTCCGTGATCTTGTCGATGTTCTGGTAGAACAGTTCACTGTCGCGTCCATCCGTCATCGAATGCAGCGAATACGCGCGATTCAAGCGTGCCCCGCCATCGCGGGTCAGCGGTGCCCACACCAGGTTGGCACGGCGCATGGTCGACAGGCTCATCAACTCATCGAACGGAATGGACAGGTAGAGGCCCTTGTCGAAGCTGCCTTCGCCAAACGCTTCCTTGGACACGTTGGTACGGGTGATCCACGCGCCGATACGCACACCGTTGTTGAATTGCCGCGACAGATCCAACGTTGCGCCCCAGTCCCTGGCCAAGTAGCGGCCGACGCTCAAAGCCCCCTGCATATTGAACGGCAGATCGGTATAGCCGGTGATATGGCCGGTGACCGTGCGGTAATCGCGCAGGCTGAAATCCTGCTCGAAGCCACGTTGGCGCACATAGTTCAGGTCCGCGCCCACTGCCCATCCCTTGCCCATCGGCCGGTACAGCACTTCACTGCCGACCCCGGCATACATCGACTCCAGCAAGCCGCCATAGACCATGCCGTACACGTCCTGATCCAGGCGCTGCGCATGGTTGAGTTGGAAGGTCGGCAACGTCACGTCGGCGCTGGTCATGTACTTGCGCAGGTCGGTGCGTACCCGTGGCAAACCCGTGGGTGCATCGTAGGTAAAACCGTCGTAGTTGTTTAGCAGGTTGACGCTCAACATGCCGCTCCACCAAGTAGTGCGAGTGAAGCGGTATTCGCCGTCGAAGTCGGCGGAAACCTGATAGAGCAAGCCGTCCGGCCCGCCGACGTTCTGTTTGTAGCCCAGGCCTGCGCCATAGCTGAAGGGTGTCGGCGGCTGGGTGTAGAGCACCGTTTGCGCGCGCTCGCTGGCGCGATTGACCTCGACCTGGCGGTGCAGGGCCTGCAGATCTTCACGGTGGTTGACCACCTCGCGAAAGGTCTCGCGGGGCACGCTGGTTTCCTCGATGCCCATGGCATAGCGTTCGCTGACCAGGGTGAACCAATCGATCTGGTCATTCACGCTGTTGTCGAGGATCCGGCTGGCGCGCCCCACCGCCTTGGCGCTGTAGAAATAGCGCTGCTGTTCGCCATACACCAACAGCTCCGGCCCGCGTTGCGTGATGCGTTGCACGGTGTAGCCGGCATTGTCGTGCAGGCGTTGGGACACAGCGGCCCAATCAACCTGCTCCGGTGGCGTGGGCGGTGCCACGCTCGGTAACTTGGGCGCCGGTGGGTCGTAGGTTTTCACCGGTGCCTTGCGGCTGACGAAATTGGTATGCAGGGTAATGCCGAACATCGCGGTATTGCCCCGCTCCCAGGCAGCACTCACGTCGATGGAATCGGCGAGCTTATAGACCATACCGACGTTGACCGGCGAATCCTGGCGAAAGCGGTTGTCCCGCGGTTCGCTCTTGTAGTCGTTGCCGTCCACTTCGAGCTTGAGGCTCAGCGGCGCCCAGGGCGTCTGGTAGGCGATGCCGCCAAACAGCGCGGGGCGGCCGCGAAAGTAGCCATTGGAAAAACTGCCGGAACCCTCGGCGGTGGGCCGCTCGTCGAAACGATCGTCCAGCGCGCCCAACGGGTTACCCAAGTCACCCCGGCTGCCCAAGTAACCCCAGGCGATACCGGCGCTGAAATCGAAATCGCCGTAGCGTTTGCTGGCCACCAGGTATTCGCTGGAAAACAGCCCGGTGCCGCCCAAGTCCATGAACCCCACCGCCACTTGGGGCAGCCAGTGGGTCTCCTGATACAGGCGCACCTTGGCGTCGACAGCCTTGTCCTTGTAACTCTGGCCGCCGCTGAACGACTCGGCGCCATAGGGACGGTTGGTGATCGCGGTGTAGCGAAAGGTGCCTTCCAGCCAGTCCAGGGGCTGCGCCGAAAAACTGTAGCGGCTGTAGGGTTCGGTGCGGTTGGCATTGACGCTGAGTTCGCCGGTGGGGGCCATGCGCGCGGTGGGGGTTTGCAGCAAGCCCACGCCGCCGAAATCGCTTTGGGTGTAACGGGGATCGCCATGCACGACGCCACAGGGCACCAGCAGCACGGCCGCAATACATAATTTCAAGGCGTGACCTCGGCCAGGGGTTGGGTGGCGAGAAACTCAGCCAATTGCTGATTCAGTTCAGGCGTGGGCGGGTCCAGGTCGTCGCTGCGGATCGGCACCAGCAACGTGCTGCCGGGCGCGGGCGGCGCGCCCTCCTCGCGGTTCCAGGGTGCAATGCCCAGGCGCGTGACGTGCCCGTCGGGCTGGATCAGCCACAGGTAATCGGTGTCCGCCGCCTTCGACGCCGGGCATGCGTCGAGGTAGGCGCTCCCCTGCTGCAACGGCGCAAATGCCAAGGTGCACGCACGGGCAACCGCGCCCAGTACCCGCACGCTGTCGGGCCTTGGCGGATACACCAGGCGGTCGCCACTACTGACCGGCAGGTTTGGCGCAAACCCCACTTCCACCGCTACCGGGTCTAGCACCGCCGCCTGGCGGCCGGTCACCGGCAACGCCTGCACCTGCTGATAAAGCTGCGCCGCTGCACGGGCCCGATCTTCGCGCCCTGCCGCCAACGCGGCCTGGTGCAGGGTTTGCAGGTCGAACAACACACCGGCCTTGAGCCGTGCCTGGGCTTCAAGCAGAGGCTGATGCAACCAGGCCGCCCCGAGCCAATAGCCTTGGGCATCCGGTTGCGAAGCAGTGATCACATCCAGCAAACGCGCGTCGGCTTGCAGCACCACAGGGCCTGGGTTACGCACCTGGCCGCTGACCGTCAGGGTCGCGGCCAGGCACAGCGGGGCGCAGCCACATAACAGCAGCAGCGCCCCGAGTCGTCGAACAATCATCGGGCGTCCTTGCGGGTCGGTTGCAGTTGGGTGATGGTCAGGCTCAGGTCGGGCGTGAGGTGTTGCTCGCTCTGCACGATAAAACCGTTCACCGGGTCCACCCAGTAGCGGTTGCGGGCGTGAAAACCGGCCGCCTCCACGTCTTCGTCAACCCGCAACAGGGCGTAGGGCTTGTCCAGAATCTCGAGGGTTTCGATGCCCTTGCGCGTCAGGCGGCTGGTGACCGTAATGCCCATCCGATAGCCGCCCACCAGGTCGATCTGCCGCGTACTGAGGTAGCCATCCGGCACCCGGTGCAGCCCCTGCTGAAAGGGCGATTGCCCCTGCCAACGCGTGCCATCCAGGTCAGCCCCGAGGCCGACCGTGCGCACCACCAGGCCGTCGCGCAGTAGCAGCACTTGCTTGCCGGACGCGACCCAGAATTGTAGGTCGTCGCGCTGGCGAATCAGCGCCATCACGCCTTCGCTGGACACCGTGGTGACCTTGATCTGGGGAAACGGCACCGCCTCCACTTGGGCTTGGGTCAACCCCAGCGGCGCAGGCCCGGCCACGGCGGCCTTGAAGGTATCGAGAGAGGCCGTCATCAACGGATTACAACCAGCCAACAGCCACGCCAACCCCGCATACGTAGCGATTTTCAGAGTGTTCACGCAGGTTCCACCCTATCGGTTGCTGGCTTCGCTCAGGTTGTTCTGGGTGGACGCGCCAATGCCGACGATCGTGGCGGAAGGGATCAACTGGCTGATAAAGCGGTTCCACCGGGTGATATTGGCGGGGCCGACGAACACCACATCCTGGGGCTGCACATCAAAGCGCGTGGCCAGTGCCATGGCCGACGGAGACGCGGCTTCCAGCTGGTACACCTTGGCCGGCTCTGTCGCCATGTTCTGCGCGCCACGGATCACGTAGATGGCATCCGCGTTGGAGGTGTTCTGGTTGATCCCGCCCACCGAGCCGAGCACGTCGGAGAGGTTCATGCTGCGGGTCTTGAAGCTCAGGGCGCGAGGCTGCATGACCTCCCCCATCACGTAGATGCGCTTGCGGTCGTTGTAGGCCAGGTACAGCTGGTCGCCGTCCTTGAGGTAGATGTCGTTGACGCGCGACTGTGCAAGGTTGAGCGTGTCGAGGTCCAGGGTGTAGCGCTTGCCGTCACGGGTGAGCGTGAGGTTCGACAGGTCGGCATTGAGCGGGTCGATCCCTGCGGCGCCCATGGCCTCCATCACGTTCATCGGGATGGTCGTGATCGGCACCGGCCCGGCCTTGGCCACCGCGCCGGTAATCACCACACGCTGGCTGGCAAATCGCAGCACGCTGACGTCCACCTGGGGACTGTCGATGTACTGGCGTAGCTTGTCGGTGATCTCGCTGCGCAACGCTTCAATGGAGCGCCCTTTGGCAGTCAGTTCGCCCACGTAGGGGTAGAACAGGTTGCCCTCGGGGCTGACCAGGCGACCGTTGGCATCGATCTGTTGTTGTGGACCGGAAGGCGCCGTCAGTTCGGGGTGATCCCACACCGTGATATACAGCGCATCATTGGCGCCGATCAAATACGGGCCAGGCTTATAACTCAACAGTTCTGCCGGGATGGAATACGGCACTTGGGTGGCCGCGTCCATGGCGAGTAACTTGGGCGTTATTGGAATTAAATCCACGCGGCTACTTTCAGCGCCACCCTGCTCGGTCATCGCCGCCGTGTCCATATATTGGCCCGGGGCAAACATGCAGCCTTGCAACAATGCAGCGGCCACAGCCGCAACAGAAAAAATACGCATCATAGTGCTAGGACACTCGCGATAATCGACAAGAAAAAAAGACCACTTGGGTGGGGATTCCAAGCGGTCTGAAAAGCGGAAGGTTTACAACTTAGTTGCCGGTACCGGTCGTGCCGGTCGTGCCGGTGGTACCCGTGGTGGTGCCGCCATTGGAACTGCCGCCGCTGTTGGAAACCGCCGCAACACCGGCGATGAGGGCGCTGCCGACCAGCAGGGTTTGCCCCACCGTCACCGTGCCCGCCACCGTGGTATCGAGCCCCAACGGCAACTCAACGGCCAACGCAGAAGTACTCAGGATACTGAGTACAATAATAGCCAGTGGTGTTCTCATCTCAGACTCCTTATCGTCAGTGAATGGTCAGTCCGATAGTGCCATTCAACTAAACAGTGCACCAGACGGCGAATAATTAACGCCGCGGTTAAAAAATAACGTTTTATCGGCGAAGCGCCCGGCCTTCAATACATTGGCGCCCGTGAAGTTATTTAAAACGTTATTAATTGTCGGAAAACTTCAGGCCCGACCGTACTTGTCTTCAAAGCGCACAATGTCGTCCTCGCCCAAATAAGACCCCGACTGCACCTCGATCAACTCCAACGGGATCACGCCTGGGTTTTCCAGCGCGTGCACCTGACCGATAGGGATATAGGTCGACTGGTTCTCCGAGACCAGGTACGTCTGCTCGCCATTGGTGACCCGCGCCGTGCCACTCACCACAATCCAGTGCTCGGCGCGGTGGTGATGCATCTGTACCGACAGCTTGGCCCCCGGCTTCACGGTGATGCGCTTGACCTGGTAGCGCTGGCCGCTGTCCACCGAGTCATACATGCCCCACGGCCGATACACTTCACGGTGGTTGAGGTGCTCATGCCGCCCCGCCTGTTTAAGCTGGTCGACGATGCCCTTGACCTGCTGCACCTGGTCCTTGTGCGCCACCAGCACCGCGTCCTTGGTCTCGACAATGATCAGGTCCTGCACCCCGACAGTGGCGACCAATCGGCTGTCGGCGTGGACGTAGGTGTCGCGGGTGTCGAGCGCCAGCCCATCGCCGCGCAGCACATTGCCGTTGGCATCTTTGGCACTGGCCTCCCACAGCGCCGACCACGAGCCGATATCGCTCCAGCCGGCCTGCAACGGCACCATCACCGCCTCGCTGGTTTTTTCCATCACGGCGTAGTCGACGGAGACGTCCGGGCACGCGGCAAAGGTTGCGCTGTGCACGCGGGTGAACGGCAGGTCCTGGCTGCCACCTTCCAACGCCACGCGACACGCTTCGAGGATCGCCGGCTGAAAGCGCTCCAACTCTTCCAGGTATCGGCTGGCACGGAACATGAACATGCCGCTGTTCCAGGCGTAGTCACCGCTGGCCACGTATTTCGCGGCGGTGGTGGCGTCCGGCTTCTCGACAAAGCGCTTGACCCGGTAACCGCCCTCGCCCACCGCCACGCCCTGTTCGATGTAGCCGTAGCCGGTGTGCGCACAGGTGGGGGTGATGCCGAAGGTCACCAGCTTGCCGGCCCGGGCCAGGGGCAACGCCACTTCCAGGCTGGCATGGAACGCCGGGATGTCTTCGATCAGGTGGTCCGCCGCCAGCACCAGCAGGATCGGGTCGTGGGCCTCGGCCACCGCCTTGCACGCCGCCAGCGCGATGGCCGGCGCCGTGTTGCGCCCCACCGGTTCCAGCAGAATGCTCGCCTGTTCCAGGCCCAACTGGCGCAATTGCTCAGCCACCAGAAAGCGGTGCTGCTCGTTGCAGATCAACTGCGGCAAGCCCACGTTGGCGCCGGTCAGGCGTGTGATGGTCTGCTGCAGCATCGACAGATGCGCATCGGTCAGGCGCAGGAACTGCTTGGGGTTCAATTGCCGCGAGAGCGGCCACAGGCGCGACCCCGAACCGCCAGCCATGATTACGGGTATTAACATGAGGGCATCCTTGGGCGAGAGCATCAGAAATAGGCGCGGGTGTTGGCGTGCACCCGCTGGCTGAAACGCAGTTCATCCTCCGGCCACCAACGGTATTGCTGGTGTTGTCCCGCAGGCGGCTGCAGGGTTTCGTCGCCGGCCAGCTCCAGGCAGTAGCTGAGCACCACATAGTGGGTGTCCGGCCCAGCCCCGGCGTTGGCAAACACACTGTCATCGTAGAAATGCTCGAACACCCCCAGCAGCCGGGCAGTCGCGCGCTCGAAGGGGCGCCCCAGTTCATCCTGGGTGATGCGTCGGAAGGCGCCGTCCAGGCTTTCGTTTTTCTGGATGCGCCCACCGGGCACGAACCAGAAGCCGTAGGCCGGTCGATTCACACGCAGACCGAGCAAAACATCGCCACGACGGTTGCGTACCACCAAGTCGATCGCCACCAGGGGCGTCGACGCTACGACCGTTTGGAAGGTCGGTAAATCAAGCCACATACCCGTCAGACCTGTGCCAGAAAACGTTGCAGAATGCGTTCCTTGTCGAGGAACTCCTTGGCGTAGTTCAACGCCACACTATTGCGCGCAGGCAATGCCAGAACCTGCTCGATCCCGGCGTTCAGCGCCGCGAGCGATTCCGGTTCGATCAACACCGCAATGCCCGGGTGCTCCTCGCACAGGCGGCCGAGGGTGGTGCCGGGGTCGGCGGTGATAATTGCATGACCGCCCACCGCCAGAATGTTGGTGAGCTTGGACGGCAAGACGGAATCGGCCACCCCACGTTTCTGGATCACCAGGTGCCCGTCAGCCGAGGCCAGCAGCGCGGGTAAATCCTCGTAAGCCTGCAAGGGCGCGAACAGCACATTGCGCAGGCCTTCGTTGTGTACACGCTCAAGCAAACGCGCCTTGCCAGTGCCCTGGCCGACAATCAGGAACACCACCTCCGTACGATCGACGTGGGCCCGCGCCGCATCCAGAATCAGCTCCAGGCCTTGCTTCTCACCGATATTGCCGGCGTACAACAGCACCTTGGCGCCCGGCGGCACACCCAAGCGTTCCAGCAACGCGCGGTTGTGCGGCACCTGGCGAAAACGCGCAGTCTCCGACCAGTTGGGAAAAAACATCAGCCGCTTGCTGTTCACGCCTTTGCCACGGGCCTTGTCGAGCATGCCGCTGGAAATCGTCGAGACCCGATCAAAGCGCCGCAACAGCCAGCGCTCGATGCCGAACGCCAAGCGTCGCAGCAGCGAGCCGCCGCCAATGCCCAGGCCAAACATCGCATCCACTTCATAATCCTGGATATGCAGCACCGAGCGCGCGCCACTCAGCTTGGCCAGCAGCAGCGCCTGGGGCGCACAAAACAGCGTGGGCACCACCAGGATCACCAGGTCCGGCTTCCACCGCAGTTGCCCCAGGACCGCCAGGCACGAGCTGGCGGAAAAGCTCACCAGGTGCAGCAGGCGCGTCAGCGCCGTGGGCTGGCGCGGCACATACAGCGGGCAGCGAATCACGGTGACGCCGGCGTCCTGCTCGGTGCGAAAACGCCACGGCGAATAGCCCTCGCCCACCTGCCACTGCGGGTAATACGGCGGTGCGGTCACCACGCGCACTGCATGCCCTTGCGCCGCCAGCCAGCGCGCCTGTTCCCCGCTGTATTTGCCGATGCCGGTCAGCTCCGGGCTGTAATTGATGCCATACAGAAGGATCTTCATCACTGGCCCCGAGGCTGTTCGAGTGCGGCGAGGTAAGCGTTGTAGGCATCGCGCAGGCCCTCTTCCAACGGCACGTAGGCTTCCCAACCGAGGGCGTTGATACGGCTTACATCCAGCAACTTGCGCGGCGCGCCGTCGGGCTTGCTCGCGTCGAAGCGCAAGCGCCCCCGGAACCCGGTGACCCGCACCAGCGCCTCTGCCAGCTCGGCGATGGTGCAATCCACGCCAGTGCCGACGTTCAGGTGCGAGCGCATCGGCTGGGTCTGCTCGCGATAGCGCGCGGCGTCGAGTTCCATCACGTGCACGCTGGCCGCCGCCATATCGTCCACATGCAAAAATTCACGGCGCGGGCGGCCGCTGCCCCAGATCACCACCTCGTCATCACCGCGCTGGGTCGCCTCATGAAAACGTCGCAACAAGGCTGCAATCACGTGGCTGTTCTCCGGGTGATAGTTATCACCCGGCCCATACAGGTTGGTCGGCATCACGCTGCGGTAATCGCGCCCGTGCTGGCGGTTGTAGCTCTCGCACAGCTTGATCCCGGCAATCTTGGCCACCGCGTAGGGCTCGTTGGTGGGCTCCAGCGCGCCGTCCAGCAACACCGCCTCGATCATCGGCTGCGGCGCATGCACCGGGTAGATGCACGATGAGCCAAGGAACAACAGGTGCTGCACGCCGTGGCTGTGGGCGGCGTTTATCACGTTGGCCTGGATCATCAGGTTCTGGTAAATGAAATCGGCCGGGTACGTGGCGTTGGCGTGAATCCCGCCGACCTTGGCGGCCGCCAGGTACACCTGGTCCACACGGTGCCCGGCGAAGTACGCCTGCACCGCCGCCGAGTCGAGCAGGTCCAGTTCATCGCGGCCAGCGGTAAGGATCTGCGTATACCCCAGCGCCCACAGCCTGCGAACAATGGCCGAACCGACCATGCCGCGATGGCCGGCGACAAAGATCCGTGCATCAAGATCGCGTGCCATGCTCAGTTCTCCACGGCAATCGGTGCGTCGTGCCCATGCAGGCGCAGCAGGGCGTGACGCTGGGCGACCTTGAGGTCTTCGCGGACCATTTCGGCACACATTTCCTGCGCACTGATCTCAGGCACCCAACCTAAAGAGCGCTTGGCCTTGGACGGGTCGCCGAGCAGCGTCTCCACCTCTGCCGGGCGGAAGTAACGCGGGTCCACCCGCACAATCACATCCCCCACCAGGATGCCAGGGGCCAGGTCGCCGTCGATCTGCTCGACCACCGCCACCTCCTCCACGCCTTCGCCGACAAAACGTAACTGCAGCCCCAACTCCGCCGCCGACCAGCGAATAAAGTCGCGCACCGAATACTGCACGCCGGTGGCAATCACAAAGTCTTCCGGGCGGTCCTGCTGAAGCATCATCCACTGCATGCGCACGTAGTCCTTGGCGTGGCCCCAGTCACGCAGGGCATCCATGTTGCCCATGTACAGGCACTGTTCCAGACCCAAGGCGATGTTAGTCAGCGCACGGGTGATCTTGCGTGTCACGAAGGTTTCACCACGGCGCGGCGACTCGTGGTTGAACAGGATGCCGTTGCAGGCATACAGGCCGTAGGCCTCGCGGAAGTTCACGGTGATCCAGTAGGCGTACAGCTTGGCCACCGCATAGGGCGAGCGCGGGTAGAACGGCGTGGTTTCCTTTTGCGGGGTTTCCTGTACCAGGCCGTATAACTCGGAGGTCGAAGCCTGGTAGAACCGGGTCTTCTTTTCCAGGCCCAGCAGGCGGATCGCTTCGAGGATGCGCAGGGTGCCCAAGGCATCCACATCAGCGGTGTATTCCGGCGAATCAAAGCTCACGGCCACATGGGATTGCGCGCCGAGGTTGTAGATTTCGTCGGGCTGGATCTGCTGGATGATGCGCGTCAGGTTGGACGAATCGGCCAGGTCGCCGTAGTGCAGGATCAGGTTTTTATGCAGGGCCTGGGGGTCCTGGTAAATGTGATCGATGCGCTGGGTATTGAACGACGATGAACGTCGCTTGAGACCGTGCACGGTATAGCCTTTTTCCAGCAGCAGTTCCGCCAGGTACGAGCCATCCTGACCGGTAATCCCGGTAATAAGCGCGACTTTGTTCATGTCTGTCTCCCGATTGATAGGCGAGCGAAGGCCGACACCCAAACTTGGGTGTTTGTTAAAAACGGTCAGTTACTTCGGTGTGGGCAGGTTCAAGTTATGTCCGGTCAACTTTGAAAGTTCGCGGACAATGGCTTCCTTATCGTTTAAATGCGCAATCGCGGTTTCCAGCTCGAGCACTTTCGCGCCCACCAGAAAGCGGTACCAGTAACCCTGGAGCAGGTGATAGACCAGGCCGCTGCGGCCATCGAGAAACCCCAGTTGAATGATGTAGCGCCACAAGAAATACGCCGTCGAGCTCAGGGTGAACGGCACGCGGTTATACAGGCGGTTCTTGATCAGCCGCTTGGCCTTGGCCTGGAACGAACTCTGCCCCGTATGCACTTCATCGCGGATCGCGAACAACCCGAGCCGTGCGTTGAGCACTTCAATGGCTTCACGGGTGGCGTACTGGTTGTGCTTGTGGGTGAAGAAGGTCAGGTCATGCAGGTTATGGTCGGCAAACCCGCCTTCCAGCGTGATGGTGCGGCCCTCGGCCACCGAGATGTGCTCGTCCATCCAACGGTCTTCCATGCGCCCCAGGCCCGTGCGCCACAGCCGCAGCATCTTCAGGGGGTAGCGGCCGCCATGGCGTACCCAGCGGCCCATGAAAATATGCTTGCGCTTGAAGTTGATGCCGGTGATGTCGCTGGCCAATGTCGGCAGGCGGGAGTTGATCGCGGCGGCGAGGTCGGCCTCGATAATTTCGTCGGCGTCCAGGCGCATCGTCCAGTTGCCGGTGATCGGTAAGTTGTCCAACGCCCACTGGAACTGCTTGGCCTGGTTGATGAACGCGTGCTGCACCACCCGCGCGCCGTGGCGTCGGGCGATGTCGCAGGTGTCGTCGCTGGAGAATGAATCCACCACCAGCACTTCATCGCTGAAGGCGCGCACCGAGTCGATGGCCCGGGCGATGTGCAGGCTTTCGTTGTAGGTGAGGATGATGACGCTGATGGTTTCACGGCTCATGGCATCACCGCCTGAAGGTGCTGGGTACGCTCGCCGATTTGCCGGGCCGGATGCCCGGCGTGCACGGTCCATGGCTGCACGATGCTCTTGATCACCAAAGTGCGAGCCCCCACCACCACGCCATCCGCCACACTGACACCCAAGGTGATAAACGCCTCGGCACACACCCACACGTGCTCCCCCAGCACGATGGGTTTTGCATACAGCTGAAAGTTCTTGCTGTTGTAGTCGTGGGAGCCGCCACATAAATGGGCCCCCTGGGAAATCACGCTGTAGCGCCCGATGCGAATCAACGCCATGTTGTACAGGGTGGTGCCGTCGGCAATACCGACATGGTCACCCAGCTCCAGATTCCAGGGTGCCCAGACCTTTGCCCGTGGATACACGTGCACCCCCTTGCCCAGCCGTGCGCCGAACAACCTGAGCAGGAAGGCCCTCCAGGCATGACACGGGCGTGGGCTGGTGCGAAACAGCAACACATACACCATGTTCCAGAGCTGACGGCGCAACCGATGGCCCAGGGAGAATGACGGTGAGTGATGCGGATCATTACCTTGGAGAATCATGGGAAACACTCCCGCACTATCTCCAGCAGGCGCTGTGCACCCCGCCGGATATGGAAGCGCTCGGTAAAACACACCTTGGCTCGCTGGGACATCTGCGCGTAACCGGGCGCATCCAGCTGCAACCAGCGTTGCAGGTTTTGCAGGGCGCCCGCCGCCGTGTCGTCGCTGACAAACCCTACGGCGTCTTTCTCGATTTCACGCCAGATATTCACCTTGTTACTGATCAGCACGGGCTTGCCGCACGCCAGCGCCTCAGCCACGACCACGCCGAAATTCTCCTGGTGCGAAGGCAGGCAAAACACCTCGGCGGCGTAGAACGCGCCCCACTTCGCGGCGCCCTGCAGCATGCCGGGCCACGTTACGCGATCAGCGATACCCAATTGCACAGCCTGCGCCTGCAGCGCCTGCACCCAACCCCCTTGGTCAGGGCCAGCCATCACCAAGTGCAAACGCGCGTCCTGCCCGGCCACCTGAGCAAAGGCCTGCAACAGGTGATCGCAGCCCTTTTTCTCGTGGATACGGCTCAGGAACAACACCACCCGCTTGCCCTTGAGCTGCGGATGCTCAGTGACGAAGTCGTGGGCCAGGCGCGCATCGTCGAGCGGTGGGCTGGAAGTACCGTAGGCCGTAATCGTTTCGTTGGCGCGATAGAGCCAAAACGACTCGCGTGCACGGATCCGCTCTTCTTCACTGGTGAACACCACGCGCCGCGCATCCCGCAGCACCCGGTATTCGCCCCACGGCCAGTACAACCATTTCTTCAAATGCTTGAGTGGGTAAGCGTGCTTGAACCAGGGATCCAGCATGCCGTGGGTGTACACGATGTACGGTCGGCCCAGCTTGTTAAGCACCTGGCGGGCAACAAAGCCGTGGTACTGCCACAGACCGTTGATGATGAAAAAATCATAGTCACGCGCGTGCTGTTCCAGCCATGGGCGAATGTTGCCGTTCAGCCCGTACCCAAACCGGCTTGGCCCCATGAAATGCACGGTGCCGGGATAGTCGACAGCGAACGCGCCGTCCAGCGTCAGCACATCCACGCGATGCCCGTCCTGGGTGAGCAGCGTGTCGATTTCCCGAGCCGCGTTGATGGGCCCGCCTTTTTCCGGTTTAACCGAAGAGATGATTCTAAGTAACTTCAAGTGCTGTCGTCCGCTGATGCGTTGAGTTGATTCAGGTTTTCTTGCAGGCCGCGAGGATCAGGCAGGCGTAGAGCACGCCAAACGCCAGGAACGTGCCCTGCATGGTCATTACCCCGTTGAACAAAATCGGCGCCAGGAAGCCGCACAGCAGCAACGGGACACCCGTGCCTTGCCTGACCAACGCCTTGTAGGACCTGAGCAGCAGCCAGAGCAGGACGAATACCCTGAACAGGATGAACATCAGCCCTGCGGGAAGGCCCATTTCGAGCACGATTCGTGACCATTCATCTTCGGCCAATAGAAACCCCGCGCCCTGCTCTCGCCCTGCGCGCAGGATTGTCGAAGCCGCGTTGGTGCCTGAACCAATGCCATGCCCCCACAGGGGTGCGTCGTCGACCACACGGGTGAAGGCATACAGGCTGGAGAACGCGCGAGTGACCGGCGAGCCTTCGCTGGCAACCGCGCTGCGGTTTCGCTCCACCAGCACCTGGTAGCTGTCGGTGGACATGAAGATCAGCAGGCTGACGAATAACGCAGCTGCCAGGAAAAACAACGACAGCAGGTTACGTTGCGACTTCTTGATCAAGGCGACCATCAGCGCGGCCAGCAGCACAATTGCCGCGTACGCATAGATGGCCCTGGACCCCGTGAGGAAGCACATCACCGCCACCGAAGCCGCCGACACGCCGAAGAGCACATAACGCCGCGCAAACACCGCACGGAACAAGGCCTTGTCAAAAATCGCCGCCACCAGGAACGCAAAGCACGCCGACACATACACGACGTGCCCGGCGGTAAAGGTAAAGGTGCCGTAAGGCCTGACGACGCCGTCGGCAATCATGAAGATGAAGTCATCATCGCCAATGCCCTTGTTCACGTAAGCCTGTGGCCCGGACGAATATTGCAGCACCACCAGCACGCTGATCGGGATCGCCGCGAACAATGTGATCCGGGCAAAACGGTAAACATCCGTCAGCCTGATCGTCTTGCCGGCGACAAATATCAGCGGGAAATACAGCAGGTAATTGCGCACCCCATACCCGTAGATGACGAAGCCTTCGGGACGGGTCAACAAAAACGCCGACACCAGCACGAAGAACACCAGCACCAGCACGACGAAGTAAGCCGACACCAGGTTTTTCGAGAAAAAGCCGAACCGGTAGGCGCACCAATAGATGTAAAGGACGATCGGGTCCTTGATGAAATAGATGGCCGAGCTGAGGCCCGGCATCACCCACTTGCGCAAGATCCCTTCGAACAGGATGAACAGGTAGATGAGCACGAACGCACTGACCACACGGACCCGGTAGCGCTCACGCAGGCTGACCGTGTCAGGACTGGCAAAGGATTGCATCCATCACCCCCTTGGCGTAGCTCTCCCACGTCGTACCACCGGCAGACAACACCGCGTTGCGCTTCAACCCGTTGAGTTTTTCCTTGTCCTGCGCCAGTTCCACCAGACGGTGGGCGATGGCTTCGGCGGACCGGATCGGCACCACATAACCATTGACGCCATCGACGACCAGGTCCGCCGCGCCACAGTTCTGCGACACGATGACCGCCGTCCCCATGGACAGCGCTTCACCGACGACCAGGCCGAACGCTTCGGCGAGTGACGGCAGGACCAGTACATCCGCCTCCTGCAAGTGCCGGATGACCTCATCGTGGGACGCAGAACTGAACCACTGGTACTTCTTCAGTTCACTATTGAGCGCCTGGTTGCGACCGTTGGCGTAGTCTGCGCCGATCACGGTGACATCCAGGGCAACGCTGCTCGCGGCAAGGCTCAGTGCGTCGAAAAAATACGAGATGCCCTTTTGCTGGGTCAGCGCACCGACATAAATCACTTTCAACCGCGCGCCTGGCCGGGCATTCACCTCATGGCGCAGCATCGGCGCCGGGGCACCGTAGGGTGTTATCGCAACTTTGTCGGCGGCAATGCCGTAATCGCCCAAGGTTCGCTTGGCAAACGTGCTCGCCACAATGATGCGGTCCGCCAACGCCAGCTCAGCGGTCTGTTTGCGTACCGTGTCGTCACTGATGTTCGGAATGCTTGCCCGCCAGGCCGGGTTGGCCTCGCGCTCATGGTCAAGCACCCTGCACGCGTAGGCGATAGAGCCGAAGGCGGCCTCATAATTGAGGGCGATGCCTCCAATGTCCCGAGCCGCGCTGAACAGGCCCAGGCACTTGCCGTCATAACCGTACACCTGGCTGGGTTTGCGCGGTGCCCTGTGCAGGAAGTTGGCGCTGGCCTGGTCAATGTGGTTGTACACATTTTCCGGGCAAAATATTCCGATGTTGCGCTGCGTGAAGCGGTACCACTTCAGCTTGTCGCAGAGTACGCGCGGCACATCGTAGCGCGGGTAGCTGTGCAGCAAAGCGCCGTCGACCTGATCAAACGTGCGCCGCAAACACTCCTTGCCCACGACTGGTAGGCGGCAGAGCAACGAGTCCTTATGCAGGGCCAACGAGGTATGAAAGGAATGCAGCAGCTGCCGTTGATTCAAGGCGCGTAGCAATGCACGGACATTCTGATTACCGACGGGATGAGCGACCAGGATCATCTTATTTGCCCATCCAGGCTTCGACGACAGCACTTGACCGGACCGGGCTGTAGGTAAACGTACGCGTCGCACGCAAGCGGATGACCCGCGCCGGATTACCCGCCACGACGGTGTACGGCTCCACATTGCGGCCGACCACACTGCCCGCGCCTACGACGGCACCTTCGCCAATCGTCACCCCCGGCAGGATCATCGCGTCGGTGGCGATCCATGCGTAATCGCCGATCACAACGGGTGCCACCTTCAGCCGCCACGCGGGATCGTCCAGGTCATGGGTGCCCGTCAGGATCCGCACCCCCTCATTAATCGCCACATGCGCCCCGACCCGGACGGGTGCATGCAATTGGATAACCGTGCGCTTGCCAATAAAGCTGCCGGTGCCGACGCTGAAACGCGCCACGGCACCTTCGAACTCCACCGCGTTGATCATCACCAACGATCCCAGGGTGGCGCCCTGTCGGCGCAAGGCACGTTGAAGGTGATGGGCCTTGAGCAATCGGCCCAGCAGCAGTAAGCGCTTGGCCAGGTACCTGAGCCCAGCCGGCTTCAGCAGGCTGACTTTCAATCGATGGTGGACCAGGTGATTAATCAGCACGGGCCATCCTCCTTTCGAGACGATGAAAACCGCGCTTGGCGAAGCAGAACAGCACCCCTTCGGTAGCGACCAGCACATAGCAGACGCCGAGCAACCCATAGTCCGGCGCCAGGCAAAATACCGCCAGGCTGCTGGCGACCGACACCAGCATGAACACCACGGCAAATGACGAATAGGACGCCGTCGCCATCAAGGCGACCCAATAGACCTGCCAGGCCACGTGGGTCAGCGCACCGATAATCAGCACCAGCATGATGCTGGAGGAGTAGTCGTCTTTGCGGCCCGACCACAGATCAAAAATCGTCCCGCCAAATAGCACCACCAACGCACCCATCACACAGGCAATGGGCAATGAGAATTTCAAGGCATACCGGATCATTTTCCTGACCAACTGGTTGTCACCGATGGAGAATGCATAGGAAATTTCCGGCCAGAGGGACTGGTTCACCACCGTCGAGAACTGCACCAGCACCCGCGAAATGGTCCGGTACAAGCCGAATATCGCCGCGTGGGCCGGAGACAGCAGCACCGACAACAGAATGATCAGCCCCTGCACGTTCAGCGCCAGGCCAATGGGAAAGGCCAGCGACGCAAGTGACGGTTTGATCAAGGTCACGAACGCGCGCCTGCCGATCGCTGACGGGTTGAAACCCAAGGTGACGCCCAATCGATTGGCGATCAGGTTCTTGCTCACGATGCCAACCGAACGGACGCCCAGCAGCATCAGGCTGGTGGCGACCAGGCTCTGGGTGAGGTAGGCACACGACAAGGCGGCCGACCACTCCAGCATGCGGATAACGTTCATGATGAATGACGACAATGGCAGGGCTTTACAGGCCCGGTAGCGGATCGAGATCATGTTCGTAAACAGGCAAAGCAGCGAATAGCCCGTCAGGGCCGAGAGGATCAGCACCCCCTCACCGCTCCTGATCGACGTGAGATTGAGCAGGCTGAACAGATCAAAAAAAGCCAGCGACCCCACGGCCAGCAACAACACGCTGAGCCCCGCCAGCAGCAAAAACGCAAAGCTGGTGCTGTAGACCGCACGCGCGACCTTCAACCGCCCTCGTTCATGCCAGATCACCACCTTGCTCGATGCCGCCGTGGTCACTCCCAGGTCGGACAGCGCCAGATAGGTCGGAATCGCGGACAGCACAACCCACTCGCTGTAGGCGCCAAAGCCCCAACTGGCAATCAGCACCGGGACACTCACCAACTGGATCAGCAGGTTCACCACCTGGCCAAACGAATTGGCGCCAATGCCGCTGACGATTCTTTTAAGCACGCTCATGGGAAGACCTATACCGAGTTGAGAGGTCGCCCGATGGATACGTAGTGAATACCTTTCTTCAGCACACTGGCGGGGTCGAACAAGTTGCGCCCGTCGAAGATCAGCGGCTGCTTGAGCTGCTGCTGGATCACGGTGAAATCCGGTGCCTTGAAGACTTGCCACTCGGTGACGATCAGCAAGGCGTCGGCGCCTTTCAGGCAGGCTTCCTTGGTGCCGCACAGGCGCAGGTCATCGCGGTCGCCATAAATGCGCTGGGTTTCCTCCATGGCTTCCGGATCAAAGGCTTGCACCTTGGCCCCCGCACGCCAAAGGGCTTCCATCAATACGCGGCTTGGCGCCTCGCGCATGTCATCGGTGTTGGGCTTGAAACTGAGCCCCCAGAGCGCGAATGTCTTACCCGCCAGCTCGCCGTTGAAGTGCGTGGATATTTTGTTGAACACGCTGTGTTTCTGTTCAACGTTGCGCCGCTCCACCGCCTTGAGCAGCGTGGCATCGAAGTCGATGGTCTCGGCCGTCTGGATCAGCGCCTGGACATCCTTCGGGAAGCACGACCCGCCGTACCCCGCCCCCGCATAGAGAAAGTGATAGCCGATACGCGGATCGGAACCGATCCCCTGACGTACCATCTCGATGTCGGCACCCAATCTCTCGGCCAGGTTGGCCATCTCGTTCATGAAGCTGATCTTGGTGGCGAGCAGGCAATTGGCAGCGTACTTGGTCAACTCAGCGCTGCGCACGTCCATCACAATGATCTTTTCGTGGTTGCGATTGAACGGCGCATAGAGCTCGCGCATCACCGCTTCGGCATGCCGGCTGGCAGTGCCGATGACAATACGGTCCGGCCTGATGCAGTCAGCCACCGCGCAGCCTTCCTTGAGAAATTCCGGGTTGGACACGACGTCAAAGGCCAAGTCGGCGCGCTCACGCACGGCGAGCATGGCGGCAATGCGCGCACTGACTTTGTCGGCCGTACCTACGGGAACCGTGGACTTGTCGATGATGGTCAGCGGGGCCTGCATATGCTGCCCGATGGTCTCGGCCACCGTCAGCACATACTTCAAGTCGGCCGAACCGTCTTCATCCGGTGGTGTGCCCACGGCGATAAACTGCACTTCGCCGTGCTTGACCGCAGCCACGGCGTCGGTGGTGAAATTCAAGCGACCGGCCGCATGGTTTTCCCTGACAAGGGTCTCCAGGCCTGGCTCATAAATCGGGATGTGCCCCTGCTTAAGGCGTTCGACCCGATGCGCATCGATATCGACACACAGCACGTCGTGACCGACTTCAGCGAGTACCGCCCCCTGGACCAGCCCTACATAACCAATGCCAAAAACGGTGACTTTCATAGCGTTTCTCTTTGAACCTGCGGCCAGTGGTAGACGTGCTGCGCGTTGGACTGCAATTGCCTGCCATCCAAGATCAAACGCTGTCTGAGGTGTACTCGTAGTGGTAATAGCTGTAGGCGCCGTACCCGTACTTGGCGGATGAGCGTTTCTCAATGCCGTTGAAAATCGCGCCTTTAAGCTCAATCCCATTCTGCTGATAACGACGCATCGTCAATTCCACCTCCCGCACCGAGTTCAGCTCGAAGCGGGCCACGATCAAATTGGTACCGGATTGGCGTCCGACGATGGTTGCATCGGTGACGGCGAGAAACGGTGGCGTATCGAGGATCACCAGGTCATACAGGGCGCTGACGTGCTCCAGGAATTCGCTGAAGTTGGCATGCATCAGCAGCTCCGATGGGTTCGGGGGTATCCGCCCACGCGCAAGGACGTGAAGGTTCTCTACCTTCGTGGGATGGATCACGGCACCGAGCTCACAGCGCTTGGCCAGGAGGTCGGACAGCCCGTCCTCAGCCGGAATACCAAAGACCTTGTGCAAGTAGCCTTTGCGCATGTCCACATCCACCAACAGCACTCGCTGTCCCGAATGAGCCACCACCGCTGCCAGGTTCGACGAGACGAAGGTCTTGCCAACCTGCGGGCTGGGCCCGGAAATCATCAGGCGGTTGTTACCGGCTTCCAACATGGCGAAATGCAGACTCGTGCGCAGGCTGCGCAGCCCTTCAATGGCAAGGTCCGTTGGGTTGCTGAGCGCAAGCAACTGCGTAGCACCGGGCTTGCTGGTACGAACGAGCTTCTGGTCCATGTCTTTCTGGATCGCACTGAACGGGATCGCTGCGTAGACCGGCAAGCCGAGTTTTTCCAGTTCATTGGGGTTGGATACGCCGCGGTTGAGCGCTTTGCGAAACAGCACCAGTGCAATCGCGACAAAGGCACCGAGCAGCGTGGCGATCACGACAATCAAGGCTTTTTGCGGCCTGATCGGGTTCCTCAAGTCGACATCGGCCGTGTCGATCAGGCGCACATTGCCGACCGTGCCGGCGCGCATCACATCCAATTCCTGATACTTGTTCAGTAACTGCGTGTAGATCTCGGTGCTGACTTTCAGGTCTCGGGTCAGGCTCAGCAACTCTTGCTGAGTGGTGGGCAGGCTCTCGACCTTCTTGGCCAGCTCATTCTGACGTGCAGTGAGCTCTGCCAATTGTGTCAGCAGTGCCCGATACACCGGGTGCTGGGGGGTGAATTTTCGTTCGATCTCGGCCTGCTGCATCTTGAGTTCCGAGATGCTCGCGTCCAGTGCGACGATCTGGTCAAGAATCGCCTTGGCCTCGAGGCTGATATCGATGGTTTTGTTGCGGATCTGAAACTTATTCAGCGCTGTCTCAGCCTGCTCGACATCCTTGCGTACCTGCGGCAACTGATCCTTGAGAAAGGCCAGGCTCTGGGCAGCCTCTGCGGACGTGCGGTCGATATTCTGGCGCACATAGATACGCGCCACCTCATTGAGCACTTGAATGGCCGCCGCAGGCCGGGTGCTTTCCAGCGCCAGGCCGATAATTCCCGATTCCTTGCCGCGCTCCGCCACATCGAGCAACTTCTGGTAGCGCAGAATGCTGGTGAGCCGCGGTGAACGGATTACGCTGAATTGCGCGCCAGGGTTGGCTTGAAGTACCTCGACCTTGAGCTTGATGCCATCGCTTTCGTAATAACGACCCACCTGCCCTGTCAGCAACACCGTGTCGTCCTGGTCTGACAGGGTAAAGCTGTCGCCGCTACCGGCCGTCAGGGTCAGTGCCTGGCCCAACAGGTCGGCAGGCAGGTGCAACTGCGAAAATCTCAGCTCTTCGCCGCCCCAGCCGTAGCTGGACAGTCCGAGCCATGGGCTAGCGACCGCCTGCGCCTGCGCGGGTTTGAAGCGCCGAGCCATGAAGTCGCCGATCAATGGAAAGCGCTTGGGCTTCACTTCAAGATCGAGATTGAGGTTGTCGACAGCGGTGCCAATGGTAATTCGCGAACGGATCAGTTCGACTTCCGTGACCGTGGGCGACTCCTTGCCGAGCAGGCTGCCGACGTCAGAAAAACCCAGCATGTCGCTTTTCTTCGGCTCCACCTGAACCAGCGCAGTCGCCTGGTAAATAGGAGGCGTCAACACGGCGTAGGCCGCCCCCAACGCCATAAACGCAATACTGATGCCACCGATCAGCCACTTATGGTCCAGTAAAGTGCCCAACAACAGCATGAAGTCGAGATCAGTTTCTTCGCCGTTGTGCGACGCGATTGCGGGTGCTGATTGCATAAGTCAGTTCTTTTTTCTAACCAATAGTCAAGGAATGGCACAGGGTGCAAGACGCCCGGCTCCATGCACGTTTAACGGCTTCACTCAATACACAAACTCTCACTCGAGCCTGCCCAACAATATTCCTAACTATTCAACGCCAACGGATCCCTTAGAGTATCCAACCGCCTCCACGCACACTTAACTAACTAAGCGTTGTGCCCATGCCTGAGTGGCTTGTTCTATCAACGCATACGCGTGAACAAAGGCCGGCTTGCCTTGACGATAAGGGTCCATGATCTCTCGGTTGTATTGCCATTTACCCAGCAGGAACACCTTGCCCCGAGCCTCCGGAGCGAGGCTGAGCACCTCGTCGATATGCCGCTGTTCCATCACCAGGACAAGGTCCGCGTCACTCACCGCATCGCTCGTCAGTTGACGCGCCCGGTGTGCGCCAGGCGCATGACCGTGCTCGGCAAGCACCAGTGAAGCCGTAGGCTCCAAAGGACTATCACGCAACGCGGCGAGCCCCGCCGAACTCACTTCTATGGCGGAGGACGCAAGCGCATTGCGCAGTAACTTTTCTGCCGTGGGGCTGCGACAAATATTGCCGACGCACACAATCAAAATCCTATTGAACAAGGCAACCTCCCACGCGCCGTACTGTATTAACCCGGTAGTAAAAGGGATGACCTTACTTCAAGCAGCGAGGCGATTATGATCACAAGCCCACGACTTCGACTACCCATCGAGACAGACGAAAAATAACAAAAGTGTATTAACCGACTAAAAATAACATTCCATTACTTTTCCCTTTTCGCATAATAAAGTGCCGCCTGAGAGCAACAACGAGGGACGGCCATGAACACATCAAAGTTATTGGTAGAGCGTATTGGCCTATTTCCTTCTTCGGGAAATATTCATGTTGAAGTGAATAACTCGACCCGCGTCGTCGAGCGCATGCAGGTGTTGTATGCCGATAACTCCCTGGACAGCGATGAGTCCGGCTCTGGGCTGTCGATGGTGTTTGCCGATTGGCGTTTCAAGTTGCAGGTCAGTGATGCGGCGTCGGTGTGCCTGTGCGTGGAAAGTCGTGGCGACAGCCAGTTCATGCAGGTCAAGACCGCCGAATTGCTGGCGAATATCTCCGGCACTGAGGAGCGGCCATGAGCCTATTGGACGATGTGATACGCAGCTACGCGCTGAGAAAGCTCACGGGGATGTTTGAAGGTTTCGCCGAGCCGGCGGTGGGCACGCAGTACCGGCGCAATACCCTGGCGATCGGCCGTTGGCTGGAACAGCTGCAGGGCAGCTCGCCGCAGCAGATCACCCATACGCTGTTCAAGCAGATGATCGAGGCGCGGCGTCGCGGTGATGTGCAGCGCTTCAACGCGCAGACGGTGTTGCTGGAACTGATGGTGGAAAGCAACCGGGCGCTGGACCTGGTGACTTACTCGGCCCTGCTGTGCGCCGCTTCCAGTCGCCAGGAAGGCTCTTGATGGGCGCGTTCGGCACCTGAGAGGGTGATTGCCACGCGGTTGAGCAGCAACTCGGCGTTGTACTTGGGCGCCATGGCGCACACCAGCAAGGCTGCCAGGCCAGCACCGATGTAGGCCGGGGAAACCTTGACGTCAACGGGCTCGATTCGCCACAGAAACGCCATGGCCGCCACAGCCCCCAGCGTGGCACCGGCCAATGCTTCGTTCAGCGGATGGATGTAAGGCGCAACACAATAGGCACTGAACCAGGCACTGGCCATTAACCCCACCCCCGCCGCCAGCCAGCGTAATCGCGGATTGAACTGGCGCGCAATCAGACTCGCTGCCACGGTGATCATCAGGGTCGTGTTCATGGCATGCCCACTTAATACGGCAATGTCCAAAGGCTCAAACGACAAACCCCAGCCTTTGAATAACAACTTACTGAACGCGACAATCGAATAACTAACGCCGACGGTGATGACCCAGGCGCGAAGTGCCCATGGGTTCGAATACCTCAGCCACACCGCAAGGATGATGGCGGCCGGAATCATGACGGTAATGCCGCCATAGTGTGCAAGTTCTGCGCGCATCATTCCCCAACCATCAACGTGCCCCTTTCGGCGCCCATCAGACCTGAGCATCGGGGAAATTACAACGTTATCTACGGTCAGGATGGTGCTGAAAGCCCGGCGAGGCTTCAGGCTAAAATGCATTTTCCTGATACAGCTACAGGTTAATACTATTTTTTTTAATAATTAGGTTAGAACCAAACGGCATTTTACAGGCGCCGTCCCTGCCCCTACTTTGGACACGAATATCCGACCCCCTGCCCGGTGGAGGTGCCCATCCCGCAAGAGACCACGCCCCAGATAAGGACAGACCATGAGCATTGAATTCATCGGTTACATCGGCGGCCATCACGCTTCCGAAATCCATCCACGCAGCGGCCCTACCCTGCAACCCGACTACGTTGAGACCGTGGCCCGCGCCCACGAAGACGCAGGTTTCGACCGTGCCCTGGTGGCCTTCCATTCCAACAGCCCGGACAGCACGCTGATCGCCTCCCACGCCGCCAGCGTGACCAAGAAGCTGCAATTCCTGATCGCCCACCGCCCGGGTTTCACCCAGCCCACCCTGGCCGCACGCCAGTTCACCACACTCGACGTGTTCAACGGCGGGCGCACCGCCGTGCACATCATCACCGGTGGCGACGACCGCGAACTGCGTGCGGACGGCAGCCATATCGGCAAGGACGAACGCTACGCGCGCACCGACGAATACCTCAGCGTGGTGCGCCAGGAATGGACCAGCGAACAGCCTTTTGATTTTGACGGCACCTACTACCAGGTCGAAGGAGCGCACTCCACCGTTAAATCGCCGCAGCAACCGCACATCCCGTTGTATTTCGGCGGTGCCTCCAAGGCCGCGATCGAAGTGGCGGGCAAGCATGCCGACGTCTACGCGCTGTGGGGCGAAACCTACGAGCAAGTGCGTGAAATCGTGACCCAGGTACGCGCCGAAGCCGCCAAGCATGGGCGCACGATTCGCTTCAGTTTGTCGTTGCGACCGATCCTCGCCGAGACCGAAGCGTTGGCCTGGGCGCGCGCCGACAGCATCCTGCAGCAGGCCACGGCGCTGGCCGAGAAGAATGGTTTTGTACGACGCGAACCGCCGAACGAAGGCTCGCGTCGGTTGCTCGCGGCAGCGGCGCAGGGCTCGCGGCTGGATAAGCGCCTGTGGACCGGGATTGCCGGGTTGCTCGGCGCACAGGGCAACTCCACCTCGTTGGTGGGCACCGCCGAGCAAGTCGCGGAAGCGCTGGTGGATTACTACGACCTGGGGATTACCACATTCCTGATTCGTGGGTTTGATCCGCTCAATGATGCAATCGATTACGGCAAGCGCTTGATCCCCCTCACCCGCCAACTCATCGCAGAACGCGAGCAGGCCAAGCAGGTAGCCTGAAAACAACACAAAACCCAAGGTGGAAGGGGCTTGCCCAAATGCCAGCCAGTTAAGGGCAAACACTGTACCTGTGGCGAGGGAGCTTGCTCCCGTTGGACTGCGCAGCAGTCCCAGCCTTTTTAAACAAAGTGCTGGGTCCGCTTCGCGGCCCAACGGGAGCAAGCTCCCTCGCCACAGGTTATTTTTTACACTTTCTACGTCTTAACTGACTGGCATTACTCAATAGAGTGGCTTTTTTTGGGTTTGTGAAAAAGACGCTTAGGCTTCTTTTGTCGTTTCTGCGTGATTCTCAATGGGGCCTAGTGATGGTCATCACCAGAGCCGGTTCAAGCGCTATGGCGCGGTGTGCGTCAACATTCTGTGTGGCGAACATCAAGAGATGTCCGGGGCGTTCGCGAACCGTGCGCTGACGATGGATGAGCGCGTTGCCGTGACGCAGTGGACGACGCTGGAGAGCGGCGCGCCGGTGATGATCGACGCGCTGGTCAATGTCGACTGCCGTATTACGCAGGTCCACGAAGTCGGATCCCACGCTTATCACCGCTTGGGCGAGGCATCCAAAGCCTGCTGAGCCGCTTTGGCCCATGTCGATATCAGGCGCTTGTGTGCCGCTATGAGGCTATTTTCGCGGCGGGATTGCCGCGTACTGTGACCCGTCATTAAAAAAAGATGATCACCTGACCCTTCAGTCAGTGCGTCCTGGCGTCGATCACAGAGAATAAAAACAACGATGAATAGCCTGAGTTCCAAGGATTCAAACGGCCAGCTAGCGCAGGGCTTCAAGCCGCGTCATGTCACCATGCTCTCCATCGCAGGCATTATCGGTGCGGGATTGTTTGTCGGCTCCGGGCATGCCATTGCGGCGGCGGGGCCGGCCGTGATGCTGGCGTATCTGTTTTCCGGACTGTTGGTGGTGCTGGTCATGCGTATGTTGGGGGAGATGGCGGTGGCCAACCCGGACACCGGCTCTTTCTCAACCTACGCCGACCAAGCCATCGGGCGCTGGGCCGGGTTTACGATCGGCTGGCTGTACTGGTGGTTCTGGGTGCTGGTGATTCCCATCGAAGCGCTGGCCGCCGGGCATATCCTGAACCAGTGGTTCCCGCAGATCGACGCTTGGCTGTTTGCCTTGTTGTCGATCTTTTTGTTGGTGGTCACCAATTTGTTCAGCGTCTCCAAGTACGGCGAATTCGAGTTCTGGTTTGCCATGGCCAAGGTGGTGGCGATCATTGGTTTCATCGGCCTGGGGGGCGCGGTATTGATGGGCTGGATCCCGGAGCGCGAGGCCAGCGGCTTGAGTCGACTGATGGAAGAGCACGGCGGGTTCGCACCGAATGGCTTGTCTGCGGTGGTCGGGGCATTCATTACCATCATGTTCAGCTTTATCGGCACGGAAGCCGTCACCATTGCGGCCGCAGAGTCCAATAACCCGGCGCAGAATATCGCCCGGGCTACGCGTTCGGTGATGTGGCGCATCGGGGTGTTTTACGTGCTGTCGATCTTTGTGGTTATTTCCGTTGTGCCTTGGAATGACCCGCTGTTGGCGTCGGTCGGTTCTTATCAGCGCGCACTGGAGTTGATGAACATTCCCCATGCCAAGCTACTGGTGGACGTGGTGGTGCTGATCGCCGTCGCCAGTTGCATGAACTCGTCCATCTACATTGCTTCGCGCATGTTGTACTCCCTGGGCAAGCGGGGGGATGCGCCCACGCTGATGAAAAAGACATCGGCAGCGAGCGTGCCGAGGGCCGCAGTCATCGCCAGTACGGTATTGGGGGCTGGCGTGACCTTGCTCAGTTACTTCATGCCCGCGGGGCTGTTCCAGTTTCTACTGGCCAGCTCGGGTGCCATCGCCTTGCTGGTGTACTTGGTGATCGCGGTTTCACAACTGCGCATGCGCAAGGTCCTGCAACGCCGCAACGTCACGCTGACGTTCAAAATGTGGCTGTTTCCCTGGTTGACCTGGTTGGTCATCGCCTTCATTTGCACCGCATTGGCGGTGATGCTGTTGACGCCTGAGCATCGCTTTGAGGTGTCTTCGACCATCGGGTTGGCCTTGTTGATTTCCCTGGTCGGCGTCATCACGGCGCGGCACCCCGACAGCGCGCAGAAGCCGATGCCCGTCGCTTCGCGCCCATGAACCCCCGGCCTGTTACCCGTCTGGTTTTCTTGCTGCTGGACCAGTTCACCCTGATCTCCTTGGCGTCTGCGGTCGAGCCGCTACGCATGGCCAACCAGCTGTCGGGTCAGGAGCTTTATCGTTGGCACACCGCAAGTGTCGACGGTAATCCCGTATGGGCCAGCGATGGCATGCCCATCACACCTGACTGTTCGGCAGGCACTGCGCCGGCTGCCGATATCGTGTTGGTGTGCGGCGGTACGAGCATTCAGAACACGGTGACCGGCGAGCTCGTGAAGTGGCTGCGCACCCAGGCGCGTTATTCGAAGCGCCTGGGCGGTATTTGTACCGGCAGTTGGGTGTTGGCTCGCGCGGGGTTGCTCGACGGATTTGAATGCAGTGTGCATTGGGAATGGTTGGCGGCCATGCAGGAAGCCTTCCCACGGGTGACCCTCAGTGCCAGCGTGTTCACCCTCGACAGGGATCGCCTCACCAGCTCGGGGGGCACCGCGCCGATGGATATGATGCTGCATCTGATTGGTCATGATCATGGTCACGAGCTGTCGGCGGCGATTTCGGACATGTTTGTGTACGAGCGCATGCGCAATGAGCAAGACCACCAGCGCGTGCCGCTCAAGCATATGCTGGGCACCCAGCAACCGAAGTTGCAGGAAGTCGTCACGCTGATGGAGGCCAACCTGGAAGAGCCGATCAACCTGGATCAACTGGCGGAGTATGTGGCCTTGTCGCGCCGACAGCTTGAGCGAATGTTTCAGAAGTATCTGCACTGTTCGCCCTCGCGGTACTACCTTCGGTTGCGGCTGATTCGCGCGCGCCAGTTGCTCAAGCAAACTCCCATCTCGATCGTGGAGCTGGCCTTGCTCTGTGGGTTTGTGTCCACGCCGCACTTCTCCAAATGCTATCGGGAATACTTTGGCGTGCCGCCCAGTGATGAGCGCCTGGTGACGTCCAGTGAGCGAGCCAGCGTGCTGAAACCGATCCTTCAGGTGGTGCCGGTGTCCATGCCGATGAACACTTTGGAGCAGGCACGGGGGGAGTTGACGTTTGCCAGCGTTAAAAACCTGAAATCGTAGGCTCAGGTGAGGACACTCGTTTGAGTGGCCTTGCTAACCCCGAGGGCTATTTTTTCGCCCAAAGAAACCTCTTCTTTGGCTTTCACCGCGCCCCCCCACCCAAGTGTCGTCGTCGGTGTTACCTTGTGGGACGCTCAGTGGGCCGAAGTCCGCCATGGCCGCGCGCGAATAGGGCACTTTGATACTATGCTCATGCCATTGCAGGCATTATCGCAGTGGCTTTCGTCGGCACTGCTGTGATCTGGCCGTGCTGCGACCTATTCTGCCTCATCAGTTTCGCCCGCGATGTTCGCATTGGTTTGAGCGTCGATGGCGTGCAAACCCAGGAGCAACCAGAGAGGCAAGCGCCTTCCCGACTATGAGCGACTGCTCCAACCAGACCAAGCAGTCGATCCAGGCTGTCGCCAGGTGCTGGTGGATTACTTTTTGGTAAATCCCATGCACGATGGAGAACAGCATGAACGCTAAATCAATCCACAGAATCTTATGGCGCTTCGCCGGCTGCGTGACCGGGCTGGTGATGGTGGTTGCCAACCCAGCCCACGCCGCCGGCGATTCAACCGCAAGTCATAGCATTGCCTTCAGCAACTCCTATGCGGGCAGCGATTTTCGCAAGGTGATGGTGCGCAACTGGCAGGAGATTGCGCTCCAAGCGCAAAAGGATGGCGTGATCCGAGAGGCCCCGGTGGTCAGCGCCAATAACTCGGCGTCGGAACAAGCAGCCCAGATCCAGGACATGATCGTCGAGGGCGTCAACGCGATTGTCATCCTGGCCGCGTCCGACACAGCCCTCAACGGAGTGATCCGCGATGCCTGCAATGCCGGCATCGTGGTGGTCGTCATGGCCAGCCTGGTCACCGAACCTTGCGTCTATACCGTGGACTACAACTGGTCGGCCATGGGCCGCGTGGAAATGGACTATATCGCCGAGCGCCTCAAGGGCAGCGGAACGCTGTTAGAGATCCGCGGTATTGCCGGCGACGCCACCGATAAGAATATCAGCGACGGCATTCGCAAGGCCGCCAGCGATTACCCTGGCCTGAAGTTCGCCAAGACCGTGTACGGGAACTGGACGGCGTCCGTCGCACGCAAGGAGGTGGCGCTGGCGCTGGCGTCGCTGCCCCGCATTGATGCCGTCGCTACTCAAGGGGGCGACGGTTATGGCGCCGCCATGGCGTTCAAGGCGGCGGGACGCCCGTTGCCGATCATTGTGATGGGGAACCGTCAGGACGAACTCGCCCTGTGGCAACAGGAACGCGATGCCAACGGCTACGAGACCGTCTCGGTCTCCGCCTCCCCGAGCGTCTCCCAAGTGGGTTTCTGGGTGGCCCAGCAGATTCTGGCGGGCAAGCAGGTACCGAAGTTCGTCGAGGTACCGCTGGTGCGCATCGATGCGAAAGACCTGGACGCCTGGCTCGCCACTATGCCCGTGGGTGGCGCTGCCAATCCGCTCTACAGCCAGGCGTCCGTTGTGGGGATGATCGACGCGGCCAACAACAATACGGTGGCGCCCGCGCCTTTGCCAGAGGTGATGAAGCCGTAGCGGCGGGCGGGGATGCGAGGTGCCATGTTGACATTCAAACCCTTTAGGGACAGGCCCATTGCCGTCAAAATTGGCCTGGCGGTCGCAGCACTGGTGTTCCTGATGCTGGCGGTATCGCTGGTGAACCTCTACGGCCTGCGAGGCATGGTACGTGCAGTGGATTCTGCCAGCCATTCTGCGGAAATCCTGGCGTCGGTCAACGCGGCTACTGGTCGAGTGGAAAATTTTATCGCCACCCGCGACCAGGAAAGCCTGATCCAGGCCGAAGGCATGGTGGCCACGGCTATCGTCGGCCTCACTGCCATTCCGGTGGCAGAGGCGCAATCGCTCAAGGGCAGTCTGCAGAGGCTTGCCGCGGCGATCGCTACCTTGCGGGCGGCGACCCTGACCATGGATGGCGAAACGGAGAACATGACCGCCCACTACGGCCGGATGCGAGAGGCGACGATCCTTGTCGAACAGGGCATCGCCGACGGGCTGAAGGAAATTGTTTCGCGTGCCGCCGACCATCAGGTGCGGGTAAGCAACATCGAAAGCGCCCATCGCATCCTGGATATCCTGCGCAACAGCGAACGGATCATCACCGCCAATCTGGCCAAGATGCTGGTGACCGGTGATCGTGCGGCCGGCATCGCGGCGCGGGACACCTGCGCGGCACTGCCGCCCGTGGTCGAGCAATTGCGCGAGGTGATGGCGGCGCCGCAGGAGGTTGAGGCCCTGGATCAGTTGGCGACGGCGGTCGCTGCTGCCTGCCTGGCGGTCGAGCACCTTGGCGAGGCGCCCAAGCTCCGGGGTGGCGAGGCGTTGCAGCATCTCGCCGTCCTTGGGGATGTGGCCGAGCGCCTTGAAGCGATGTTGGGTGAACTGGACGAGCACGTTTCCCATGACGCCAACGACATTCAGGCCGCCACGGGTTTGCTGCAAAATGCAGCCGCGCTGTCCAAGCGTTTCGCCGAGCGTGTTGCCACCCTGGAGGCGCAGACCTTGTCGTTTCGCTTGTCACCGTCGCCCGAGGTCGCCAGCGCGGTCGGCGCCATCCTGGACGAACTCTCCCGTCTCTCGCGCGTTCTCCCCTCGTCCGTAGGGTTGCAAACCAAGGCTACGGCCCTGACGGTCTACGATCAGATCGCCGGTTACCGGGCGGCATTCGCCAGGTTTAATCAGGCGAGCAACTCCTTGAGCGGCGCGCGCGACCAGGTTCGCAATGAGGCACGGAGCGCCGGCCTGTTGGTTGCGCGCTTCGCGGGTGAAGCGCGCTCCGAGGCCTTGGTTCACAATGATCGCGGAATGCTTGCGACGGTGGTCGCGGGTACCGTTGCCATCCTGCTCGCAAGCGCCATCGCCTGGAGCACGTCGCGGTTTGTCGCGCAGCCCATCGTGGCGTTGGCCTCGGCCATGCGCCGGCTTGCGGCCGGCGACCTGAACGCCGCGATTGCCAACGCTGGACGCGGCGACGAGATAGGGATCATGACCCGCGCCGTACGGGTGTTCCAGGAGAATGCCCTGCGCATTCGGGTACTGGAGGCCGAGGCTGAAGCCGAACGACAGCAAGTCCAGGCCTCTTTGGAAAGAATGGTCGCCGAACGCACCGACACGCTGCACCAACAGACCGAGGTGCTGGAGGCGCAGGCCGTCGAGCTGATTCAAGCGCGCAACCAGGCCGAGACGGCTAACCAGGCAAAGAGCGATTTTGTGGCCACGGTCAGCCACGAACTGCGCACCCCCCTGACCCTCATTCTCGCCCCCCTGGAGCAGCTCTCGGCGGCGACCCTCCCGCCGGCGGACTGGCGTGTGCAAATCGACCGCGCCCAACGCAACGCGCTGCGCTTGATGAACCGGGTGAACGACATCCTCGATTTCTCCAAGGCCGAAGCGGGCAAGTTTGAGTTGTGTCCGGCGCCCATTGACCTGAACAAAATGGTGGGTGTGCTGGCGGAAGATGCCGCCATGGTGGCCGAGGGCAAAGGCTGCACCTTGACCTGCAGCATCGATCCCGCCCTCGGTACGGTGTTCCTGGACCCCCGACACTTCGAGAAGATTCTCCTCAACCTGGTAAGCAATGCCATCAAGTTCACGCCCGCTGGCGGCACCGTGCACCTGGCCGTCACTGCGCTTGATGGCGATCGATTTGAACTCGCGGTGCAAGACTCGGGCATTGGCATTGCGCCAGACAAACTGCCGCTGCTGTTCCAGCGTTTTTCCCAGATCGACAATTCCGCCACGCGCCACTACAGCGGCACGGGCATCGGTCTTGCCCTGGTCAAGTATCTGGTCGAACTGATGGGGGGCGAAGTCGGCGTCAACAGTGAGCCCGGACAAGGCTCGTGCTTCTTCGTTCGACTTCCGCTGGGGGATGAGCAAGACACCTTGCCGACCGAAGCCAGCGATATGCACGAGCGATCACTGGCGAGCACAACGAGCACCACCGAGCAGCGCCACCTGCGTTTCGACCACGGTCGCCAAAGCAGCGGCAACGACCGCGTTTCGATGCAAGGCGCAGACGACGAGCAGCACTTGGAACACGCCTCGCAGTCCAGGGTGCTCGTGGTCGACGACAGCCCGGAAATGCTGAGCTACCTCAGCGAGCTTTTGCACGACGATTACATCGTCGCCACCGCAGCTGATGGCGAGCAGGCCTGGGCACTCCTGCAGCGTCGGCCCATCGATGTCGTCCTTTCGGATGTAATGATGCCGGAGCTCGACGGCTTTGGCCTGACAGCCAGAATCAAAGCCAGCGCTGGCTTCGCCCATTTACCCGTGATCTTGTTAACCGCCCGCGGCGGCAGCGAGGCCTGCGTCTCCGGGCTGGAGAGTGGCGCCGACGACTATATCGCCAAACCGTTCTCGCCGCTGGAGCTCAAGGCGCGTGTACGTGCGGCGCTACGCATGAGCCAAGTGCAAACCGAACTGCAGGCAAAATCCCGTCAGGCGGGCATGGCCGAAATTGCCACGACGGTGCTGCACAACGTCGGCAACGTCCTCAACAGCGTGAACGTATCGGCGGAACTGGTCAGCAGCCAGATGCGCACCTCCAAAGCCCAAGGGCTGGGCAAGGTGGCTCAGATGATGAACGAACATGTCGATGACCTGAGCGATTTTCTCTCCAGCGATCCCAAAGGAAAGATGCTGCCCGGCTACCTGCTCAAGCTGGCGGAAGTGGTGACGGCGGAGCAACAGGGCATCATCGAAGAACTCGAGCAACTCACCAAGGGCATTGACCACATCAAAGCCATTGTCGCTGCCCAGCAGTCCTATGCCGTTGCCGTCAGTGTCGTCGAAACCGTCTCGGTGCCAGCGTTAATCGAGGATGCCTTGCGCCTGAGCGCTGGATCACTGGCGCGCCAGGAGGTGGCGGTGGTCAAGGAGATTGCCGACTTGCCCCTGCTGTCTCTGGACCGGCACCGGGTGCTGCTGATTCTGGTGAACCTGATCGGCAACGCCAGGCAGGCGATGGACGGCGTGGTCGATCGCAACCCGTGCATCACCCTCGATGCGTCCCTCGTTGACGGGTCAGTGTTGCGAATGTCGGTGGCCGACAACGGCAACGGGATTGCGCCTGAGCACCTGGCGCGTATCTTTTCGCATGGCTTCACTACGCGCAAAGACGGTCACGGTTTTGGCCTGCACAGCTGCGCGCTCGCCGCGCAGGAAATGGGTGGCCGCTTGACCATGCACAGCGACGGGGCTGGACAGGGCGCAACTTTCACCCTCGATATCCCGCTTGATACGCCGCAGAACACGCCTTTGCTGATGTGAAATGGACTGACCGAGTGCCAGTGATCATTACTGTACCCACTGCACGCTATCGAACACAAAACCCGGGCTCAGAAAGCCTTTACCGGTGTTGCCCGATGCAACACCGATCTCCAGTGTGTTCGCGCCAACCTGCAACGCGCTGGCGGGGATGCTGACCTCAAACACCACGTTATTACCCCGATAAGTCCCACGGGTGATGCCCCGGCTGTCCGGCTGGTTCGACGCCGGTGGCACGGGCGCCTGCCAGCGCTGATTGACGCTCACCTGCGGGCGCCCACCGGCTTGAGCCAGGGAAATGAACAGGCGCAGGCGAGCGTCGCGCACTTGGTGGGCGGCCAGCATGAAGGTGATGCGCGTGGGGGTGTTGATGTCACGCCATTGTGCGGCGGGAAACTCGTTGGGGCGGCTGGTGCCGAGGGTGTAGGTGACCGGCTTCCACGGTGCCATGCGTGAGTCGCTGGGATGAGCGGAGGCGAGCAGGTGCGCGTTAAGAAACCCTGCCGGAGTGCCATCAGGTGTGCCGATTTGCCATTTCACTTGGCCTGTCGACGGTTGCGCCTGCAGGCGCGTCTGCGTGGTGGCACCCGCGTTGATATCAACGCTGCGCTGCGCCACCTCCAACTCATTCTGATAGAGCGTCACCCGGTACTGCCCTGGACGTATCCCCGTCAACTGGAACCGGCCGCTGTCGTCGGCACGGGCCCAATATTCGGCGCCGGCATTGCTCAAGCCGATTACCGCCGGCAATGCACTGGCCACGCCCGAAACCTGACCGGCCAGCGCACCTCGTCCTGTGCTGCCCAGGAAGCCGGCAAGGCCGAGGTTATCGTTGACGAAGCTCAGGTCTTTCACGGTGTCGGAGGGCGCGCCACCGTCGGTAAACAACAGCCCGTACACCCCGTGCAAGCCGCCGCGATAGGCTTCGGTCTGGGTGTGATTGGAGAACATGTAGTTGTACAGCTCGTGGGTGATCGGCGTTTTCTGGGTGGCGATATCTTTGAAAAACGGCCCTCCAGCACTGAGCTCACGGTTGCCCATCAACATGTAGACCGCCACGCCCGGGCCTTTGACCGCGTGCAGGGGGTCGTCGATCATCGCGTGTGCCGAATAGAACTTGGAGCTGGTGCGCCCGTCGGGCAGCAGAAACACATCCTTGCCTTCGATGGCCGTGCCGACGTTGGAGTCGGTGCCGCGATCGGCCTTGGGCAGCTTGCTGACGTTGAGCCGCGCAACAAAGCGCAGCTCGCCCACCGGTAGCAGGGTTGGCGCGTAGGTCGCCATGTAAATGGCTGCGCGTCCTTTTTTCGCCAGGTAGTAGTGGATCACATTGCCCGCGCGAGCACTGATGACAATCACGTCCGCTACCGTGCGCGCGTCTACTTGCGCGCTGCCCAGGCCGGATGCAAGCTGCGAGGCTTTGGGCTCGGTGGTCTGCAATTCACTGTCGCGGTACCGCATGGAGACCAGGTCGCCATTGCGCGTGTCCACGCTGAACAGCAGGTCTGTACCGGTGTCGACGTCGATTCGGGCGTCGGTGCGCGTGAAGCCGAAGCTGGCGGCGTGTGCCTGGGCCGCAAGCGTACAAAACACCATCAGCAGGAATCGTCGCATCAGTGGCTGCCTGGATTGAGGTGGCCCGCACCCGCGTCGTGTGGGACTTCAATCCGCACACTATCGGCGGGCTGCGGGTTAACCAGGTATTGACGGTATGCCCTGAACGCCTCCAGTGCCGCGGTATCCTGGGGACGATAGTCGTCGCCACTCAGGTGCTGCAGGTTAGCCACACAGGGCCTGCCTAGCGCGGCCTGGCAGGTGTCGGTGGCCGACTGCGCGACGGGATCGAAGAGCGCGTACGCCGTGCCCGGTTGCCGGGTATCGTTGAACAGTGGGTGTGTCACGTCTTCGAACGCATTGCCTTCCACCAGCAAATGGGAGCTGGCGGTACGGGACATGATCGCGCCTTGGTATGTCAGGTGGGCAAACAGGTTATTGACCAGTTGCGCGCGCACCTCGGCATCGCCCATGCCGCCCGAATGGGGCGCCCGGCCCGACGTGTCGTGCACATAGTTTCTGAGCAGCGTCAGCGTGTCGTGATGGCCCAGAAACAGCCACACCCAGTAATGATGACCATCACAGGTCGCGGAGTAGGGCGTGCGGCCGTCGAATTCGTTGTTGGAAATCGTCACATGGGTCGCGCTGCCCCAACCGGTCACGATCATCTGCCGCCCAATACGCGCAAAGGTGTCGTGGTCGATCCACACGCCATCGGCATCGTCCAGGGTGAGTGCATCGCCGCCCCAGACCACGCGTGGGTTGATGTCCGATAGGGTCAGGTTGCGCACAATGACATTGTGCGCGCCGCTCCCGATGAACAACCCCATGCCCTGGATACCGGCATGGGCCCCCACGCCCAATAAGGTCTTGTTCGAGCCGACTTTCAGGCGCTGCAAGCCTGCTTTGTCATAGGTCACCGTGGCGGGTGGTTTCGACTGGCAGAAATGGTTGGCACCGTCGATTGCCCATTGTCCACCGCCATGGGGACAGGCGTTGGCCATGCACCCGGCCTCTGTGACGTGGGCACTGCCATCGGTCACCACCGAATTGCGAAAATCGAAGACATGGTCCAAGGCAATAACGCGCGGAGTGTCATCGGTGCAATTGCCGCGCGTGTCGAAGCGTGCACACAGTGCTTTTTTCAGTTCGGCCGCCGTGGCGGGATGCACGGCCGCAACTTCGCCACCACCGGTTACGGCCTTGGCAAAACCGTCGGGATGACTTGCCGCCAGGGCCAACTGTGGTGTTAGCAAAGAGGCCGACAGCACGGAGGCTGACAGGTACCGCACAAAGGGATTCCGGAGGGGCAACGGCGTTGTCCTGAGTGGTTCATTCCAGGCGGCCAGGCCTTGTTAAACAGGCCGGCCATGATCCGAACACCCATGGGTATTAATCAAACGGTTTAATCGCGATAGCGATTGTCTTCAGCTGAGGTTCAGTTGGACGTTGGCAAATAGCCGTATTTGACCGGTTTTCGTGCGTCTACCCGCTCATCTCGGAAGGCAGAACACTGTACCTGTGGCGAGGGAGCTTGCTCCCGTTGGACTGCGCAGCAGTCCCAGCCTTTTTAAACAAAGTGCTGGGGCCGCTTCGCGACCCAACGGGAGCAAGCTCCCTCGCCACAAGTGGCTTTAGGACTATCGCCCTTCAGCGCATATGCAAAATGATCGGGCTGCTGCTCGCCGGGTCCGTATGCCCGCGCAACTCGCGCACCGCTTTCGCGTCGACCGCGCCACCGTTGTTGCCCCATGTACTGCGCATGTAGGTCAGCACCTGGGCGATTTCCGGGTCGGACAATTGCTCACGAAACGCCGGCATGCGGTAGGCATCCGGCACGCCGGCGGCGACTACGCGTTGTGAGCCGTTGAGCGTGATGTTGATCGCGGATGCACTTTCCTTGGCCAGTGCCGAGGTGGCGCCGGCCAGGGGGGGCATCCATTCCGGCTGGCCCTTGCCGTCGAGGCCGTGGCAGGAGGCGCAGCGCGTCGCATAGGTGTGGGCACCGGGCGTGTCCTGGCCTGCGGTTACCGCCTGATACTGCCACGGCGCGCCGTCACGCTGCGGGTCGCCGGGCAGCGACTTGAGGTAGCGGGCGATGGCTGCCAGGTCGTCGTCCTGCATGAACTGCGTGGAGTTGTTGAAGGCCTCGGTCATCGAGCCGTAGACCACGGCATGGGCGTTGCGCCCGGTCTTGAGGAATTGCACAATCTGCGGCTCGCTCCAGCGGCCCAATCCGGTGTTGGGGTCTTGGCGCAGGCTGGGGGCGTACCAGCCGTCGAGCAGGGCGCCGGCGAGGAACGGCGCTCCGGACTCGTCCAGCGCCTTTTCATTGAACGCCAGGCCGCGTGGCGTGTGGCAACTGCCGCAGTGACCGGGGCCTTGGACAATGTAGGCACCGCGGTTCCACAGTGCGTCCTGGTTGGGCTTGGCGGCGTAAGGGGCGGTCGGCGCGAACACCCCGTTCCACAGCGCGATCGGCCAGCGCAGGTTGAGCGGCCAGGGAATAGCGCTGGGGATATTCGGCTGCTTGGCCGGTTGCACGCCCTGCATGAAAAACGCGTACAGCGCGCGCATGTCGTCGTCGCTGAGCTTCACATAAGACGGGTAGGGCATGGCCGGGTACAGCCGCCGGCCACCCGGCGCGACGCCGTGGCGCACCGCCCGGTCGAAGTCGGCCAGCGTGTAGGCGCCGATGCCGGTGTCCCGGTCCGGGGTGATGTTGGTGGCGTGAATCGCTCCCAGCGGCGTGGCCATCTCCAGGCCGCCGGCGAACGGCGCCTTGCCGGGCAAACTGTGGCAGGCCACGCAATCGCTCAAGCGGGCGACGTATTCGCCGCGACTGACCACTGCGAGCTCGAAGGCGGCGGCCTGTTCCTTTTCAAACGGTGTAGCAGGCTCACGGGTGACATACCAGGCCAGCAGGCCTGCCGCGACCAGGCAGGGCAGCGCCAGCCAGCCTGCGGTTCTTGCGAATCGACGGGTGTTCATGGGCATTTCCTGAAGGTCAGCTGAAGGTGTGTCGGCTCATGGGCAGGCTGCGAATACGCTGGCCGGTCAGTTGCGCCACCGCATTGGCCACCGCAGGCGCGACGGCGGGCAGCGGCGGTTCACCGATGCCGCCCATCTTTTCGCCACTTTCGACAACCCGTACGTGCACCCGCGCCATGCGCGATGGGGGCAGGATCGGGTAGAGGTCGTAGTTGCGCGCCCGTGGCAGGCCGTTCACGTACACCGCTTCTTCGAGCAAGGTCTGGGATAAGCCCAAGGCCACCGCGCCATTCACCTGCGCTTCGACGATTGCCGGGTTGACGATGCTGCCGGGGTCGATGGCCTGCCAGATATCGTGCACCTTGACCTGGCCGTTTTCGATCGACACTTCCGCGATCACTGCCGCGTGGGAGCCGAACGGCGAAGCCATGGCCACGCCACGCGCACGTCGGCTGCCGTCCTCGGCGGTGAAGGGGCCTCGTTTCCAGCCACCGGACAATTCGCCCGCCGCTTGCAGCAGGGTGGTCAGCCGTGGGTTGTCGCGCAGCAGGTGCAGGCGCAACTCATAGGGGTCGTGCCCGCCTTTATCTGCCAGTTCATCGAGGAACGCTTCATAGAAGAAGTCATTCAGCGAATTGCCCACCGAACGCCAGTAGCCGAGCATCGCCGGGCCTTTGACGTAGATCTGTGCGATGCGTTTGTTGGGGATGGCGTACGCCTTGCCCGACAAGCCTTCAAGGGCGGTGGGGTCGAGCTTTTCGCCCTGTTTGCCGGCGATGGCTTCGGTCGGGCCTTCGGTGGCGCTCACGGCTTCAATGGCCACCGGCAGGCCTTTGTCATCCAGCGCGGCGCGGAACTTGACCACCGCGACCGGGCGCAGCACATCACGCAGGAACTCTTCCTCGCGGCTCCAGATCACCTTGACCGGACGGCCCACCGCCTTGGCCAGCGCGATGGCCTGCGGATACGGGTTGGCCGAGTCATACAGGAAATGCCGGCCGAAAAAGCCACCCAGCAGGGGCGAATGCAGGTTGATTTTCGCCACGTCGAGACCGGCGCGCTTGGCGATGTCGGCACGGAACATGTCCGGCGCCTGGTTGGGCAGCCAGATATCCAGCGTGCCGTCGGCGTTGTAGCGTGCGAGGGCCGATGGCGGCTCCAGCTGGGCGTGGTTGAGGTATTGGTTGTGGTAGGTGGCGTCGACTGTGGTCTTGGCGCCTGCCAAGGCGGCGGCTACGTCGCCTTCGTTTTCGTCGTCGCGGGCCGGGCCTTGTTGGGCGGCGAGAAAATCGCGGAAGCCATCGCTGGAAAAGTCCGCCGGCATCACGCGCACGGTCGAGTCGGACGCCGCTTCCTGCCAGTCGGCCTGGATCGCTTCCACGGCACGCTTGGCGTGCCACCAGCGTTCAGCGACCACGGCCACTGCGCCGGGCAGTACATGCACCGAGTGCACGCCTTTCATGGCTTCGACCTGCGCCTGGTTACGCACGCCGCCCACGGTCATGCCCAGGCGTGGCGCGTGTTGCACGGCAGCGTGGAGCATGCCGTCGACCTTCAGGTCGATGCTGTACAGCGCCTTGCCGGTGGATTTGTCATAGGCGTCCAGACGCTTGACCGGCTTGCCGATCCAGCGGAACTGGCTCGGGTCGCGCAGGGTGATGCTGGCCGGGTCGGGTACCGGCATGTCGAGGGCGCGACCGGCCAACTCACCGTAGCCCAGCGAGCGGCCGGACGCGGCGTGTACCACCCGGCCCGGCTGGGTGGTCAGTTCGGCCAGCGGTACACCGAGCTGCTCGGCACCGGCCTGCAGCAACATCGCGCGGGCGAGAGCGCCCAGGCGGCGCATGGTCGGGTAGCTCATGCGCACCGACATGCTGCCGCCGGTAATGCGCATGCCGTTTTCCATCACCACATAAGCTTCGCCGGGCGGAGCGGCCTCGACCACGAAGGTGGCGGGATCGGCGTCCAGTTCTTCGCCGACAATCTGCGCCATGGCGGTGTGCGTGCCTTGCCCGCCTTCCATAAAGGGGCTGAGCAGGCGCACGCTGCCGTCCGGGCGGATTTCCAGGAACGCCGGCACTTGGGTGCCACGTTCTACGGTGGCGGCGGCCTGCACCCTGGCCGAGCCGAGTGGCAAGCCAAAACCGATGACCAGCGCACCCACGGCAGTACTCGCCAGAAAGCGGCGGCGCGACAGGTTGACGGGTTCACCGGATAACAGGTCGAGCAGTTCAGGGCGCGTGTTCATCAGACGCCCTCCTGCTTGGCCAACTCGTCGACGGCCGTGTGAATGGCGTTGTACGTGCCGCAGCGGCACAGGTTGATCATTGCGGCGTCGATCTGCGCCTTACTGGGCGCAGGGGTGTGCTTGAGCAGCGCGGTGGCGGCCATCACCTGCCCGGACTGGCAGTAACCACATTGCGCGACTTGGTGCTCGACCCAGGCCGCGACCACACGCTTGCCCACGTCATCGGTTTCAATGGCTTCGATGGTGGTGACTTCGCGTCCGACCACCCCGGCTACCGGCGTGACGCAACTGCGCACGACATTGCCATCCACCAGCACCGAACAGGCGCCGCATTGGGCCAGGCCGCAGCCGTATTTGGTGCCGGTCAGCCCCAGGTCATCACGGATCACCCACAGCAGGGGCGTGTCGGCGTCGGCGTCGACCTGATAGGTTTTTTGGTTGATGCGTAATTCCATGGCTCACCTGCTCATCATCGGTGGAGGCGGCCATTTTTAGTATTGAGAGTGCGGCGGCCGCTCATTGTCGAACTCTAGACCAGCGCACAAGGGCTATCTATCCGAAATCCGATAAGTCGGAGGATTAGGCAAGTATTCAAGAGGATTGAGCGATGGCTTAAGCGTACGGATCGGCTGCGCTGTTTCTGACCGACTGTTGATCTGGGTCAGTACAACGCTGATTGGTGCCCATGAGCCGCTGCGGGACAAGGTCGACTCGTTTTTATGAGTGATATCATGGCGCCACTATTTTGGCGTGCAGGCGTCAATGTGAACCATGGAAATGAGGCTTCAGGGAAATGCTTAAGAATGCTCCGCTGCGTCTGAAACTGTTGTTGATTCTGCTGCTGCCCATGCTCGGGTTCTTGACCTTGGCCGGCGTGTTTGTGGGAGACAACTACAAGACGCTGCGTGAAATGAACACCACGGTCACGGCCAGCAGCACTGCCCAGACGTTAAGCCGACTCATCACCACGCTGCAGCGTGAACGCGGTGCCAGTGGGGTATTCCTCGGCAGTGGCGGTAAGTCCATGGGCGAGCGGATGGCGCAGATGCGCACAGACTCCAGTGCGGCCGTCGCGGTGGTGCGGGGTTTATCGGTGTCAGGCAGCGCGACGTTGGACAGCGTACTGCGGGCCCTGGATCAGCTACCGGCCGTGCGTGCGCAGGTCGATAAACTCGGCATCACCAGCACTGAGTCAGGCGCGCGTTATACCGCAATCATTGACGTGCTGATTGGATACACCCATTCCCTGGAAGCGAGCGTCAACAACGCAACCATTGTCTACGCGCTCGGCGCACTGAACCAATTTATCGAAATGAAAGAACGCGCCGGCCGCGAGCGGGTGCTGCTGGGCCTGGTCTTCAACCAAGGGCATTTCGATGAGGCGCTGCTGTCGCGCTTCAGCCGCAACCTGGGCGAGTTCGGCGCTTACTACGATGCGTTCCGGCGCAAGGCACCCACGGCCTCGCTGCAACAGTTCGACACGCAGATGCAAAACCCCGCCGCCGTCGACGTCGGCAAGTTGCAGCGCCTGGCGTTCGAGGTGCCGATGGGCCAGGCACTGGGGATCAAACCCGAAGCCTGGTTTGAAACTTCCACCCAGCGCATTGACCTGATGGGCCAAGTGGAAGACGCCCTGAGCCAAAGTGTCAGCAACCTGGCGATGCATGAGCGAGATGACGCCAGCCGCGCCCTGTGGTTGACCCTCGGCGCGGTGGTCGTGGCCCTGCTGGCGGTGGCGGTGTTGTCCTACCTGATTATCCGCATGATCGACTTGGCGGTACGGGACGTAAACCGCGTGCTCAACGACTTGGCGCAACGCGATCTGACGGCGCGGGCGACCTATGAGAGCAAGGACGAGTTTGGCCAGATCTCACGCAACCTCAATCGCATGGCAGAGGAGATCAGTGGGGTGGTGCAGGAAATCGGCAACGCCACCGCACAGGTCGCGACGGCGGCGGAGGAGTCGTCCACGGTGACGATTCAGACCAGCCAGAGCGTCGAGCAACAGCGCCAAAGCACCGAGTTGGTCGCCACGGCGATCAACGAGATGAGCGCCACCGTGCGCGAGGTGGCGCACAGCACAAACGATGCGGCGCAGATGTCGCAACAGGTCAACACCAGCACCACCCAAGGGCGCATCGAGATCGAAAGCACCATCGCGCTGATCCGCCAGCTCTCGGGACAGGCCGAGCAAACAGCAGTGATCATTGGCGAGCTCAAACACGAAAGCGATGGGATTTCTTCCGTGCTGGACGTTATCCGCGGCATTGCCGAGCAGACCAACCTGCTGGCGTTGAATGCGGCGATTGAAGCCGCGCGGGCCGGGGATCATGGGCGTGGCTTCGCGGTGGTGGCGTCCGAGGTGCGGGTGCTGGCCCAGAAGACACAGGAATCCACCGGAAGCATCCAGCGGATGATCAGCAACCTGCAAACCGGTTCGGACCGCGCGACCACCTCCATGCAGGAAACCTTGGGCAAGGCCCAGGACGGTGCGATCAAGGTCGAGCGTGCGGGGGAGTTGCTGTTGGAGATTGCTGAGGGCGTGGCGCGTATCAGCGATCGCAACATTCAGATTGCCTCGGCGGCGGAGGAGCAAAGTGCGGTGTCGGAGGACATCAATCGCAATGTGAACGAGATTAATGACTTGGTTATTCAGGTGAGTGCCGGGGCAGAGCAGACGGCGGTCACCAGCCAGGAATTGGCACGTTTGGCCGAGCATCAGCAGCGTCTGGTCAATCGTTTCAAGGTGGCGTAAGGGGCTGCTATGTTGTCGTACAACTGCTTGAGCTATGATGAGGGCTCATTCGCAAACCGAGAATAACGCGCCCGATGGACTACCCGAACGTCCAACCCAGTGCACGTCGAAAGCACCGCAGCATGGCCGAGGACCTGGTGGCCGAGTTATCTCGGCGCATCCACGCCGGCGAGTTGGCGTGTGCGACCAAACTGCCGACCGAGTCGCAGGTCATGCAGGAGCATGGCGTCAGCCGCACGGTGGTCCGCGAGGCGATTTCGCGCCTGCAGGCGGCGGGGCTGGTGGAAACCCGGCATGGCGTCGGGACGTTTGTGTGTGACATCCCGAGCGCGAGTGGTTTTCGTATCGACCCGGCCAGCATTGTCACGTTGGAGGATGTACTGGCGGTGCTGGAGCTGCGCATCAGCCTGGAAGTGGAGGCCGCCGGCTTGGCCAGCCACCGGCGCACCCCTGAGCAGTTGCAGTTGATGCGTGACTCGCTGGATATTCTCCAATCCAGTGCCATCAGTGCCGAGTATGCGGTGGCCGCGGACTTTCAGTTTCACCAGCAGATCGCCCTCGCCACCGGCAACCGCTACTTCACCGATATCATGCTGCACCTTGAGGTGAGCATTATTCCCCGTGCGCGCATGCACTCCACGCGCCAGGCCAACAACGACAAAGAACCCTATGTAGAACGTTTGAGCCGCGAGCACGAGGCGATCTACCAGGCCATTGCGCGCGGCGACTCCGACGCAGCGCGCGCGGCCATGCGCTTGCACTTGTCCAACAGCCGTGAGCGGATGCGCCGGTCTTACGCGGCGGCCAGCGCCGCTCAATCGGTGTCGAACGGCCCGGCTGCGGTGAACGCGCCGCCCTGAAACAGCCGGTCGGGATCGTTCTCGCCAGGCTCCGGCTGGCGCTCGACGGTGTCGCGAAACGCCTCCGAACTGTCCTGCGGGTTAAAGCCCAGGTGCGCTGCGTGGCGGTTGTCCCACCAGGTCGTGCGGTTGGCGGAAACGCCGTAGACCACGGTGTGCCCCACATCACGCGCGAGCAGGGCGCGCTCAATCAAGTGGTTCAGGTCGCGGTAGCTCAGCCAGGTCGACAGCATCCGTCGGTTGCGCGGCTGCGCGAATGAAGAGCCGATGCGCAAACTGACCGTTTCAATGCCATAACGCTGGAAGTAAAAGCTCGCCAAGTCTTCACCGTAGGCCTTGGACAAGGCGTAATAGCCATCCGGGCGTCGCTCGCTGCGGGCATCCAGGGGTTGGTCCTGTGTGTGAAAACCGGTGACGTGATTGGAGCTGGCGAATACCACGCGCTTGATCCCGTGTTTGCGCGCCGCTTCATAAAGATGAAAGGTGCCGCGGATATTGGCGTCGAGAATCGCTTCGAACGCCCGCTCAACGGAAATCCCACCCATGTGCACGATGGCATCCACGTCCTCGACCAGGGCGTGCACGGCCTTTTTGTCGGTCAGGTCGCAGTGCACGACTTCGTCATGGGCGCCGGCGCTGGGTGTCAGGGGACTGATGTCGGAGGCGCGCACGATATGCGCGTGGGCTTGCAGGGTTTCCCGCAGGATTTGCCCCAGGCCGCCGGCGGCGCCGGTCAACAGAATGCGGTTGAAGGGTTTGGTTGTGGTCACGTTGAATCTTCCTTGTCGATGTGTACGCGCGAGCCCGCCACAGCGAACTCGCGACTGCAGTGCCAATAGGCGTTACATGAAGTTGTACTGCACCCCCAGGCGCCAGCGGGCCTGGCGGTCTTCGCTGGTGGCGTTGACCTTCACGTCCCCGATTTCCATGAACGGGGCCCACTCTTTGGTCAGTTTGTATTTGACGATCATGTTCTGTTCGTAATCGCTCTTCTTATTGTCGTAGCGGATGTAGTCGGTCTTGAAATAGATGTACTGGTATTCAAAGGCCCACTTGCTGGCCGGGGTATAGCCCAGCCAGCCTTCGAAGCGATTGGTGTGCTGGTTGTCCTTGGCGCGATCCGGCATGTCCTCGTTGATCTGGTCGCGGTCGAGCTTCTTTGCGTCCAGTCGATAGCGCGTGGCGACGTAGAACGCGTCGTTGATCTTGTAGTTGTACTTGAGGCCGAACTTGTAGGTTGTCGAGTCCTTCGAACTGTCCATTTGGAACGCCGGGGTCAGGGTCGATTGCGGGCTGAGCTTGTAGTTGTAGCTCACCGTGAACTCGTGGCCGTTGTTGATCATGTTGTCGTAGGCGACGTCTTCACGATCGCCGGCCGTGCGGTATTTCAACTCCCCCTCGAATCCCAGGCCGCTGTCCATGCGGTAGCCGAGTTTGATCCGGTCAGCGTGAGCGCTGTCGTCTTCGGTGAACTGATGGCGGTAGTTGATGTTGGCGGAGTCGGCGTTGACGCAGAAGGGCAGGCCGAGCGCAGTGACAGTCAAAAGCGTGCGTAGGGTGGTGTTCATACGGTCTTCTTTTATTGTTTTTGTTGGAATGTTCTACCGGCCTGACGCCGGCAGTTGTTACGAACCTGTTACGTTTTGCGCGCCGACATACGTTATCGTATGACTATGCAGTGGTCTACGTGTTATCGGTCGTTTTGAAACACTTGGTTACAAATATGTGCAATGAATACTGGGTTATTCTCGTGTCTTGTTATTTTGAGTTGTCTTTAAAAGCGAGGGATTTCGGGGGTTTTAGTGAGATTTGCGGCGCGGAGTGGTTGGCTTTTCAAATGTTGTACGATGACCTATGATCATTCTCAGCAGGCGACGCTCCTGTCACAAATTCAATAAGAAGGCTAAAGACGTCCATGAGAATTACCGCAGTCAACGTCCAGGTGTTTTCCTACCCGACTCGCCGCGCAGTAGACAGTGCCGGCCACGCCCATCCCGGCGAAGTCGCCCAGGCCAAGATGGCCCTGTTGCGTATCCAGACCGAGGAGGGCACCGAGGGTTACGCGTTCGGGCCGCCGGAATTGATCCGCCCTTATGTGCTCGATGGGTTTGTGCGCAAGGTGCTGGTCGGGCAGAACGCTTTTGATCGAGAAAAAATCTGGCACGACCTCGCACACTGGCAGCGCGGCAGTGCCAGCCAGTTGACCGACCGCGCGCTGGCCTTGGTGGAGCAGGCCTTGTGGGATTGGGCCGGGCGCAAGCTGGGCGTGCCGGTGCACAAACTGATCGGCGGTTTTCGTGACAAGGTTCCGGCCTACGGCTCGACCATGTGCGGGGATGAATTGCCCGGCGGCCTGGCCACGCCCGACGACTATGGGCGGTTTGCCGAGACCCTGGTCAAGCGCGGCTATAAGGCGATCAAGTTGCACACCTGGATGCCGCCTGTGTCCTTCGCCCCGAGCCCGCGCATTGACGTCAAAGCCTGCGCGGCGGTGCGCGAGGCGGTGGGTCCGGACATCGCGCTGATGCTCGACGGCTATCACTGGTACAACCGAACCGACGCCCTGTATATCGGCCGCGAGCTGCAGAAGCTCGATTTCGCCTGGTTCGAAGAACCGATGATGGAAGACTCCGCCGAATCCTATGCCTGGTTGGCGGGCCAGTTGGACATCCCGGTACTGGGCCCGGAAACCCTGGCCGGCAAACACTTGAGTCGCGCCAGTTGGGTGAAGAATGATGTGTGCGACATCCTGCGTGCCGGGGTCGCCGGCGTCGGCGGTATCGGCCCGTGCCTGAAGGTGGCGCACATGGCCGAATCGTTCGGGATGGATTGTGAAATTCACGGCAATGGCGCGGCCAACCTGGCCGTGGTCGGTGCGATCAAAAACTGCACCTGGTACGAGCGTGGGTTGCTGCACCCGTATTTGGATTACGACGAAGTACCGGCCTACCTCAAGCGCCTGGTCGACCCGATGGACAGCGATGGGTTTGTGCACCTGTCCGATTTGCCGGGTCTGGGCGAAGACATTGATTTCGAATTTATCGAGGCCAACACGCTTAACCGCTTTTGATGTGAACTGAGGTCTCCCGACCACGGCCGGGACACCCACGAGCCCTATAAATATAAGAAAGGCGTTTTACTATGAGCATTCTTCCTTCGCTGTGGGCGCGGGTGCTGGCGGCGACCCTGGTGGTTGGCGCAGTCCCTGTGGTGCAGGCCAAGACCCCGGCTGATCAGTTGATCGTCGGCATGAGCATGATCAATCTGCTGTCGCTGGATCCGGCCGCGGCCACCGGGCTGGATGTGTCGGAGATCAATGCCAATCTCTATGACATGTTGCTGGTGCAGGACGTGGCCAGGCCCGACCAATTGGTGCCGGCACTGGCCGAGCGTTGGCAGGTCAGCGATGACCGCAAGACCCTCACCTTTAACCTGCGCACCGATGTGAAATTCCAATCCGGCAACCCGCTGAGTGCCGATGATGTCGCCTGGTCATTGCAGCGGGTGCTCAAGCTGAACCTGGCGCTGGCTTCCACCTGGAAGGCCTATGGCTTCAGCGCCGACAATGTCGAGCGCTACATGCGCGCCACCGACCCCAACACCTTCGTGATCGAACTGCCACGCCCGACCGACCCGCAGCTGGTGCTCAACACCCTGGCGACGTCGCCCAGTGCGTTTATCCTCGACCGTAAAACCGTGCTCGAACACCAGAAAAACAACGACATGGGCGCCGCCTGGCTGGTCACCCACGCGGCCGGCAGCGGCGCGTTCGTGCTCAACGACTGGCGCGCCAACGACGTGATCCTGATGACCCGTTTCGACGGCTACTGGGGTGGCCCGGCCAAACTCAAGCGGATCGTCATGCGCAACATGACCGAGTCCCAGTCGTTGCGCCTGATGATCGAGCGCGGCGACCTGGACATCGCCAAAGGCATGTCCGCACCCGATATCCAGGCCTTGCAGGGTAACCCCAAGGTACGCACCCAGACCCTGCAGCGCGGCACCTTGTATTACGTGGCGTTGAGCGTGAAGCAGCCGATGTTCGCCGACGCCCGCGTGCGCAAAGCCGTGCGTTCGCTGATCGATTACCAGGGCATCAACCAGACGGTGATGCCCCACTACGGCCTGATCAACCAGCGCCCACTGCCGCTGGGCCTGGCCGCGCGCCTGCCGGACCCGGGCTATCGCCTGAACGTCGAGGAAGCCAAGGCGCTCCTGGCGCAGGCCGGCTACCCCAACGGTTTCAAGACCACCATTCGCGTGCTGGCCGAGCCGCCGTTCATCAATATCGCTTCCAACCTGCAATCGACCTTGGCCCAGGCCGGGATCGAAGCCAGCATCATCACCGGCACCGGCAACCAGATCTACGGCGCGATGCGTGAGCGCAGCTTCGACATCATCGTCGGCCGCGGCGGCGGCGGGGCCGAGCGCCACCCGCATTCCAGCTTGCGTACCCTGGTGTACAACCCGGACAACCGTGACGAAGCCAAACTGAGCAACTTCCAAGGCTGGCGCACCTCGTTCTACAGCCCCGAGTTGAACCAGTTGATCGAACGTGCCGAGGTCGAGCCCGATGGCGCCAAGCAACTGGCCCAGTATCGGCGGGTCCAGCAACTGCTCGACGAGCAAGTGGGCGCGATCCTGCCGGTATCCCAGATGACCGACACCGTGCTGGTCTACAGCGACGTGACGGATTTCCAGGGGCACACGGCCGCCACTACCCGCTACAAGGACGTCTACAAGACGCGCTAAGGCCGCGCATCCTCGGATGCCGACTGCACAGGAGCTTCCCATGTTTGTTATGACTGCCTCGGTAATGGGCGCTCGCGCGTCCAACACAGCCCGGCGTGCCGGTACGGTCCTGGTGACCTTGCTCGGCCTGCTGGCGCTGACGTTCATCATCGGCCGGGTCATGCCGCTCGACCCCGTGCTGGCCGTGGTCGGGCCGGACGCCGACAGCTCCACCTACGACCAGGTGTACCGGGCCATGGGGCTGGATAAGCCGATCTGGACTCAGTTCGGCCTGTACCTCAACGACCTGTTGCACGGTAACTTCGGCAACGCACTGTTGACCGGCCACCCGGTACTGGATGACATCCGCCGGGTGTTCCCCGCGACCATCGAACTGGCGACCCTGGCGATCCTGTTCGGCATCGTCATCGGCCTGCCGCTGGGCGTGTGTGCCGCCAGTAACCAGGGGCGCATGGGCGATCACGTGGCGCGGGTCATCACCTTGTTCGGCTATTCCACGCCGATTTTCTGGCTGGGCATGATGGGCTTGCTGGTGTTCTACGCCTGGCTCGGTTGGGCCGGCGGGGCAGGGCGCATCGATCTGGCGTACGACGGCATGGTACCCGACGTGACCGGCCTGTTGCTGATCGACACGGCGCTCGCCCGCGACTGGGAGGCCTTTACCAGCGCCTTGCGCCATATCGTGCTGCCGGCGCTGATCCTGGGGCTGAATTCGGTCGCTTACATCAGCCGCATGACCCGCAGCTTCATGCTGGAGCAGCTGTCCCAGGAGTACATCATCACCGCTCGCGTCAAAGGCTTGTCCCGGCGCCAGGTGGTGTGGGGCCACGCTTTTCGCAACATCCTCGTGCAATTGCTGACGGTGGTGGCCCTGGCCTACGGCTCGCTGCTCGAAGGCGCCGTGCTGATCGAGACCGTGTTTGCCTGGCCCGGTTTTGGCCAGTACCTCACCAGCAGCCTGATGCTGGGGGACATGAACGCGGTGATGGGGTGCGTGCTGGTGATCGGCTTGATCTTTGTCGCGCTCAACCTGATCAGCGATGCCCTCTACAAAGTGTTCGACCCGCGCACCCGTTAAGCGCTTCGCAGTACCGATAAAACTATAAAAAGAAGGATTCTTTCAATGACGACTGCATTTTCAACACTGCGCCTGAGCCTGCTGGCGGCCGCACTGGCGCTGGGCCCGATGACCCTGGCCCAGGCCAAGACCCCGGCCGATCAACTGATCGTGGGCATGAGCATGGTCAACCTGTTCTCCATCGACCCGGCCAACGCGCCCGGCCTCGACGCCTCAGGGGTCAACGCCAACCTCTACGACACACTGATCAAGCGCGACCAGGGCAACCCGGAAAAGCACCTGCCGCAACTGGCCGAACGCTGGGACATCAGCGAAGACGGCAAGCAAGTGACCTTTCATCTGCGCCAGGACGTGAAGTTCCACTCCGGCAACCCGCTGACCGCCGAGGATGTGGCCTGGTCGCTGTACCGGGTGATGAAACTCAATTTCGGCCTGGCCACCACCTGGAAAGCCTACGGCTACAGCGTCGAGAATATTCAGTCGCTGATCCGCGCCACGGATGCCCACACGCTGGTCATCGACCTGCCGCAGACCATGGACCCGCTGCTGCTGGTGGACTCGCTGGCCATCTCGCCGAGCGCCGTGGTGGTGGACCGCAAGACCGCCCTGGCCCACGAGAAAAACGGTGACCTGGGGGCCGGTTGGCTGGTGACCAACGAAGCGGGCAGCGGCCCCTTCGTGCTGACCAAATGGAGCGCCAACGACTCGCTGTTGCTGACCCGGTTCGACGGCTACTGGGGCGGGGCGGCCAAACTCAAGCGTGTGGTGGTGCGGCATATGACCGAGTCCCAGTCGCTGCGCCTGATGCTTGAGCGCGGCGACCTCGACCTGGCGTATGGCATGGCCGCGCCGGACATTCGCGCCATCGACGGCTCGGATAAGATCCAGGTGCAGTCATTGCCGCGCGGCACGATGTACTACGTCGCCATGAGCATGAAGCAACCCGAGTTCGCCAAGCCCCAGGTACGTGAAGCGGTGCGCAACTTGATCGACTACAAGGGCCTGGATGAGCAGGTGATGCCGTATTACGGCACGCTCAATCAGCAGCCGATGCAGTTGGGGTTGGCGGCGCGTTTGCCGGATCCGGGCTATCACATGGATGTGCCGAAGGCGAAAAAGCTGCTTGCCGAGGCGGGGTATCCCGAGGGGTTCACGACCACTATCCGCACGCTGTCGGAGCCGCCGTTCATTGATATCGCCGCGCGCCTGCAAGCGACATTGGCCGAAGGCGGGATCAAGGCGAGCATCGTCACCGGCACCGGCAACCAGGTCTACGGCGCGATGCGTGCGCGCAATTTCGAGATCATTGTGGCGCGTGGGGCTGAGCGTTATCCCCATCCGTATTTCAGCCTGCGCACGTTCGCCTATAACCCCAACAACAGTGACGACGCCGGTTTGCCCAACTTCCAGGGCTGGCGCGCCTCGTTCTTCAGCCCGCCGCTCAACAGCCTGATCGACAAGGCCGGCGTGACGCGTGACGCGGCGCAGCGCATCAGCCTGTATCACCAGGCGCAGACCCTCTATGACCAACAGGTCGGGCCGATCCTGATGATCTCGCAAATGACCGACACCGTGGTCAGCGCCGCCGACGTCAAGGGCTTCAGCGGTGACGACGCCGAGGCCACCCGCTACCTGGGTGTCTACAAGGCGCGCTGAGTCGGGCCGGGTACGCCCGGCATTCCTGAATTCACACAGAGAACATGCTGATGAATGCCAACCTGTCTTCGATTGATTCCACCCTGAAGCGGCGGGCCGAGCGTACGCCCGGCTCCAGCTTCGATGCCTTGTGCAAGAGCGGCGTGCGGATTTTGCGCCACCTGTTGCGTAACCCCATGACCCTGGCCGGCCTGCTGGTGGCGTTGCTGCTGATCGTGGTGGCGGCGTTCGCGCCGTGGATCGCTACGCATGATCCGGTCGCGCAGAACCTCGCCAACGCCTTGCAGGCGCCGGGCGCAGCACATTGGTTCGGCACCGATGAATATGGCCGGGACATTTTCAGCCGGCTGGTCTACGGCTCGCGCATCACCTTGTACATCATTGCGTTGGTAACGGTGATCGTCGGCCCCATCGGCCTGTTTATCGGCACCGTGTCGGGGTACTTCGGCGGCGCCGTGGATACGGTGTTCATGCGCCTGACCGACATCTTCATTTCCTTCCCCAGCCTGGTGTTGGCCCTGGCGTTTATCGCCGCTCTAGGCCCTGGCCTGGAACACGCCGTGGTGGCGATTGCGTTGACCTCCTGGCCGCCCATCGCACGCCTGGCGCGGGCGGAAACCCTGTCACTGCGCAATGCCGATTTCGTTGTGGCCGTGGAGCTGCAAGGGGCGTCGCCGGCGCGGATTATCCTGCGCCATATCGTGCCGATGTGCCTGTCGTCGGTGATCATCCGCCTGACCATGAACATGGCCGGGATCATCCTCACGGCGGCAGCCCTGGGCTTCCTCGGCCTGGGCGCGCAGGCGCCGCTGCCGGAGTGGGGCGCGATGATTTCCACCGGGCGCCGCTACATGCTCGAGTGCTGGTGGCTGGTCGCCGTGCCGGGGGCGGCGATCATGTTGGTCAGCCTGGCATTCAACCTGTTGGGCGACGGCCTGCGGGACATTCTTGATCCGCGTAGCGAATAACGGAGCCACACCTATGTCCGCCATCAAATTGAACGTCGAAGGGCTCAACGTGCGCTTCTTCAACGGCCAGAAAGAAACCCATGCCGTGCGCGATGTATCGTTTGCCCTGGGCCGCGAAAAGCTGGCGATCGTCGGCGAGTCCGGTTCGGGCAAATCCACGGTCGGCCGCAGCCTGCTCAAGCTGCACCCGCCGAGCGCGAGGATCAGCGCCAAGGCCATGGCGTTTGGTGAGGTCGACCTGCTCTCGGCCAGCGAAAAAGCCATGCAGAAGATCCGCGGCCAGCGCATTTCGATGATCATGCAAGACCCCAAGTATTCGTTGAACCCGGTGGTCAAGGTGGGCGACCAGATCGCCGAAGCCTACCTGGCCCACCACAAGGCCAGCCGCAGCGAGGCCCGTGAGCGGGTCATGCAGATGCTGGAACAGGTGCATATCCGCGATCCGAAGCGGGTCTACAACCTGTACCCCCACGAAGTCTCGGGCGGCATGGGGCAGCGCATCATGATCGCGATGATGGTCATCACCCGCCCGGAGGTGATCATTGCCGATGAACCCACCTCGGCCCTCGACGTCTCGGTGCGCCAGCAAGTGCTCAGCGTGCTGGAGGAGTTGGTGGAGCAGCAGCAGATGGGCCTGATCTTCGTCAGCCACGACCTCAACCTGGTCCGCAACTACTGCGACCGCGTGCTGGTGATGTACGCCGGACGCGTGGTGGAATCCCTGGCGGCGTGCGACCTGCAATACGCCGAACATCCCTACACCCGTGGCCTGCTGGCCGCATTGCCAAGCATGGACAACCGCCGCGTGCACCTGCCGGTGCTCCAGCGCGACCCGCTTTGGCTGACCCACTGAGGAACCTGACCATGCCCATGATCCAAGCCCACGCGCTCAACCTGAGTTTCGGCACCGGCGCGAGTCTCAATCACGTGCTGCACGATGTCAGCCTCAGTGTTGCCGACGGCGAATCCTTTGGCCTGGTGGGGGAGTCCGGTTCGGGCAAGACCACCGTGCTGCGCTGCCTGGCCGGGCAATACCGGCAGTGGAGCGGTGAGCTGAGCATTGCCGGCGCACCGCTGCAACACAAGATTCCCAAGGCGCATTTTCGCAAAGTGCAGATGGTCTTCCAGGACCCCTACGGCTCCTTGCACCCGCGGCACACTATCGATACCGCCTTGCGTGAGCCGTTGATTATCCATGGGGTAGGGGACAAGGACGACCGGATCGACGAGATCCTGCGCAAGGTCGGCCTGAATGACAGCTTCCGCTTCCGTTACCCGCATCAATTGTCCGGCGGCCAGCGTCAGCGCGTGGCCATCGCCAGGGCGCTGATCCTTGAGCCTCGCGTGTTGTTGCTGGATGAGCCGACCTCGGCCTTGGACGTTTCCGTGCAAGCCGAAATCCTCAACCTGCTCACCGACCTGCGCGCGCAGGAGAAGCTGACCTACCTGATGGTGACGCACGACCTGGGGGTGGTGACGCACCTCTGCGACCGCGTAGCGGTGATGCAGCAGGGGCGGATTGTCGAACTCCTCGACAGTCAGGGCCTGAGCCAGGACCTGGCGGCACACGACTATACGCGGATGCTGGTGCAGGCCAGTCGAGACTTCAGCCAGGCGTCCGAGCGGCGTCAAGCCAGCTAATAAAGGCAAAGTCATCGTACAACATGATCATTAAGTTGCGGGGCGTACTTCTGTGCGTCCAGCATTAACTGGTATGTTTTATTGAGGATTGCCGCAAATTCCCGTTAGGTGAAATATCTCGTTGGCTTAAGTATTTATATGGTTGTACGATGACGTACCTCTTAAGGTATCCCTTCATTTTCGATCTGAGGTTTGCGAACCATGACGCCACAAGAACTAAAAACAGTCCTGTCTTCCGGCTTGCTGTCGTTCCCTGTTACTGACTTTGACGCGGCCGGTGACTTCCGCGCCGACACCTATGCCCGCCGCCTGGAATGGCTGGCGCCGTACGGCGCCAGCGCGCTGTTCGCCGCCGGCGGCACCGGGGAATTTTTCTCCCTGGAAGCCAAGGAATACACACAGATCATTAAGACGGCCGTCGACACCTGCAAAGGCCAGGTGCCGATCCTTGCCGGGGCAGGGGGCCCGACCCGCCAGGCCATCGCCTATGCCCAGGAAGCTGAGCGCCTGGGCGCCGCCGGGATTCTGCTGATGCCCCACTACCTGACCGAAGCCAGCCAGAAAGGCTTGGTGGCCCACGTTGAGCAGGTGTGCAACTCGGTGGATTTCGGCGTAGTGGTGTACAACCGCAACCTGTGCCGCCTCAACGCCGACAGCCTGGAGCAATTGGCCGAGCGCTGCCCTAACCTGATCGGCTTCAAGGATGGCATTGGCGAGGTCGAGTCGATGGTGTCGATCCGTCGCCGCCTGGGTGATCGCCTGACCTACCTCGGTGGGCTGCCGACCGCCGAAGTCTACGCGGCGGCCTACAAGGCCCTCGGCGTGCCGGTGTACTCCTCGGCGGTGTTCAACTTCATCCCGAAAACCGCCATGGATTTCTACCGCGCCGTCGCTGCCGACGATCACGCCACGGTGGGGCGCTTGATCGATGATTTCTTCCTGCCGTACCTGGCCATCCGTAACCGCTGTGAAGGCTACGGCGTGAGCATCGTCAAGGCCGGCGCACGCCTGGTCGGCCACGACGCCGGCCCGGTGCGCGCGCCGCTGACCGACCTGTTGCCTGAAGAAGTGGAGCAACTCGACGTGCTGATCAAGGCCCTCGGCGCCCAGTAAAGCCACTGCGAGGCTCAACTGTGGGCGCTGTCGAGCCCCGCTTGCATCGCTGAAGCTCGACGGCGTCCACAGTCCACCATGAGGATCCACCATGCCCCATTGCATCATCGATTGCCCTGCCACCTTGGCCCAGCGCATCGGCGAACACACCCTATTGGCCACCGTGCACGATGCCCTCGACAGCTTCGGCCTATTCAAACCGGGCGACATCAAAGTGCGACTCAACGGCTTCACCCATTACCGCTGCGGCGCGACGCAAGACGACTTCGTGCATGTGGCGCTGTACCTGTTCGCCGGGCGCAGCGCCGAGCAGCAACGCAGCCTCGCTTCGGCGACACTGGGCGCCCTGATCGAAGTGCTGCCGCAGGTTGAAGCGCTGTCCATGGATGTGCGGGAAATGCCCCACGAGACCTTCGTCAATCGCAGTCAATACCTCGAAGAAGCCGGGCGGCAGGCTTAGCGCCCTCGGTGTGATAACCGGCAAAAACAAGGAGAACAACATGCCGCATCAACCCTCGCAAAAAACCTCGACCCGTTGGCTGCTGGCCATCGCGGCCCTCGGTTGCAGTCCGCTGTCATGGGCGCTGCAGGCACCGTCCAAGCTGCAAGTGCCGACCCTGGCCTATGACGACCAGCAGATCATCCTGGTCTGGGAAAAACCCCTCGCGCACGACGGCATCAAGGACTACCGGGTCTACGCCAACGGCGCCTTACTGGGCAGCGCCAACGCCAACAACGACCAGGTGTCGCCGGCCAAACCCTACATTGACCATTTCTACCAACAGGACCGGGCGAACTTTCACCATCGCATCGGCATTCACAGTTACACCGCCCAAGGCCTGAAGCCGGACACCCCGTACCGGTTTACCGTGCGCTCGGTCGACAGCAGCGGCAAGGAATCGGCCGACAGTGCCGCCGTGCTGCAACGCACCACGCCGGTCCCGGAGGTGTTCGACGTGAAGCACTATGGCGCCAAGGGCGACGGTATTCATCTCGACACCCTGGCGATCCAGCGCGCTATTGATGCCTGCACGGTGGGCGGCAAAGTGTTGCTGCCCAAAGGCACCTACAAAAGCGGGGCGCTCTACCTCAAGAGCAACATGACCCTGGAGATCGCCGACGGCGCGACCCTGCTGGGTTCCGAGCGCGCCGAGGATTACCCGCTCGCGGGGTACATCCAATACCCGTATTCCAGCACCGTGCGCCCGGCCTCGCTGATCAACGCACTGCCGCGCGATCCGCGTCAGCACCAAACGTTCGAGAACATCCGCATCGTCGGCAAGGGCACCCTCGACGGCAACGGCTGGAAGCGCAACGCTGATGTACGCGACGAGCGCGGGCAAACCCTGCCGTTCTATGTACCCAGCGACAACACGCGCTACCTGCAGGATGGCCTGCTGGCCAAGGCTCAAGTGGAGCAAGCGGTGGCGCGGGGCATGAACGTCAAGGACGCCTACGGGCAGATGCGCTCTTCGCTGATCACCCTGCGCAACGTGAAAAATGTGTTTTACGGTGGCTTTACCGTATTGAACCCAGCGTTCCACGGCATCATGAACCTGGAGACCGAAAACGTGGTGCTGGCCAACACCACTCACACCACGTATGACGCCAACAACGGTGACGGCATCGAGTTCGCCAACAGCAAGGGCGCGATGGTGTTCAATAACTTTTTCGACACCGGCGATGACTGCGTCAATTTTGCCGCCGGCACCGGGGCCGACGCGGTGCACCAGCGGCCGCAGGAGGATGCGTGGATCTTCAATAACTACTTCCGTAAGGGCCATGGCATGGTGGTTGCCGGCAGCCACACCGGCGCCTGGATCCAGAACATCCTGGCCGAAGACAACGTGTCCGACGGCACCGATGCCGGGTTGCGCATGAAGAGCACTAACTTCATGGGCGGCGGCGCGCGCAACGTGATATTCCGCGACTCGGCGATCCGCAACACCGTCAAGCAGGCGTTCATTTTTACCCTGGATTACAACGACCCGAACGCCAAGCTCGACTACCAACGCTCGACGGTGGCAGGGCAGTTCAAGGACATCCGCGTCAGTGACGTCAGCGTCGAGAATGCCCAGGGCGCTGCGATCGAAGTCAAGGGCGACGCCCAGCACAATGCCTATCATCAGGGCCTGGTGTTCGAGCGCGTGCGGTTCAGTGGCGCGGCCAAGGCGCGCATTGACGGGTTGAAAGACTCGCGCTTCGACCACGTGGTATTCAGCCAGACCGGGGCAGCCAACCCTTGGCAGGTGAGTGACAGCCATGGGTTGGTGTTTGAGGCCGTGCAGCCGCCGCCGCGTTGATCTGTCTGCCGCGCGTGACGTTGACCCGGTGACTGCCCTTGCCCGACGCGTGCAGCACCGGGGCGTCGGGCGTGCGCAGTCAGTCTGCCCAGCCGTCGCGCACGGCGTTGCGAATCCCGTCCAGCAACATCGCGAACGCCGGGTTGTCATTGTTCTCGCGCCAGATCAAGTGCAGCTCGCTCTGTGCCCCTTCGCCCAGGTCTATATCGCGGAACACCACGTTCTTGAACACCACGCTGCTGGCGCAACGCGGCACCAGCGCCAGGCCCATGCCGGCGTTGACCAACGCCAGGATGGTCAGGGATGAGCCCAGCCACTGCACGTACTCCGGCGCAACGCGGGCCGAGCGCAACAGGCCGGTCAGCAGTTCGTTGAACGGCGGGTAGGCGGAGTGGGCGTACATCAGGAAGGGCTGGGCGTCCAGGTCGTGCACGCTGACCGTCTCGGTATTGGCCAGCCGGTGGCTGCTCGGCACCGCCAGCACGAAGGGTTCGCGCACCAGGCATTCGGTGGCATACCCCGGCTCCAGCAACGGCGCGCGCACGATACCCAGGTCGATGCGGCGGGCGCGCAGGGCTTCGTATTGCTGGTAGGTGTTCATTTCCGCCAGGTCGATCTTGACGTGGGGCTGCTTGAGCCGCGCCTCGGCGATGACCCTGGGCAAAAACTCATACACCGCACTGCCGACGAAGCTGATGTTCACCGTACCGATATCGCCCTCGGCGAAGCGGCGCGCGGTGACGGCCGCTTGCTGGGCGCGCTCCAGCAGGTTCTGCGCCTCGATGAAAAACGCCCGGCCGGCGGCGGTGAGTGCCACGCTGCGAGTGGTGCGGGTAAACAACTCGACCCCCAAGTGATGCTCAAGCAATTGGATCTGCCGGCTGAGGGGCGGCTGGGTCATGTTCAGGCGTTCGGCCGCGCGCCGAAAATTCAGCTCGGTGGCCACGGTGGTGAAGCAGCGCAGTTGAGTCAGCTCGAACATTGATCTAATCCTGGTATCAATCGAATGCCAAGTTAGATTAGACGGGAACAATCTCTGGCGTCCATGCTTCAAGCGTCCCTAAAACAATAATGAGTGGGAGTTGCCCTTGGATACCCTCCAGAATCCGCCAGACCCTAGCGTGCTCGCCCGCGCGGCCGCCAAGGTCAAGCGTCATGTCCTGCCGTTGTTTGTGGTGATGTTCATCGTCAACTACATCGACCGGGTCAATATCGGCTTTGTGCGCAGCCATTTGGAGACCGACCTGGGCATTGGTGCGGCAGCCTATGGCCTGGGTGCCGGGTTGTTCTTCATTGGCTACGCGATCTTCGAAGTGCCCTCCAACCTGCTGTTGCAGCGCTACGGCGCACGGGCCTGGCTGACGCGCATCATGTTCACCTGGGGCGCGGCCGCGATGGCCATGGCCTTCGTCAAAGGTGAAACCAGTTTCTATATCCTGCGCTTTGTCCTTGGCGCTGCCGAAGCCGGGTTTTTCCCCGGCATCATCTACTACTTCACCCAATGGCTGCCGGCGGCCGAGCGTGGCAAGGCGATGGCGATTTTCCTCAGTGGTTCGGCGATTGCCTCGGTGATTTCCGGGCCGGTGTCGGGGGCGCTGTTGCACGTCAACGGCTTGAGCCTGCATGGCTGGCAGTGGATGTTCCTGATTGAGGGCTTTGCTTCCATCCTGCTCTGCGGGTTTGTGTGGTTCTGGCTGCAATCCCATCCGCATCAGGCGAAGTGGCTCAGCGACGAAGAAAAACAGGCGCTGGTCAGCGCCATCGACCTTGAACAGCAGGCCCGTGAGGCGTCCCAGGTCACCCGGCCGTCGATGTTCAAGTTGCTGGCGGACAAACAGATCGCGCTGTTCTGCTTTATCTACTTTTCCATTGCCCTGACCATTTACGGCGCCACCTTCTGGCTGCCCAGCATGATCAAGAAAATGGGCGATTTGGGCGACTTCCAGGTGGGCCTGTTCAACTCGATTCCGTGGCTGATTTCCATCGTCGCCATGTACGCGTTCGCCGCCCTGGCCAGCAAGTGGAAACATCAGCAGGCGTGGGTTGCGCTGATGCTGGTGATCGCCGCCTTCGGCATGTTCATGTCCACCACCGGCGGACCGGTGTTTGCCTTTATCGCCATCTGTTTTGCCGCGATTGGCTTCAAGGCCGCCTCTGCCTTGTTCTGGCCGATCCCCCAGGGTTACCTGGATGCGCGGATCGCGGCGGCGGTGATTGCCTTGATCAATTCGGTCGGCAACCTGGGCGGCTTCGTCGCACCCACCACTTTCGGTTTGCTGGAGCAGACCACCGGCTCCATCGAAGGCGGGCTGTATGGCCTGGCCGCCACATCGCTGGTGGCGGCGGTGGTGGTGTTTTTTGCCCGTACCGCACCGCGCGGCGCAGTGCCGCCTACGTCCACACCGACTACTCACCCACACGCCTTGCGTCCAGGCCCACAGGGAGCCGCCTCTTGAAAATCGTCCGCGTTACCGTCACACCTATCGCCTTTCGCGACCCACCGTTGCTCAACGCCAGCGGTATCCACGAAGCCTACGCACTGCGCTCGATCATCGAAGTCGAGAGCGACACCGGCTACATCGGCCTCGGCGAAAGCTACGGCGATGCCCCGGCGCTGGCGATCCAGCAGCTGGTGCAGCCGCAACTGATCGGCCTGGACCCCTTCAACCTCAACGGGCTGCGCGCCATCGTCCAGGCCACGGTGGCCGCGCACAAACCCGCGAGCCTCAGCGGCGCGGAACTGGCGCCGGGCTCCCATGCCAGCAAGGCGGTGAGCAATGCCTATTCGGCGTTCGAAGTGGCCTTGCTCGACCTCCAGGCCCACGCCTTGAACGTGCCGCTGGTGGACTTGCTCGGTGGGGCGATCCGTGACCGGATCCCGTTCAGTGCCTACTTGTTTTTCAAGTACGCCGAACACATCGACTCTCCCTACAAGCCCGATAGCTGGGGCGAAGCGCTCAACGAAGAGCAGATCGTCGCCCAGGCCCGGCGGATGATCGAAGCCTATGGTTTCAAAAGCATCAAGCTTAAAGCCGGTGCCCTGGAACCTGAACATGAAGTGCGCTGCATCAAGGCGCTTAAAAAGGCTTTCCCCGGTGTGCCGCTGCGCATTGACCCGAATGGCAACTGGTCGCTGCAGACCTCGATTCGCATGGCTGAACTGCTCGGCGATGACCTGCAGTATTACGAAGACCCGACCCCAGGCCTGGAGGGCATGGCCGAACTGCACACACGTACGGGCTTGCCCCTGGCGACCAATATGGTGGTCACCGACTTTGACGAGTTTCGCCGCAGCGTGGCCCAGGACAGCGTGCAGATCGTACTCGCCGACCATCACTACTGGGGTGGCCTGCGCGACACTCAAGCGTTGGCGAAAATGTGCCAGACCTTCGGCCTGGGCGTGTCGATGCACTCCAACTCACACTTGGGCATCAGCCTGATGGCGATGGCGCATGTGGCCGCGTCGGTCCCCAACCTCGATTACGCCTGCGACACCCATTACCCCTGGCAGGAACCGGACGAGGAGGTGATCAAGGGCGGCAAAGTGCCGATTGTCGATGGCTGCGTGACGCTCACCCGCGCGCCCGGGCTGGGCCTTGAACTTGATCATGATCAACTGGGCAAGCTGCATGACCAGTACCTGAGTTGCGGCATCCGCCAGCGCGATGACGTGAAACAGATGCAGCGTTACCAACCGGATTGGAAGACCGTCAAACCGCGTTTCTGAAGCTGGTCGCTTCACGTTGCCCGGCGATGCCTTGTGAGGTCGCCGGGCTTTTTTTCAGCCAAAATCTTCCTCGAAATGTTCCTGCTCGCCGCGTGTATCGCTCTGGCGGCGCAGCACCTCCATCTGGCGCAGTTCCACCCGGCGGATCTTGCCGGAGATGGTCTTGGGCAGTTCACTGACGAACTCGATACGCCGCACCCGCTTGTAAGGCGCCAAATGCTCACGGGCGAAGGCCAGGATGTGCTGGGCCAGTTCGGCGCTGCCGGGGGCGTCGTGGGCCAATATCAGGAACGCCTTGGGCACCGCCAGGCGCAAGGGATCGGGGCTGGGCACTACGGCAACTTCCATCACCGCCGGGTGTTCGATCAGCGCGCTCTCCAGTTCGAAAGGGCTGATGCGATAGTCGGAAGCCTTGAACACATCATCCGCGCGGCCCACGAAGGTGATGTAGCCGTCGGCGTCGATTTGCGCGGTGTCGCCGGTGCGGTAGTAGCCGTCACGCATGACCTCGGCGGTTTTTTCCGGGCTGTCTTCGTAGCACAGCATCAGGCCGAGCGGGCGTACGTCCAGGGGCAGGGCGACTTCGCCCTCATTGCTGGGGTTGCCATCGGGATCGAGCAAGGCCACTTGGTAGCCCGGCAACGGGCGGCCCATGGAACCGGGCTTGAGCAACTGGCCAGGGGTGTTGCCCACCAGCGCGGTGGTTTCCGACTGGCCAAAACCATCGCGCAGCGGCAAGCCCCAGGCCTGCTGGATCTGTTCGATGATTTCCGGGTTCAGCGGCTCGCCGGCGCCGACCAGTTCGCGCAGGCTCAGGCGCGGCTTGTAGCTGGCCAGGTCTTCCTGGATCAACATGCGCCACACCGTGGGCGGCGCGCACAGGCTGGTCACGCCGTAGCGTTCCAATGTGCTGAGCAGGGTGGGTGCGCTGAAACGCGCGACGTTATGGATAAAGATGCACGCGCCGGCATTCCACGGCGCGAACAGGCAGCTCCACGCATGCTTGGCCCAGCCTGGCGACGAGATATTCAGGTGCAGGTCGCCCGGTTGCAGGCCGATCCAGTACATGGTCGACAGGTGCCCCACCGGGTAGCTCTGGTGGCTGTGCAGCACCATCTTCGGCTTCGACGTGGTGCCGGAGGTGAAATACAGCAGCATCGGGTCGGTGGCCAGGGTGCGGCCTTCGGCCTCGAAGTGTTCGGGGTATGCAAAGGCGGCGCTGTGCGCGACCCAGCCGGCAGGCGCCGAACCCACGCAGATGCGGCTGCAACCGTCTGCCAGGCCGGCGAACTTGCTGACATGCGCCTCGCCGACCACCAAGTGACGCACCTGCCCGCGCTCGATCCGGTCGCGCAGGTCATCAGCGTTCAGCAGGGCCGTGGCGGGGATGACCACCGCCCCGAGCTTGAACGCGGCGAGCATGGTTTCCCACAGTGCCACATCATTGCCGAGCATCAACAGCACGCGATCACCACGCCGCACGCCGAGGGCGCGCAGGTGGTTGGCCACCTGGTTAGCGCGCGCGGCCAGCTGCTGGAAGCTGTAACGCTGCTCGCTGCCGTCTTCTTCGACGATCCAGAGCGCACTGGCCGGATTGCCCTCGGCCATGGCGTCGAAATAGTCCAGGGCCCAGTTGAATTCGCCCAGTTGCGGCCAACGGAAATCCCGTACGGCAGTGGCGTAGTCGGTGCGGTGAGCGAGCAGGAAATCCCGAGCGGCCAGGAAGGGCTGGGTCATGGTGGCTGTCCTTAATTATTGTTGTGGGACTGCCCCTCGGCTGGGCCGAGAGGCTGGACCGAGTATAGGCACGCATAAATCAGAGCAGAACGCCCAAAAATACCCGAGCGTTGTGCAAAAAAGTGATGGGTGTAGTGAGCGAGCTTGCCCCGCGCTGGGCAGCGAAGCAGCCCCAACACTAGCAGTGATGTTTACCTGAAAAAATGCGCTGACTGGATCAGGGCTGCTTCGCACCCCAGCGCGGGGCAAGCCCGCTCACCACAAGCGCTTCCGAAACCTCAATAGGAGGTCAGTCCTTGAGTGCTTTCAGGTGCTTGTAGATCGTCTGCCGCTCCACAACCTAGCCGTGATGTTTGTCTGAAAAAATGCGCTGACTGGATCAGGGCCGCTTCGCGCCCCAGCGCGGGGCAAGCCCGCTCACCACAAAAGCTTCCGAAACCACAATGGCAGGTCAGCCCTTGAGTTGCTCCAGGTGCTTATAGGCTGTCGCCCGTCCCATGCCCAGCTAGAGCTGTTGTAGTGAGCGGGCTTGCCCCGCGCTGGGCTGCGAAGCAGCCCCAACACCTAGCAGTGATTAACCGCCGGTGTATCGAAACCCGCCTGACAATTTCTCCTTCAAATAGCTGACCAATGCACTCACTGACTTCGGCACATGGGGCGAGTAAGGGCGGATCAGGTAGATCTCATCGGCAAACGCGCCTTTTAGCGTCCAGTCGGTGAGCACCTGCACCAGCGTGCCGCTGGCCAGGGCGGCATGGGCGCTGAAGTCCGGGAGCAGGGCGATGCCCAGGTGGTTGAGCGCCGAGTCGCGCAAGGCCTCGCTGTTATTGGTGGCGAAGCTGCCGGCGATGGGCACGGTGAGGCGCTCGACGTTTTTGCTGCCGCGCTCGAAGGTCCACGCGGGCTGGTCGGTGCCGCGTGGGTAGAACAGGCAGTTGTGGGCCGATAAGTCGCCGGGCTCGCGTGGCTCGCCGTGGCGTTGCAGGTAGTCCCGAGTGGCGACCAGCACCGAGCCGGTGTCGCACAGTTTCCACGCCACATGGGTTTCCGGGACCTGGAAGCCGTGGCGCACGGCGAGGTCGTAGCCCTCGGCGGCCAATGAACTCAGGGCGTCCGACACGTCGAGTTGAATACGCACCTGCGGGTACTGTTGCAAGAACTCCGACAGGTGCGGCACCAGTTGCTGACGGGCGAACGCCACGGGTGCGGTGAGGCGCACCAGCCCGCGAATCTCCCCGGCCGAGTCGCGCACCGACGAGAAGCTGCGGGCGATCTGTTCATAGGCGCTGCGCACCTCTCGCGTCAACGACAGCCCCGCATCGGTCAGCCGCACACTGCGCGTTGTTCGCGTCACCAGCCGTGTGCCGGTGGCTTTTTCCAGGTCGGAAATACGCTGGCTGACGGCCGACTTGCTCACGCCAAGGCGCGCGGCAGCGGCGGTGTAGGTGCCTTGTTCCTCCAGCACGGAGAGCCAGTGGATATGGGTCCACAGGCCTTCGATCTCGGATTTTTCCATGAGTCTATTGTTCGCATCTATGGACAATAAGTTCTGGATTCTGCTCTGGTTTGGAACAAACCGAAAGTCTATCGTGTGTCCCAACGCTACCCACCTGGGATCTACTGCCATGACAACGACAATCGAGCACTACATCAACGACCAGCGCGTGAGCCGCGATGATCGCTATCAGGACGTCTACAACCCGGCCACCGGCGAAAAAACCGGCCGTGTCGCCCTGGCCAGCCGCCAGACCGTTGCCGAAGCCGTCGCCGCTGCCCAGGCCGCGTTCGCCGGTTGGGCCGACACGCCGCCGATCCGCCGCGCCCGTGTGTTGTTCGAATACCTGCACCTGCTGCGCGAGCGCAAGGACGACCTGGCGCGCATCATCGTCGCCGAACACGGCAAGGTCTTCACCGATGCCCAGGGTGAAGTCGACCGTGGCATCGACATCCTCGAATTTGCCTGCGGCATTCCTAACCTGCTCAAGGGCGAGCATTCCGATCAGGTCTCCCGTGGCATGGACAACTGGACGATGCGCCAGCCGCTGGGCGTGGTGGCCGGTGTGACGCCGTTCAACTTCCCGGTGATGGTACCGATGTGGATGTACCCGATCGCCATCGCGGCGGGCAACACCTTCATCCTCAAGCCAAGCCCGACTGACCCGAGCGCGTCGTTGTTCATGGCCGAACTGCTGCGTGAAGCCGGCTTGCCCAAAGGCGTGTTCAACGTGGTGCAGGGCGACAAGGAATCGGTGGACGCACTGATCGAACACCCGGACGTCAAGGCCGTGAGCTTTGTCGGCTCCACGCCGATTGCCCAGTACATCTACGAGACCGGCGCGCGCAACGGTAAGCGCGTGCAAGGCCTGGGCGGCGCGAAAAACCACATGGTGGTGATGCCCGACGCCGATATCGAAAAAACCGTCGACGCCCTGATGGGCGCCGCCTACGGCAGTGCGGGCGAACGCTGCATGGCCATCTCGGTGGCGGTATTGGTGGGCGATGTGGGTGACACAGTCATCGCCGCCCTGACTGAGCGCGCCAAGCAATTGCGCATCACCGACGGTCGCGATTTGAAAGCCGAGATGGGCCCGATTGTTTCCCGTGCGGCGCTGGAGCGCATCAGCGGCTACATCGAACAAGGCGTGCAGGCCGGCGCGCAATTGCTGCTCGACGGGCGTGACTACGTGCCCACCGAAGCGGGCCTGGAAAACGGTTTCTGGCTCGGCGCGACGTTGTTCGACCATGTGACCAAAGAGATGAGCATCTACCGCGAAGAAATCTTCGGCCCGGTGCTGGCCTGCGTGCGCGTGAATGACTTCGGCGAAGCGATCAAGCTGGTCAACGACCACGAATTCGGCAACGGCGTCAGCTGCTTCACCCGCGACGGCAACATCGCCCGCGAGTTTGCACGCCGGATCGAAGTGGGCATGGTCGGCATCAACGTACCGATTCCGGTGCCGATGGCGTGGCACGGGTTTGGTGGCTGGAAGAAGAGCCTGTTTGGCGACATGCATGCCTACGGCACTGAGGGCGTGCGCTTCTACACCAAGCAGAAATCGATCATGCAGCGCTGGTCGGAGAGCATCGAGCAGGGCGCGGAGTTTGCGATGCCTGTGTCCAAGTAACGGCCAAAAGAACACAGCAGGGCAAATGTGGGAGGGGGCAAGCCCCTCCCACATTTTTGTCTGCGTAAGGGTTGACGATCCAGTCAATCAAGAATACTGTACATAAACACAGTGTTTAAGCGCTGATCGACCAACACCCGGCAACCTCAGTCCTGCCAAACACTGTGTGCAAGTTAACGGATTAACTTGATGCACAGGCTCGTCTTACCGAGCCATTTTATTGATAGAGAGGGAACTCATGTCCTATCCAGAAAGCAAACTCACCGGTTTGATCGGTTTCGCCCAAGCGGCAAAAGTGACAGGTGGCTGGTCCGGCCCTGTGGTCAGTATCACCACACTCGATCAACTCAAGGCCAATATCGGCGACACCACCCCACGGGTACTGGTGATCAACAGTAATATCTCGGCGTCGAGCCTGACCAAAGTCAACATGGGCGCCAACAAGACCCTGATTGGCTCGTTCCAGAACCGCACCCTGGAGAATATTCACCTGCGTGCAACGGCGCAGTCGCAGAATATTATTCTGCAGAATCTTATCTTCAAGCATTCGGCAAGTATCAAGGCCAATGACGATATCCAGGTCTACTTGAACTACGGCAGCAAGTATTGGATTGACCATTGCTCTTTCGTCGGGCACAGCTGGTCCACCACTGACGGCAGTGAAGATAAACTGCTGTATATCGGTGAAAAGGCCGATTATGCCACCATCAGCAACTGCTTCTTTGGCAGCCACAAGTATGGCCTGATCTTCGGCCACCCGGCGGATGATAATAAAGCGGAGTTCAATGGTTACCCGCGCCTGACGCTGTGCCATAACCGCTTCGACAACATGGAAGTGCGTGCGCCTGGTTTGATGCGTTACGGTTATTTTCATGTGTACAACAACTACATCAATAACTTCCACCTCGGTTTTACCCTGGCACAAAACGCCAATATCCTTTCTGAAAGTAACTATTTTGGCGAAGGCAGCCAAAATAAAGGCATGTTGGACGACAAAGGCACTGGCACGTTCACCGATACCAACAGTGTCCCGCCGATCACCAACCAGAAGTCGCCTAAAGCGCAATGGACGGCCCTTTCCAACTATGGCTATACCTTGAAGACCGCCGCACAAGCCAAGGACTTTACCCAGAAGAATGCCGGCGCCCAGTCGGTAGCCCTGATCTTTGGTAGTTGATTAGCTAGCTTTCTACTTAACGATCATTTAATACGGGTGCCACTGTATTTATATCAAGGATATAAATACAGTGATGGCCTTTGTAATCTAAATAATTCTTCATGTTGCGACAGGCGGGCTTCCATGTTAAACCTTGTTTCGCACTTGCAGAGCCAACTATCTCTTGCTCTTTCAGCCACTCTTAAGTTGTTGGCTGTCATGTGCTATTTAATCTTCGCTTGTCACTTAAGCGTCAGCAAAAGGACATCATCATGAAACACGCGAATCACACACCCACTCGCTGGACACGGGCCGATGCGCTGAAAGTTAATGAGAATGACCCGACGACGACACAGCCGTTAGTGAGTCCTGACTTTCCTGTCATGAGTGACACGGTCTTTATCTGGGACACCATGCCCTTGCGTGAACTGGATGGCACGGTGGTATCGGTCAATGGCTGGTCAGTGATCTTCACCCTGACTGCCGACCGTCGTCCCCATGATCCACAATTCATCAACGCCGATGGCCGTTACGACATCAAGCGCGATTGGGAAGACCGCCATGGCCATGCGCGTATCTGCTACTGGTACTCGCGCACCGGCAAGGACTGGATCTTCGGCGGCCGTGTCATGGCCGAAGGCGTATCGCCGACCACGCGTGAATGGGCAGGCACACCGATCCTGCTGAATAACAACGGTGATATCGACCTGTACTACACCTGCGTCACACCGGGCGCCACCATTGCCAAAGTCAGGGGCCAAGTGGTTACGTCGGATACCGGCGTTACCCTGCAGGGCTTTGATCAGGTCAAATCGCTGTTTGATGCCGACGGCATCTATTACCAAACCGAAGCGCAAAATTCGACCTGGAACTTTCGCGATCCCAGCCCCTTTATCGATCCAAAAGATGGCAAGTTGTACATGGTGTTCGAAGGCAACGTTGCCGGCGAGCGCGGGACGCACGAAGTGGGCCCGAATGAAATTGGCCTGGTGCCGCCTGGGCATGAAGATGTCGGCGGTGCGCGTTATCAGGTCGGCTGTATCGGCATCGCGGTGGCCAAAGACCTCAACGGTGACGAGTGGGAGATTTTGCCGCCGCTGGTGACGGCCGTTGGCGTGAACGACCAGACCGAACGGCCGCACTATGTGTTCCAGGACAACAAGTACTACCTGTTCACCATCAGTCACAAGTTCACCTATGCAGATGGCGTGACGGGCCCGGATGGCGTTTATGGGTTCGTCAGTGATCAGCTGTTCGGCCCTTACACACTGATGAATGCCTCCGGTCTGGTGCTCGGCAATCCGCCTTCACAGCCCTTCCAGACGTACTCCCACTGCGTGATGCCCAATGGCCTGGTGACGTCGTTTATCGACAGCGTGCCCACCACCGGCGACGACTACCGTATCGGCGGCACCGAAGCGCCGACGGTCAGGATTGTGTTGAAGGGCGATCGTTCGTTTGTGCAGGAGGCTTATGACTACGGCTACATCCCTGCGATGCGCGATGTGGTGTTGAGCCAGTAATCGCAGTGCAAAACCCAGCCTGATTTCATCAGGTAGGTGGGAGGGGGCTTGCCCCCTCCCACTTTTTTTTGACCTGCAGCCTGTGTTCGATGCTCAAGTCCCAGCCCCCCAAGCCGATACAGGCACTAGCATCATGAGTGATCCCGGACTCGTAGGTGCACGCCTGGTCGTCGCTCAGGTCAACGAATAAAAATCAAAAGGGGTGGCCATGACCATATTGCAGCGTGTGATCGGCGGATTTGCGGTGTTGGTGCTGTTATTGCTGATCATGGCGGGGATCAGCTATCAGAACACGCAGTCCATCAGCAGTCGCTTGACCATTATCACCGGGCAGTCGGCACCTCTGAGCCGGGCCGCCAGTGAACTCTACGTGCATATCCTGCGCGCCAACCAGGCCTTGCTGGCCATTCAGATCAGCACCGACCCCAAGCAGATCGAGGACGGTAAGCGACCGTTTACCGAGAGCATCGCCCAGTTCAATCAGTTGCTCGACAGCACCGCTGCCTACACCGACGAGCATGAGGCACTGCGGGCGAACCTGGCGCAGCAGCGCCAACAGGTAGCGGCCTACGCCGAACAGGCACAGGCATTGATGACGTCCCACATGCAACATGTGCAGCAGTTGGCGCTGACGCGCAAACTGCAAGGCTACAGCAGTGCGCAGGCGATGCAGCTGACCAGCTACTTGCGGGATTACATCGCGCATGCGCGCAGTGTCGGCGAACCGCAACAGGTGGCCGCAGCTGAAAAACTGCTGTTGGAAGTCAACAAATCCTACGATGGCTTCGCGGCCCACACCGTGACGCCCGCCATTGATAAATTACAGCGTGTGCTCAACCTGCAAGACGAAGTGATCAGCACCCGCGCGCAGGCGCTGACGGCGATTGACCCCAGGGTAGGGCGTATTGCCGGCGTCATGGTCAATCGCCTGCTGACTGACCTGACCGCCCCTGACGGCCTGTTCCAGGCTTATCAGGTGGAGGCCAAACTGGCCGCGCAGGTGCAGCAGCAACGCAATGCGGTTGAGGCGGCACTGAAAGCCACCCTGGACCGGATTGGCGAGTTTGGCAGCCAGTCCCTGGAGGTCGCTAACCAGGCCAGTCAGTCGGCCAATGCCACCATCGGCACCAGCCGCAGCTTGCTATTGATCGCGTGTGTGCTGGCGGTGCTGGCGGCGGTGTTGATTGGCACGTGGGTCGCCTTCAGCTTGCGGCGTCCGCTGGCGGCGTTTCGCGAAGTGCTCAAGACGCTCACTGCGGGGGACATGCGGGTCAGTTTCGATGTCAGCCGTAAAGACGAGTTCGGTGAGTTGGGCGGTTACCTGAACGAACTGACCACGGCCCTGCGCAAAACCTTCCGTGAATTGATCGGCTCTGCCGATGCGCTGGCCGTGACCGCCGGGAGCAACGCCTTGAACAGCGAGCAGACCACCCGTGTGGTGGATGAGCAGAAGGACCGCTTGCAATCGGCCGCCTCGGCCATGACGCAGATGGAAAGCACGGTGGAAGAGGTGGCCCGGCGCGCGCAGGACACCCGCCAGGCCGTGGACGACACCAGTGAGCTGACGCACAAGGTGCAGGCGCGCGTGGCCGAGACCATCGTCAATATCCGCCAGCAGGCCGACCAGGTGAACAAGGCCACGCAGGTGACCGATGAGTTGCAGAAGTACGGGCAGAATATCGAGGGCATTGTTGTTGCCATTCGCACCATTGCCGAACAGACCAACTTGCTCGCCCTGAATGCGGCGATCGAAGCGGCCCGTGCCGGCGAGCAGGGACGCGGTTTTGCGGTCGTGGCCGATGAAGTGCGCTCCCTGGCCAGCCGTACCCAGACCTCGACCAGCGAAATCCAGGACATGATCGGGCTCATGCAGGAAAAGATTCACTCGGTGGTGCACGTGATGAACGAGAGCCAGGCGCAGTCCACCCAATGCGTGTCCCTGGCCTCGGGCGCTGGTGACTTGCTGCTGTCGATGAGCGACTCGGTCGACAGTATTCGCGACATGAATATTCAGATCGCCGCCGCCACCGAGGAGCAGAGCGCCACGGTGCAGGAAACCAGTCGGATGGTCATCCAGATCAACGATTCGGCCCAGCAGACGGCACAGGGCGCCGAGCAGTCGGCCATCAGCAGCCACGAGCTGTCGGACATGGCCAAAGTGCAGCGCGAGCTGCTCCATCATTTCAGCGTTTGAGCCGCGGGAGTCAGAACATGAAAACATGGTTAATGCTCGCCTTGGGGGCGACGCTGCTCATTCCGGGCCCCGCCCAGGCCGCCACGCCCTTGCTGGGTGTGGGCATGGCAAAGTACGACGATAACTTCCAGACCCTGCTGCGCAACGGGGTGCAGCAACAGGCCGGCGTCATGAACGTCGACATCTTTATGGAAAACGGGCAGGACAGCGTCGATTTGCAGATGCGCCAGTTCCGCAACCTGGTCAACGCCAAGGTGGATGCGATCATCGTCGCGATGGTTGACGGCAAAAGTGCGGCGCAGATGATGCAGCTGGCCTCGGACGCCAAGATTCCGCTGGTATTCGTCAACCGCAATCCGAACCCGGAAAAGTGGCCGGCGCAGACCGCGTTTGTCGGCTCCAACGAGCTGGAGTCGGGGACGTTGCAGATGGAAGAGCTGGCGCGCCGTGCCGGTTACAAGGGCAACGTGGTGATCCTGGTCGGCGACCCGGCCAACGCATCCTCCTTGATGCGTACCGAGGACGTGGAGAAAGTCGTCGCCAAATACCCCGATATGAAAGTTGTACAGAAAAAAGTCGGCAACTGGGAACGTAGCCAAGCTGCCACGATTGTCATTGACTGGGTCAAGCAGGGCGTCGATTTTTCGATCATTGCGGCCAATAACGATGAAATGGCGATCGGCGCGATCATGGGGCTGGAAAAGGCCGGCAAGCAGGCCAAGGACTATTGGGTCGGCGGCATCGACGGCACCCCGGACGGTTTGAAATTGATGGCTGAGGGCAAGATGGCGGTCAGCGTGTTTCAGGATGCCGCCGGCCAGGCCGGTGGCGCAGTGGACACCGCGCTACGCCTGGTACGCGGCGAGGTGCTGGAGTCGACCGTGGTCTGGGTGCCGTTCAAGTTGATCACGCCTGAGAATCGACAGGCGTTTGAATAGGACTGACCCCCTCGATCCAACGTTGGAATGCAGTCAACTGTGGAAGGGGGGGCGATTCGACCTGCTCCCCGATAGCGGTGGGTCAGGTGAATGGATATTGACTGATCTGCCGCCATCGGGGGCAAGCCCCCTCCCACATTCCTAACCGCGTTCAGGCAGGAGTTTTGGTGCCGTTCAGGCACTCGATGGAGCGATCCACCGTGGTCTTGGCAATTTCCAGCAAATGCCACACCGCCAGGATTTTCGCCCGCTCGGGGCTTTGCAGCAGCTCGCCGCAGTCCAGGGCGGTGGCGGAGGCGCTGTCGAGCAAACTGGCGGTGTAGAGAAGGGCATCTTCGAAACTCAGGTCGTCGCTGACGCAGTGGAAGCCGTGGGTGGGCAGGTAGTGGTCGATGGCGCGGTTGAAGGCGGCGCGGCCTTTTGCGGGATCATGGGGTGGATCGGGTAGGACTTTGTTCATGGTGTCTTTCCTGTCTGAATACCAAGGAGCCGACACGCTTTGCGACTAAACGAAGGTGGCGGCTGTACGCAGGTTAGTCGACCGGTCAGAACAGGAACCCGGCGCGCCCGAGGGCGCCCTGCGCACAGCCACCATATAGCTTCATGGGAGACGTGCGCCTGTTCTGAATCCGGGCGACTAAACCCGATCACTGATGAGCAGTGACGGACCGCAGACTAGCCAGCGATTCCAACAGGCACAAGGCGGCGAGGATTGTCTAGGAAACGTCCTGCGATTAAAAGGGACCTGCCTTGCTGGCCCTTTACAAACCATGACCAAACGCCACTAACCCAACAATGGGACGCGATCAATGTGGGAGGGGCGGTGCGATGATTCCACTTGCTCCCCGATAGCGGTGGGTCAGGTAAATGGATATTGACTGATCTGCCGCCATCGGGGGCAAGCCCCCTCCCACAGGGGATTTGTGGTGTTTGTGGGCGTGGGTTCAGCGCCGGCCCGTGCGCGTACTCACATCCACCCACACCGCCAGCACCAGGATGCTGCCCTTCACGATCATCTGCCAGTAGCTGTCCACATCCAGCATCGACATGCCGTTATCCAGGCTGGTGATCACCAACGCCCCGAGCAACGCGCCATACACTGTGCCCGAGCCGCCGCGCATCGAGGTGCCACCGATAAAGCACGCCGCAATGGCATCCAGCTCACCCATGTTCCCCGCCGACGGTGATCCAGCCGCCAGCCGCGCGGTGTTGACCAGGCCGGCGAGGGCGCACATCACGCCCATGATGCCGAAGATCCACAGTTTCACCGCCTGCACGTTGATGCCCGACAGGCGTGTGGCTTCCATGTTGCTGCCCACCGCGTACACGCGGCGGCCGAACACGGTCTGGCTGGTGACGTAGCTGAATACGCCGAGCAGCACCAGCAACAGCAGCACCGGTACCGGGATGCCGTCATAGCTGTTGAGGGTGGTGACGAACCCGGCCAGCACCGCGCCGATCACTGCCACACGCACGCCATCGCGCACCCGCGAGTGAGCGGCCAGGCCATGCAGTGCGCGGTTGCGCCGTTGTTTCCAGGTCAGGAACAGGGTCAGGGCAAACAGCAAGACCCCGAGGCCGATACCGACCGAATGCGGCAGATAACCCTGGCCCACATACACCAGTGACGGCGACACCGGCGCGATGGTGGTGCCGCCGGTAATCCCCAGCAGAATCCCGCGAAACGCCAACATGCCGCCCAGGCCGACAATAAACGACGGGATCCGCAGGTAAGCGGTCATGTAGCCGTTCGCCAGGCCGATCATCAAGCCGCACAGCGCCACCAGGCTCAGGTTGGCCAGCAGCGGGATGTGGTACACCACATCCAGGATCGCCGCCAGGCCGCCCAATAATCCGAGCAATGACCCCACCGACAAATCGATTTCGCCGCTGATGATCACCAGCACCATGCCGCACGCCAGGATGCCGGTGATCGACATCTGCCGCAGCAGGTTGGACAGGTTGCGCGGCGTGAGGAATCCGCCCTCGGTCTGCCAACTGAAAAACAGCCAGATCACCGCCACGGCGATCACCAGGGCGAGCATTTTGTAGCGGGTAAACAGCTGTTTGAGCTGATTCATCTACGCGGTCTTCCGGTCATTATTATTGTGTTGGCTGAGCGCCGCGGCGAGTACCTGTTCCTGGGTGAGCCCTTCGTTGATGAAGTCGCCACGCAGCTGGCCTTCGCCGATCACCAGCACGCGGTTGGAAACGCCGAGCACTTCGGCCAGCTCCGAGGAGACCATGATGATCGACACGCCTTCGGCCGCCAGGGCGCCCATCAGTTTGTAGATCTCATACTTGGCACCCACGTCCACCCCACGCGTGGGTTCATCGAGGATCAGCACCTTGGGCTTGGCCATCAGCATTTTCGCCAGCACGGCCTTTTGCTGGTTGCCGCCGGACAGGCTGGTGATCGGCAGGAATGGACTGGCGGTCTTGAGGTGCATGCGCGCGATCTGCTGGTCGATGCTGCCCAGTTCGGCTTCGGCGTCGATGCGGGTCATATGTGCGTAAGTGTCGAGCACCGTCAGGGTGATGTTCTGGCCCACGCCCAGGTCGGGAATGATGCCCTGGCGCTTGCGGTCTTCGGGCACCATGCACAGCCCGGCGCGGATCGATTTGAGCGGTGTGCGCGTGTCGATCACCTGGCCGTCCAGCCAGACTTCGGCGCTGTAGCGGCCGGGGTAGGCACCGAACAGCGCCGACACCAGCTCCGTACGCCCGGCGCCCACCAGCCCGGCGATGCCGAGGATTTCCCCGCGCTTGAGCATAAAGGACACATCGTCCACGCGTTTGCGCTTGGGGTTGTCGACGTCATAGCAGGTGACGTGGCGCGCTTCGAAAATCACCTCGCCCACCGCATGGGGCGTGGTGGGGTAGAGGTTGCTCATTTCGCGGCCGACCATTTGGGTGATGATCTGCGCAATGTCCATGTCGGCCATGGCCGTGGTCGCAATGTGCTTGCCGTCGCGGATCACCGCAATGGTGTCGCACACGGCCGCCACTTCATCGAGCTTGTGGGAGATGTACACGCAGGCCACGCCCTTGGCTTTGAGGCCGCGGATGATGTCCAGCAGCACGTCGATTTCCGAGCGGGTCAGCGCCGAGGAGGGCTCGTCGAGGATCAACAGGCGCGCCTGTTTATTCAGGGCCTTGGCGATTTCTACCAATTGCTGGTAACCGCCGCCGTACTGCGACACCGGCAACGCTACGTTCATGTCCGGCACCTTGAGCTCGCGCATCAGGGCTTCGGCGCGGTGGAGCATCGCCGGGTAGTTCATGCGCCCACCCGGCAAGGTCAGTTCGTGGCCCATGAAGATGTTTTCGGCCACCGACAGGTCCGGTACCAGGGTCAGTTCCTGGTGGATGATGACGATGCCGGCCGCCTCGGTTTCGCTGATGGACTGGGCCTTCAGCGGTTGGCCGTCCCAAAGGATTTCGCCCTCCCAGGTGCCATACGGGTAGACCGCCGACAGCACCTTCATCAAGGTGGATTTGCCGGCACCGTTCTCGCCGCACAGGCCGACGCATTCGCCCGGTCGTACCTTGATGTCGATGCCGTTGAGCGCGTTGACACCGCCAAAGCTTTTGACGATGCCGTTCATTTGCAGCAAGTAGTCGGCCATGGCGGTCATTGCCCGGCAAGCTGCTCTTTGGTGTAGAACCCGTCCTTCTCCAACAGGTCGATATTGGCCTTGGTCAACGGCGTCGGCGTGAGCAGGATGGTATCGACCTTCTTGCTGCCGTTGTCGTATTGCGAGCTGTATGTCGGCTTCTCGTTACGCGCCAGTTGCACCGAGAGCTTGGCCGCCTCCGAGGCGATCAGCTTGAGCGGCTTGTACACGGTCATGGTCTGGGTGCCATCGATCACGCGTTTGATCGCGGCGAGGTCGGCGTCCTGGCCGGAGATCGGCACCTTGCCCGCCAGCTTCTGCGCGGCCAGGGCCTGGATCGCGCCGCCGGCGGTGGCGTCATTGGAGGCGACGATGGCGTCGATCTTGTTGTTGTTCCGGGTCAGGGCGTTTTCGACGATGCTCAAGGCTTCGGTGGCGTTCCACTCCTTGACCCACTGCTGGCCGACAATCTTGATATCACCCTTGTCGATGGCCGGTTGCAGCACCTTCATCTGGCCTTCGCGCAGCACCTTGGCGTTGTTATCGGTGGGCGCGCCGCCCAGCAGGAAGTAGTTGCCCTTGGGCGCCGCTTGCAGCACGCCGTTGGCCTGCATCTCGCCGACTTTTTCGTTATCGAAGGAGATGTAGGCGTCGATATCGGCGTTGAGGATCAGGCGGTCATAGGACACCACTTTGATCCCGGCCTTTTTGGCTTCGGCGACGGCGTTGGTGAGCACGGTGGCGTTGAACGGCACGATCACAATGACGTCGACCCCACGGGAAATCAGGTTTTCGATCTGGGAAATCTGCTTTTGCTCGTTGGCATCGGCGGATTGGACGAAGACCTTGGCGTCGAGTTTTTCCGCTGCGGCGACGAAGTAATCGCGGTCACGGGACCAACGCTCCAGGCGCAGGTCGTCGATGGAGAAACCGATCTTCGGGTGGGCGGGGTCAGCCATGACCGGCAGGGCGAGCAAGGCCAGGGCAGTGGCGAGCAGGGTACGTTTGAATGACTTCATGGTGGTGCGTCCTTTTATTGTTGTTGGAAGACTCTAGACGAACACTGTAACTGTGGTGAGTAGGCTTACTGTGGTGAGCGGGCTTGCCCCGCGCTGGGCTGCGAAGCAGCCCCAAAACCAGGCACCTCAGCGTGTCAGGTAAAAACACATCGCCTGTTAGTGGGGGCGCTAAGCGCCCCAGCGCGGGGCACGCCCGCTCACCACACGTGCCAGTGTTCACCCCTATCAGGTGTAGATAAAGCGATTCACGACGCCTTCAAGCATCTCCTGACGACCACTCACCGCCTGCGGGTTCAGTTCATGGGCAAACGCATGCTCGGCCAGCGATGCCAGGCTGAACTCTCCGGCCAGCACTGCCTGGCCCAACGGTTGCTGCCACCCGGCATAACGCTGGTCCTTGAACTGCTGCAAGCGGTCGTTCTGCACCATCGCCGCCGCACGTTCCAGCGCCAGGGCCAGCACATCCATGGCCGCGACATGCCCGTGGAACAGGTCCACATCGTCCAGGCTCTGGCGGCGCACCTTGGAGTCGAAATTGTAGCCACCGTTCTTGAACCCGCCGGCCTTGAGGATTTCATAGGTGGCCAGGGTCATTTCCTCGACGCTGTTGGGGAACTGGTCGGTGTCCCAGCCGTTCTGCGGGTCGCCGCGGTTGGCGTCGATGCTGCCGAAGATACCCAGGGACACGGCCGTGGCGATCTCGTGATGGAAGCTGTGCCCGGCCAGGGTGGCGTGGTTGGCCTCGATGTTCACCTTGATCTCATGCTCCAGCCCGTACTCATGCAGGAAGCCGAACACCGTGGCGCTGTCGTAATCGTATTGGTGCTTGGTCGGTTCCTGGGGCTTGGGCTCAATCAGCAGGTCGCCCTTGAAGCCGATCTTATGCTTGTGCTCCACCACCATGCGCATGAAGCGCCCGAGTTGCTCGCGTTCGCGCTTGAGGTCGGTATTGAGCAGGGTTTCATAGCCTTCACGGCCACCCCACAGCACATAGTTGGCGCCCTTGAGCCGCAGGGTGGCATTCATGGCGCTGAACACCTGGGCGGCGGCGTAGGCGAACACCTCCGGGTCCGGGTTACTCGCGGCGCCGGCGGCAAAGCGCGGGTTGCTGAAGCAATTGGCGGTGCCCCAGAGCAGCTTGATCCCGGTCTGTTCCTGATGGCGCTCGAGGTGGTCGACCATCTGCGCGAAGTGGTGGCGGTACTCCTTGAGCGAGCTGCCTTCAGGGGCGACGTCCGTGTCGTGAAAGCTGTAGTAGTCGATGCCCAGTTTGGAGAAAAATTCGAACGCCGCGTCGGCCTTGCCGATGGCCAGTTCCATCGGGTCGCCGCTGCGCTGCCAGGGCCGCTTGAAGGTGCCTACACCGAACATATCCGCCCCCGGCCATACGAAGGTGTGCCAATAGCAGGCTGCCATGCGCAGGTGTTCGCGCATGGGTTTGCCGAGGATGATCTTGTTGGCGTCGTAATGGCGAAAGGCGAGGGGGGCGTCGCTGCTGGGGCCTTCGAAGCGAACCTTCTCGACACCGGGGAAGTACGGCATGGCGTTTTCCTTATTGTTCTTGGCGGTGTCTCGATACTAGCAACGGCATCGGCCTTGCCGATTATGAAAATCACCAAAGGACAGTGCGATTTTGAGTGGCAGGGTCTAGTCTGTGGCGACTGGCCCCAGGACAACAACAATGAAAACCCTACCGCCCGTGCACCGCATTGCGTTGCTCTTCAACGGCAGCAAAATCTACGACCGCGGCATCATCGCCGGCATCGGAAACTACCTGAGCAGCACCCGCGCGTCCTGGGACTTGTTCCTGGAAGAGGACTTTCTCTGTCGTCTCAAAGGCATCGAGCGCTGGCAGGGCGACGGCATCATCGCCGACTTCGACGACCCACTGATCGGCGAGGCGTTGTCCGGGAGCACGCTGCCGGTGGTGGCGGTGGGGGGCTCTTATGAGGATGCGCGCGCCTACCCCAAGGGCATTCCTTATGTGGCCACCGATAACCACGCCTTGATGAAGTTGGCCTACGAACATTTGATCGAAGCGGGCCTGACGCGGTTTGCTTGTTTCAGCCTGCCCGAGGCCCAGGCCAATCGCTGGGCCCAGGAGCGCGAAAAAGCCTTTCGCCGTCTGCTGCAACGCGATGGCCTGCACGTCGAGGTGTATCGCGGCCTGGGCACCAGCGCGCCGTTGTGGGACAGCGCGGTGGAACAACAGATCGCCTGGCTGCACAGCCTGCCCAAGCCCATCGGTATCATCGCCGTCACCGACGCCCGCGCCCGGCAGTTGCTGCAAGCCTGCCTCACCGCCGGCATCGCCGTGCCGGAGGAGGTGGCGTTGATCGGCATCGACAACGACCCGCTGACCCGCACCCTTACGCGGGTGCCGCTGAGTTCGGTGATCCAGGGCACCGAAACCATGGGCCGCACCGCGGCGGCGTTGCTGCACCAGATGCTGCACGGCAAACCCTGCGCCGGGACGCAGATCCTGGTGCCGCCGGATGCGATCAATGTGCAGGCTTCCAGCTTGCATCAACCCTTGGGCAATCCCTATGTGATGCAAGCGTTGCTGTTTATCCGGCAGTACGCCTGCCAAGGCATCAAGACCGCGCAGGTGGCGGCGTATGTGGGGGTGTCGCGTTCCTCCCTGGAAGCGCACTTTCGCAAGGTGCGCGGCTGCAGCGTGCATGACGAGATCCTGCGCTTCAAACTCGCCGCCGCCGCCAAGGGCCTGGCCGACCCCGACCTGGCCATTGCCGACATTGCGTCGAGCTGCGGCTTCACCTCCGCGCAGTACTTGCATACGGTGTTTCGCCGTGAGTTCGGTTGTACGCCACGGGAGTACCAGCAGGGTGCGGCCTAGGGCCGCGTATTCAGACTGAATGCGAGAGATAAAATGTGGGAGTGGGCTGAGCGCTTAGAACACTGCCTTGACCTGCAGGCCGACCACCAGCGCGTTGTCGATATCCGCGCCGGAGAACGCTCCTGGCTCGATGATGTATTGCACATCCGGGCGCAGGTTCAGCCACGGCGTGGCCTGGTAGCCATAGCTGAGTTCGATCAATTGTTCGGCATTGTTCAGGTTGGGGTAATCGTTCCCGGCGTTGAAGGCGGCCAGTTCCTGCACGTCGCGACTGCGGGGGTTGGGTACGGCACGCCCATACCCCAAGGCCAGGGTGTCGCGTGGCCGTCCCTCAAACGGCTTGTAAAGCACCACGCCGGCGCCGTACCACTTGCTGAACGGCGAGGCCGCTTCGCTGGCTGCCGAGTATTGGCCGAAGGCATGCAGCACGCGGCCGGCGGATGAGTCGGACGCCCACACCGCCTGGTCGACCAGCAGGTAGTGACCACCGCGACCGCTGACCGACTTGTTGCTGCCAATGCGTTTCACGTCGGAGCTGTCGTAGTAATAGCCCAGTTTGTATTCACCCGGCAGGCTGCCCGCGTGTTTGTACACCAGCTCGATGGGCACTACGGTGCCAGTCGTGTGCTTGGGGCTCAGGTGCCAGGCGCGGCTGGAGTCGCCGTTACTGTCCGGGTCGACATTGAACGCGGCGATGCGCAGTTGCCAGGCAGGCGAGAAGTCGTATTTCACCCGTGCGCCCAGGCGTGCGTTGGGGTAGTTGGTCCAGCCGCTCCCGCCGGACATGTTCAGCGGGTGGCCGCAGAAGCCGGCATTCATGAAGTTGCACAGGATGCCGCTGTCCAGGCCGCCGAGGTCGTTGCCCATGGCCATGTAGCCGACCTTGAGGTTCAGCGCCGGGGTGAACAGCGTGCGCTCGTAGCTCAGCTCGGTGAGGCGCGTGTAGAGGCCGCCGTAGTTTTCCTGGATAGGCAGGCGGTTGCCCACCAGGTCTTCGGAGGCGCTGTTGCCGCGACGGTCGTTGAGGGTGAGCTGGATGCGGTCACCCTTGTTGAAGCCATAGAGCTTGCCCAGGTCGAACTGCACGCCGAGCTTGACGTTCTGCGAGTAGCGCGCCGAACGATGCTGGCCGCCGTGGGCGTTGTAGGCGGTTTCGCCGCTGTAGTCACCGGTGAAGCGCACGCCTTGCTCGTCGAGCTCACGGCGCAGGCCGCCCCAGTCGCCGGTCAGGGTGGTGTCATCCGCTTGCACAGGCAGGGCGGCACCCAGGGCCAGGCCGAGCAACAGGCGCCCAAGGGAAAGATGAGAAGAGGGGGTCATGCGGGGTCTTCCAAAGCAGAAGGCGCGGTGCTGGGGGCACCGCGCCTGGAGAGGGTTATGGCAGGGCGTAGGCGATCACGTAGTCGCCACGGTCGGTGGACTGGCGTGCGCCACCGGCGGTGACCACGATGTACTGCTTGCCGGTTTTCGGCGACACGTAGGTCATCGGACCGCCTTGACTGCCGACCGGCAGGCGGGCTTTCCAGATTTCATCACCGTTGCCGCTGTTGAAGGCGCGCAGGTAGAAGTCCTGGGTGCCGGCGATGAAGATCAGGCCGCCCTGGGTGGAGAGGGTACCGCCGAGGGTCGGCAGGCCGATCTTGATCGGCAGGTGCATGCGGATCCCCAGCGGGCCGGTGTCTTCAACGGTGCCGACCGGCACTTGCCAGGCGACCTTTTGCGTCTTCATGTCGATCGCGGTGAGGGTGCCGAACGGCGGCGCCTGGCACGGGATACCGGCCACCGACAGGAAGCGGTTTTTGTTCACCGCATACGGCGTGCCCTTGAGCGGTACGGCGCCCATGCCGGTGTTCAGTGCTTCGCCACCGGACGAGGCCTGGGCCTTGTTCTGCGACGGTATCATCTGGATCCACAGACCCAGGCGCATGTCGTTGACGAAAATGAAACCGTGCACCGGGTCGGTGGAGATGCTGCCCCAGTTCATGCCGCCCAGCGAGCCCGGGAAGCTCAGGGATTTATCGGTGCCTGGCGCGGTGTACAGGCCGTCGTAGCGCATGCCCTTGAAGTCGATGCGACACAGCAACTGGTCAAACGGCGTGGCGCCCCACATGTCCGACTCGGTCAGGGTCTGCGCGCCGATCTGTGGCATGCCGACCGACTTTGGCTGGGTGGGCGAGTAGGGCTCGTTAGGGATATTGGCGGCCTTGACCGGGACTTCCTGCACGTCGGTCAGCGGCTTGCCGGTCGCGCGGTCGAGCACGTAGATCTGTCCGGCCTTGGTACCGATCACCACTGCCGGCACGGCTTTGTCGCTGCCTGGCGGCGTGAAATCGATCAGGCTTGGCTGCATCGGCAGGTCGAAGTCCCACAGGTCATTGTGGACGGTCTGGTACACCCACTTTTCCGTGCCGGTGGAGGCGTCCAGCGCCAGTACCGAGGCGCCGTATTTGTGGTTGAGCTGGGTGCGTTCCACGCCGTAGATGTCGGTGGACGAGCTGCCCATCGGCAGGAAAACCGTGTTCATCAGCGGGTCATAGGACATTGGCGCCCAGCTGTTCGGCGTGCTGCGTACATAAGTGCTGCCGTCGGCCGGGGCTTTTTTGTCTTCCGGGTTGCCCGGGTCGAAAGCCCAGCGCATCTGGCCGGTGATCACGTCGAAGCCACGGATCACGCCGCCGGGCATGTCGGTCTGGACGTTGTCGGCCACGCGGCCACCCACCACCACGGTGGTGCCGGCCATCAACGGCGCCGAGGACAGTTGGTAGTAGCTGTCCGGCACGTTACCCAGGCCGGCCTTCAAATCCACTTGACCGTGGGTGCCGAAGTCTTCGCAGAACTTGCCGGTGTCAGCATCCACGGCGATCAGGCGTGCATCGATGGTGTTGGTCAGCAAGCGACGCTGGCACTGCGCACCGGCAGGAACGCTGGCGGCAATGATCGGCGAGCTGTTGGGCTGGGTCGGCTGGGCAATCGGCGCGCTGGCGTCGAAGTAAGCCATGCCCCGGCAACGCTGCCACACCGCCGATTTGGCGTTGACCTCGTTCTTCCACAGTTCTTTGCCGGTGTCGGCGTCGAGGGCGATCAGGTTGTTGTGCGGTGTGCAGATAAACACCTTGTTGCCGATCTGCAGGGGCGTGAGTTGGTCTTCGGCACCGTTGCCGTCGCTGATCGCCACGTCACCGGTGTGGTAGGTCCAGGCCACTTTGAGCTTATTGACCGTGTCACGGTTGATCTGGTCCAGCGCGGCGAAGCGGCTGCCGCCTTCGGTGTTGCCGTAGTGGGCCCAGTCTTTCTGGGCATCGGCCGGGGCTACGGGGGTGATGCCAGGGCCGGCACCGGTCGGGGCGACGCTTGGGTGAGCAACGAACATATTGCCTGCCGCCACCGCCACGCCCACTGCCAGCACGGCGGCAACGCCATAGGCGCCCCGGGCAGGCTTGTTGACGAGCAGCGGATAAACCAGCGCCACCACCATACCGATGGCCGCAAACATGAACACCCGCGAGAACAGCGGCCAGAACACCAGACCCACGTCGGCCACGGCCCAGATCGCGGTGCCCACCAGGAACGCCGCGAATAACCACGCGCCGGCCGGTTTGCGCAGGGCAATCAACAGGCCGGAAACGGCCATCACCGCACCGCCGACCAGGAAGTACCAAGAACCGCCCAGGCTGACCAGTTTAACGCCGCCGACGGCAAGCGCGAGGCCGAGCAAGGCGATGATCACGCCCAGGCCCAGCAGGAGGAATCTAGAGGCGCCAAGGGCGCTCGATGCTCGTTTCATATCGACAGGACTCGAAGGTGAGAGGGCAAAGACGCGATTTTAGCAAGATAAGTAACCAGTTAGTACATTGTGCGGCGCAATAGACTTTTACCGATAGGGTGATGATAGCTGACAACAAAAAGCCGCTTGCTCCGTGAAGAGGCAAGCGGCTGGGTTATGCAGCGATCAACGAAACGCCGGCACCACCTGCTCGATAAACAGCGCCAGCGACTTCTTCTTCTCGGCATGGGGCAGGCTGTTGTCGCACCAGAAGCTGAACTCATCCACCCCCAGTTCCTGGTAGTAGCGGATGCGCGGGATGATTTCTTCGGCGGTGCCGATCATCGCGGTCTTGTGCAGGCTTTCCAGTTCGAACTCCGGGCGGGCGGCGAATTTTTCTTCCGGGCTCGGCGCCAGGAAGCCATTCACCGGCACCTCTTTATTGCCGAACCAGGCATCGAAGGTGCGATAGAACTTCGAGATCGCCTTGGCGCCGACTTTCCAGCCGTCCGGATCATCGGCGGCATGCACGTGCGTGTGGCGCAGCACCATCAGTTGCGGGCGTGGTACGCCGGGGTTGTTGTCGAGGGCGGCCTGGAATTTGTTTTTCAGGTCGAGGACTTCTTCGTCACCCTTCATCAGCGGCGTGACCATCACGTTGCAGCCGTTGGCCACCGCGAAGTTATGCGAGTCCGGGTCGCGGGCGGCGATCCACATCGGCGGGTTGGGCTGCTGGATCGGCTTGGGCACGCTGGTGGAAGTGGGGAATTTCCAGATGTCGCCGTCGTGGGCGTAGTCGCCTTTCCACAACGCACGCACCACCGGCACCATCTCGCGCAGCGCTTGGCCGCCGCTGGAGGCGGGCATGCCGCCGGCCATGCGGTCGAATTCGACTTGGTAAGCACCACGGGCCAGGCCGACTTCCATGCGCCCGTTGCTGATCACGTCGAGCAAGGCGCATTCACCCGCCACCCGCAACGGGTGCCAGAACGGCGCGATGATGGTGCCGGCGCCCAGGTGAATGGTAGTGGTCTTGGCCGCGAGGTAAGCCAGCAGCGGCATCGGGCTCGGCGAGATGGTGTATTCCATGGCGTGGTGTTCGCCAATCCATACGGTACTGAAACCGCCGGCCTCGGCCATCAGGGTCAGTTCGGTCAAGTCTTCGAACAACTGCCGGTGGCTGACACTTTCGTCCCAACGTTCCATGTGTACGAACAGGGAAAACTTCATGACGCTTACCTCGGATCTATTGTGATCGGCCTGTCGGCTGCGGGCCCTTAAGTACTCTCGCCACGTTGAAGCATGCCAGTGATGACGGCTGTTCGGCGGATTAATTATTGGTATACCATAATACGGAATATCCGCAAAACTTTTCTCTCCAACGGTCGCACCGTCACCTCACAAGGAAAGCGAGCTAGATGAACATAAAACAAAAACTGATCCTGGCCTTTGCGGTGATCGCCAGCCTGCCGGTAGTGCTGGTGGCTGTGCTGATCATCCTCAATGTGCGTCATGAGGCACGGGATGGCTTTATCGACAGCAGCGGGCGCGAGATCCGCCAGGTCGACAACGCGATGCAGTTGTTTTTCGAAGGCATCAGCCAGAACGTCAGCTACCTGGCCGCGCACCCGCAACTGCAGAGTATCAAGGGTGATGTGAAACGCTACCTGGCCAGCGATGCCGCGCAAGTCGCACCCGGCGAGCGCGACGAGCAGGTGTTCAAGCTGTTCGAAGGCTTGGCCCAGAGTCATTCGGCCTACACCTACCTGTCCCTGGGCACCGAGGACGGCGGTTATGTGTTCTGGCCCGGCGACCCCAAGCTGGCCAGCTACGATCCGCGCACACGCCCCTGGTACAAGGCCGCGATGGCCCAGCCGGGCAAGACCCTGCGCACCGAGGCCTATTACTGGGCCGCCGACGATGTGGTGCTGGTTAGCACCGTGCAAAGCTTCAACGACCGCCAGGGCAAGGCGAGCGGGGTGGTCAACATCGACGTGTCCCTCAAGCAACTGACCGACCTGGTCAAGCAGATCAAGCTGGGCGAAAGCGGCTATTTGATGCTGATGGAAGCCAACAACACGGTGCTGGTGGACCCGAATGACCCGTCCCATAATTTCAAGCCCCTCGGCCAACTGGGCGATGGCTATCGTCAGTTGAGCGAAGCCGACCAAGGCCTGGTGCAGGTCGAGCTGGCGGGTGAGCGCTATATGGCGCTGGTGTGGCCGTCCAAGGCCTTGGGCTGGCGGTTTGTCGGGCTGGTGCGCGAGAGTGAAGTGATGGCCGGCGCGGCGCGCCTGACCTGGCTGATTGCAGCCATCGCGCTGGTGTGTGGTGTGCTGTTTGCGGTGGCGGGGGCCTGGTTTGCCGGGTTGATCGTCAAGCCGATTCGCGGCGTGGCCAGCGGCCTGGAAGGCATCGCCCAAGGTGAAGGTGACTTGACCGCGCGCCTGGCAGTGAAGGGGCGTGACGAGACGGCGCAACTGGCCGGCTGGTTCAACCAGTTCCTCGAAGCGATCCGCACGCTGATCCAGCGCATCGGGCAGGCGGCCGGGCAGATCCACAGCAGCTCCGGGAGTGCCACCGAAGTCTCGGTGGAAATGGCCGAAGTCGCCGAGCGACAGCGCGAAGCGGTGGATATGGTTTCGACGGCGTTTCATGAAATGGTTGCCACCTCCAACGAAGTCGCGCGCTCCTGCAGCCAGGCTGCCGACTCGGCCGACAACGGCCAGCGCCAGGCCCACACCGGGCAGCAGCAGATCGACGCAGCGGTGAGCAGTGTCGGGCGCTTGAGTGTAGAGATCGGCCAATCCGCCCAGGCCATGGAGCAATTGGAAAAAGACAGCAATGACATCCAGTCGATCCTCGGCACCATCCGCTCCATTGCCGAGCAGACCAACCTGCTGGCCCTGAACGCCGCCATCGAAGCCGCGCGGGCGGGTGAGCAGGGCCGTGGGTTTGCGGTAGTGGCGGACGAGGTGCGCGCGCTGGCCAAGCGCACCTCGGACTCCACCGGTGAAATCGACGGGCTGCTCGGCAACCTGGCGCGCCGCACTCACCAGATGGGCAAGCAGATGCATGCGAGCCTGGAGGTGTCCCAGGAAACGGTGGTGTCGATCAACGACGCGCGGGCCAGCTTTGGCCTGATCCGCGAGTCGGTCGACGTGATTCGCGACATGAACACGCAAATCGCCACCGCGGCCGAAGAGCAGCACCAGGTGGCCGAAGACATCAATCGGCACATCAGTCAGATTCATGGGGATGCGCAATTAGTGGCAAGCCTGGCCGACTCTACACGCCAGGATGCACAACAATTGACGGCGTTGTCGCAGACGTTGAATCAATTGGTCAGCCGCTTTCGAACCTGACTGACACCGCACCCCTTTGGGGGACGTTCGAATGAGGGAGCGGGCAAGCCCTACTACCAGTCAGTTAAGAAGCAGCAAGAGCGAAAAGTAACCTGTGGCGAGGGAGCTTGCTCCCGTTGGACTGCGTAGCAGTCCCAGTTGTTTTAAACAAAGAGCTGGGGCCGCTTCGCGGCCCAACGGGAGCAAGCTCCCTCGCCACAGGTACAGTGTTTGCCTTAACTGACTGGCACTAGGGCAAGCCCCACATTTGATCTTCGGTGTTTTCAGAACGGTGTCGGGGATCAGGCCGGCAGTGGCAGGGCGCCCATCTTGCCGTGGCAATACACCAGTGGCCCGGCGTTCTGCCGGGGCACGATCAGGTTCTTCACCGCGCCGACCATGATCGCGTGGTCGCCGCCTTCATATTCGCGCCACAACTCGCACTCGATCACCGCCGTGGCATTGGCCAGGATCGGGTTGCCCAACTCACTGAGCGTCCATTCGATGCCCTGGGCCTTGTCCTTGCCTTTGCGCGCAAAGGCATAGGCTTCGGTTTGCTGCCCACCGGAAAGCACATGAATGGCAAAGCGCTTGTTCTTGATCAACACCGGGTACGAGTCGGAGCTGTAGTTGGGGCAGAACAGCACCAGGGCCGGGTCCATGGACAGTGAACTGAAGGCACTGGCGGTCAACCCGACGATTTGCCCCTCGTCATCGAGCGTGGTGATCACGGTGACACCGGACGGAAACGAGCCCATCACTTGTTTGTAGATAGCGGCATCAATCATGGGACGGTCCTCTGCGGTAAAGCGGTTTTTATGAGTTTGTAGGTCTGATGGTATACCGTAATACAGTCGGTGCAACCGCTTTTTCAATCTCCCGATGAACGTCAATTCTCGGGTTTATCACCCATAAATACGGGGGCTATGGCGGGAAATAACAGGGTGCGCTGTGGCACACTTGCGGATCAGATGCGCGCTAAGACTACGGATCAGTCTTGTGAAAATGTTGGAATACCATAATATGGTGTTCATCTGAGGGGCGGCCAGAGAGCTCCCCCGGTTTGGCGTCAAACAACTATAAGATCAGACAAACGCGAGTTCATTTCCATGCCCCAGATGTCCCGGCAAGACCCCCTGATCGAGCATCACACGGTCGATTACGTCCCCCTCGCAGAGCGCCATGGAAAGGCCCGCGACCTGTTCACCTTATGGTTCAGCACCAACATCGCGCCGCTGCCGATCGTCACGGGTGCCATGGTGGCCCAGGTGTTCCATCTCAATCTGGCGTGGGGGCTGCTGGCGATTGCCCTCGGGCACCTGCTCGGCGGCATCGTGATTGCCCTCGCATCGGCCCAAGGCCCGCGCATGGGCATCCCGCAGATGGTGCAGAGCCGTGGCCAGTTCGGCCGTTACGGCGCGCTGCTGATCGTGTTCTTCGCCGCGCTGATCTACATCGGTTTTTTCATCTCCAATATCGTCCTGGCCGGCAAGTCCATCGTCGGCATCGTGCCGTCGGTGCCGGTGCCGGCGAGCATCCTGATCGGCGCCCTCAGCGCCACCGCCATCGGCGTGATCGGCTATCGCTTTATCCATACCCTCAACCGCATCGGCACCTGGGTGATGGGCAGTGCTTTGCTGGCCGGTTTTATCTACATTTTTGCCCATGACCTGCCGGCAGATTTCCTTACCCGTGGCGGCTTCAACGCAGCTGGCTGGTTGGCTACCGTGTCGCTGGGGGTGATCTGGCAGATCAGCTTTTCGCCCTACACCAGTGACTACTCGCGCTACCTGCCGGCGGACATTGGCATCACCCGGCCGTTTCTCGCCACCTACCTGGGCGCGACCCTCGGCACCATCCTGTCCTTCGCCTTTGGCCTGGTCGCTGCACTGGCCACGCCCGAAGGCACCGAAGCCATGGTCGCGGTCAAGCACGCCACCGGCTGGCTGGGGCCGATCCTGATGGTGCTGTTCCTGCTCAATATCATCAGCCACAACGCCCTGAATCTGTACGGCGCGGTGCTGTCGATCATCACCTCGGTCCAGACCTTCGCCAGCCACTGGACCCCGAGCATCAAGGTGCGCGTGGCGCTGTCGGGCGTGATCCTGGCCGGTTGCTGCGTGGTGGCGTTGGGCGCGTCGGCGGACTTCATCTCGCAATTTATCGGCCTGATCCTCGCGCTGTTGCTGGTGTTGGTGCCGTGGGCGTCAATCAACCTGATCGACTTCTACATCATCAAGCGCGGGGTCTATGACATTGCCTCGATCTTCCAGGCCGATGGCGGGGTGTATGGGCGTTTCAACCTGCATGCGATCGTGGCGTACTTCATCGGCATCATCGTGCAACTGCCGTTTGCCAATACGTCGCTGTATGTGGGGCCGTGGGCCAACCTGGTGGAAGGCGCGGACTTGTCGTGGCTGGTGGGGTTGGTGGTGACGTGCCCGTTGTATTACTGCCTGGCGACACGTCAACACACCCAAAAGGTCAGGGCGGCGCGGTTGGGCTACACCGACTGACCCACCCCGCCGAACTCCTCCAGCGCATCCCGCAACGCGCCATCGAAGTATGCCTTCGAGGCGCGATCCCAGAGGATATGAAACGCCGGCAGCTCCACACTGCCTGTGTGGATGACAATCGCATTGACCCGCGCCACCGAGGTCTGCGCCACCATCCCCGGCTTGAAGGCCGGAAAACTGAGATCCACCCCGCACAGCTTCGCCATCACCTGCGCAATCACCTCCCCGCTGAGCCGCACACAGGCATGGCTGTCCTGGCGTGGCAGCAGGTAGTTGGCGCGGTGGTCCAGTTCCCAACGCGCTTCTTCATCGGCAATCCGTTGCCCCTGATCCTGCGGGCTGCCCAGCACCAGGTATTCGTTCTGCGACAGGCGCGCCACCCAACTGCCGTCCGCTTGCGCGCAGGCTTGGTTGGGCCCGCCCGGCAACGTGAAGCCGCGCGCCGTGAGGTACTCGGCGCTCTGTGCGCCGCGAAAGCCGACCCGGGGCAGGTCGGTCTGGTCCTGCAGTTGGCAGGGCGGCGTGAACAATTCGTGGGCCTTCAGACTGGTCATGGCTTAACCCTCCTGGCGTTGGTTAGTGGGGTCGAAGAACGGCAGTTGCACCACCTCGGCCTGGACGACGATGCCGCCTTCGACGCGAATCGGAATGCGCTGCCCCGGTGTGCTTTGGTCGATCCCGGCGTAGGCCAGCCCGATGATGCGGCCCAGGCTGGTGGAGTATTCGCAGGAGGTGACGTTGCCGCTGATGTCCGCGCCGTTGAGCACCAGGTGGCCTTCCAGCGGTTGCACACTGCCCTTGGGCAGGCTGAAGCCCACCAGTTTGCGTTTCAGCGGCTGGGCTTCGAGGATGTCCACCGAGCGGCGGCCGACGAAGAACGGCTTGGTGCGGCTGACCGCCCAGCCCATGTCGATTTCTGCCGGGTGGGTCATGCCGTCGGTGTCCTGGCTGATGATCACGTGGCCTTTTTCCAGGCGCAGCAGGCGTTGGGTTTCCACGCCGAAGGGGCGAATGTCAAAGGCCTTGCCGGCCGTCATCAACGCGTCCCACAACGCCAGGCCGTGGCGTGCCGGTACGTGGATTTCATAGCCCAGTTCGCCGACGAAACCCACCCGCAGCAGGCGTGCCTTGATCCCGGCCACTGTGCCCTGGCGCACGCCCAGGTAGGGGAAGCCTTCGGCACTGAGGTCGAGATCGCTGCATACCTGTTCCAGCACCTTGCGCGAATCCGGCCCGGCCACGTTCATCGCACAGATCGCGGCGGTAACGTTGGTCACGTCCACGTCCAGGCGCCACTGCGCGTTCCACTTGAGCATCTGCTGGTAAATACGATCGACGCCGCTGGTGGTGGCGGTGACGTAGAAGTGGTTGTCGGCCAGCCGCGCGCACACGCCGTCGTCGATCACCACGCCGTGTTCGTTGGTCATCAGCGCATAACGCGAACGGCCCACCGGCTGCTTGAGGAACGCGAAGGTGTAGAGGCGGTTGAGCAGTTCGGCGGCGTCCGGGCCGCGCACGTCGAGGCCGCCGAGTGTGGACACATCGATCAGCCCGACCTTGTTGCGCACGTGCAGCGCTTCGGCCTGCATGCACGCTTCGCGGTCCTGGGCCTTGCCGTAATAGGCCGGGCGCTGCCAGATACCGGCGGGCATCATCTTCGCCCCGGCTTGCACATGGCGCGCGTGCATCGGCGTTTGGCGGTAGGGGTCGAAGGCGCGTCCGGCGACATGCGCGAGTTTCTCCGCCACGAACGGCGGCCGTGCGGTGGTGACCCCGGTTTCGCTGATAGTGCGCTGGGTCGCCCAGGCCACCAGCCGTGCGGTCGGCAGCGCTGAGTGGCGCCCCTGGGACGGGCCCATGCCGACCGTGGAATAACGCTTCACCAACTGCACATCGCGGTAGCCAATGCGGGTGGCGTTGACGATGTCCGCCACCTGCAGGTCTTCGTCGAAGTCGACGAAATCCTTGCCCTTGGGGTGCGGGAAGATCGGCCAGGGGAAGTTGACCTGGGCTTCAGGGCGCAGCGCTGCAGGCGGGCTGGTGCTGTTCAATCCGAGGGCGAGCAGGCTGTCGGCGGCGGCGTTGGTCGCATCCGCCAGCACATTGTCCAGTTGATGCCGACCGTGTACGGAACCGGCCACGCCCAGATTGCGCGGCAGGCCACTGAGGCTGAACTCCGCCCGCGAGTCTTCATAGGCCAGCTTGCCACCGGCCTGGCACAGCAACTGATAGACCGGCATATAACCGGCCGACATGCACAGCAGGTCGCAGTCGATCACTTGCCCGCTGGTGCTGACCTGGCCCTGGCCTGTGATCTGGCGCACGTCGACGCCCTTCACATGGCGCAGGCCTTTTTCATGCAGGGCCTCGAACACCGTGCTGTTGCTCAGGCACGCGATCTTGCGCTGGGCCAGGGCACTGGGCAAGGCTTTGTCCGCCGGGGCGTGACGCAGGTCGATCACGGCGGCCACGTCCACGCCCTGGTCATGCAGGTCGAGGGCGGCCAGGTAGCCGTCATCGTTGCCGGTAAGCACCACCGCGCGCTTGCCGGGCTTGACCGCATACAGCTTCATCAGGCGTTGCGCCGCGCTGGTGAGCATCACCCCCGGCAGGTCATTGTTGCGGAAGACCACCGGTTGGTCGAACGAACCGCTGCACACCAGGCACTGCTGCGCGCGCACTTTGTACAGGCGCTTGCCCTGGATCACCGGCAGGTAGTTGTCGGTGAACCAGGCATTGCAGGTGGCGTCGGTGAGTACCTGGATATTCGCGTGTTGCTGCACCGCGCCCAGCAACTCGCGGCGCAAGGTGTCGGCGCGGGTGCCGGCAATATCGAAGCGCGCGTAGGTCAGCGACCCGCCGAGGATCGGTTGCTGCTCGATCAGCAGCACCTTGGCGCCGGCATTCGCGGCGGTCAGCGCGGCCTGCAAGCCAGCGGGGCCGGCGCCGATCACGGCGAGGTCGGTAAACAGGTAGGCCTTGTCGTAGTACTCGGGTTGGAACGTCAGGTCGAGCACGCCCAGGCCGGCCTTTTTGCGAATGATCGGCTCCCAGACTTTCCACATGCCCTTGGGCTTGTAGAACGAACGGTAGTAGAAGCCCACCGGCATGAACTTGGAGAACTTGCCCAGGTAGGCGTCCTTGTCGTTGTCCAGCGAGCCGTTGACGTTCTGCGCCGTCACCGCCAAGCCGGCGGACAGCGCGTGGGCGTCGGCTAATACGTTGGGTTCGCGAGGCAGTTGCACCAGGCTGTTGGCGTCATGGCCGGCCATGGTCAACGGGCCGCGTGGGCGGTGGTATTTGAACGAGCGCGACATCAGGAAGCGCCCGTTGGCGAGCAGGGCGCTGGCGATGCTGTCGCCCTGCAAACCTTGGTAGGGCAGGCCGTCGAAGCTGAAGTCGAGTGGCTGGTCACGCTGGATCAGCAGGCCCATGGGGGCGGGGAGGCGGTTCATCCGGCGATCTCCTTGGCGGTGGTGAAGTCGACGCGGGTGGTGAACACTTCGCGCGGATCGAAGGTGCGCACGATCTCGTCGGTGACCGTGTGGCGCTCGGCGAGGAACCAGTAGCTGGACGGCGTGTGCATCCACCATTCGCACACCACGCCGGCAAGGTTATCGGTGTTGAACACGTAGTCGGCCCATTCGGCATCGCTGCAGGTCAGCGGGTCGGGCATCGGTTTGAATTCACCGCCGTAGGTGAACTCGCTGATATTGCGCGGCCCGTTGAGCGGGCAAATCATGATTTTCATCGTCTGCTCTCCGTCAGTGGCTGGCCGCTGTGGCGCCCATTTCGTTGACTTGCTGGAAGGTCGAAAAGCGCTCGAGACCGAAGGGTTTGATCAAGTCCGGCACCTTGCCGCCGCTGGCGACCAGCTCGGCCATGGTCTTGCCGCAGATCGGCGTGGCCTTGAAGCCCCAGGTGCCCCAGCCGGCGTCGAGGTAGTAATTCTTCACCGGCGACAGGCCCATGATCGGGCTGTAGTCGGGGGTCATGTCGGTGATCCCGGCCCACTGGCGCATCAACTTGGCGTTAGCCAGGAACGGGAACATCTCGATGGCATGGGCCAACAGGCTTTCCTTGAGGTCCAGGGTCGAGCGCGTGTTGAACAGCGGGTACGGGTCGGAACCGCCACCGAACACCACTTCGCCACGGCTGGTTTGTTGCACGTAGCAGTGCAGCGCCGAGGAACTTACCAGCGGATCGAGGAACGGCTTGAACGGCTGCGTGACCATGGCCTGCAGCGGGAACGTCTGGATCGGCGAGCGGATGCCGGCCTTGGCCATCAGCAGCGAGCTGTGCCCGGCAATCGCCTGCACCGCGCAACCACACTTGATGGTGCCGCGATTGGTTTTCACCGCGGTGATGGCGCCGTTTTCGATGATCAGGTCCTGCACTTCGGTAAGCTGGTGGATTTCCACGCCGCGCTTGGCCGCCTGCTTGGCGTAGCCCCAGGCCACGGCATCGTGGCGCGCGGTGGCGCCGTCGATATGCCAGAGCCCGGCGATCACTGGCAGGTGGCCGGGGTCGAGGTTAAGGCTGGGCACCAGCTCGCGGATCTGCTGGCGATCGATCATCTCGGTACGCCCGCCGAAGTGCTTGTTGACCTCGGCGCGCTGGCGGAACGAACGCACGGTGGCGTCGGTGTGGGCCAGGGTCAGTTGGCCGCGCTCGGAGTACATGATGTTGAAATCGAATTCGTTGGACAGCGACTGGAACATCTTCACCGACTCGGCGTAGAAACGAACGCCTTCGCTGGTGAGGTAGTTGGAGCGGATCACCGCCGTATTGCGCGCGGTATTGCCGCCGCCCAAGTAGGCCTTTTCCAGCACCGCGATATTAGTGATGCCGTGGTACTTGGCCAGGTAGTAGGCCGTCGCCAGGCCATGGCCACCGGCGCCGATGATCACCACGTCGTAACTCGACTTGAGTGCCTTGGGCGATGGCAGGTCCACCTCCACCGGGTACTCGGAACTCAGCCCGTATTTCAATAGATTGAATGGCATACGGCCTCCGATTGGCTGCGTAGGGCGTGGTGTTGCGCCTGGGCGGCGGCCACGGTGTTTTTCATCAGGAAGGCAATGGTCATCGGCCCGACACCGCCGGGCACCGGGGTGATGGCGGCAACATGGGGCAGGGCGCTGTCGAAGTCGACATCACCCACCAGGCGGCTGCGGCCGTCGTCGTCGATGCGGTTGATGCCGACATCGATCACCACCGCGCCGGGTTTCAACCAGCTCGCGTCAATCAAGCGGGCGCGGCCCACGGCAGCGATCACGATATCGGCCTGGCGGCACAGGGCCTGGGCGTCGTGGCTGCGTGAGTGCAGCACGGTCACCGAGCAATCCGCCTTGAGCAGCAGCGCGGCCATGGGCTTGCCAACGATGTTCGAACGGCCGATCACTACCGCGTGCTTCCCGCGCAGGTCGCCGCAGGTGTGTTCCAGCAGGTACAGGCAACCGCTCGGCGTGCACGGCGTGAGCACCGCGCGCCCCTGGCTGAGGCCGCCGACGTTCTGGCTGTGAAAACCGTCGACGTCCTTGTCCGGCGCGATGGCCTCCAGGGCGCGCAGTTCGTCCATCTGCGCCGGCAACGGCAATTGCAGGAGGATGCCGTGGATCGCCGGGTCGGCATTCAATTGGCCGATCAGGATCAACAATTGTTCGGTGCTGGTGTCGCTGGGCAGGCGATGCTCCACGGAGCGGATGCCCACCTCTTCGGCGCGCAGGATCTTGTTGCGCACATACACCTGGCTGGCCGGGTCGTTGCCCACCAGGATCACCGCCAGCGCCGGTTGAATAGCCTGCCCATGCAGGCGCGCCACGTCTTCGCGCACTTGCAGCAGCACCCGTGCGGCGGCGGCTTTGCCGTCGATCAGTTTATGCGCGTTCACCGGAACACCACCGTTCTGTCCTGATTGAGGAAGACCCGGTGCTCCAGGTGGTACTTGACCGCCTTGGAGAGGGCCACGGTTTCGGTGTCGCGACCGATGGCGACCAGGTCGTCAGGCTTGTACACGTGGTCGACGCGCTGCACTTCCTGCTCGATGATCGGGCCCTCATCCAGGTCGCTGGTCACGTAGTGCGCGGTGGCACCGATCAACTTCACGCCGCGTTGATAAGCCTGGTGATAGGGCTTGGCACCCTTGAAACCGGGCAGGAACGAATGGTGGATATTGATCGCCCGCCCCGACAGTTGCCGGCACAGGTCGTCGGAGAGGATCTGCATGTAGCGCGCCAACACCACCAGTTCGGTGCGGGTGTCGTCGACGATCTTCATCAACTCGGCTTCCTGCGCGGCCTTGTTGTCCTTGGACACCGGCAGGTAGATAAAGCGAATGCCCTCGCGCTCGGCCATCGGCCGCAGGTCAAGGTGGTTGGAGACGATGGCGGTGAGGGTCATGTCCATCTCGCCCTTGTGGTATCGGTAGAGCAGGTCGGTGAGGCAGTGGTCGAACTTGCTCACCATCAGCATCACGCGCATCGGCTCGCGGGTGTCGTGCAGCTCCCACTGCATGTCGAAGGCCTGGGCGACATCGGCGAAACCGTCTCTGATCTCTTGCAGGTTGCCCGCATGGCCATCGTTGAAGCGGAACACCGCACGCATGAAGAAGCGGCCGCTGAAGTCATCGTCGAACTGCGCCATCTCCCCGATGTAGCACGCCTTGTCCGCCAGGTAAGTGGTGACGGCAGCGACAATGCCGGACACCGCGGGACAAGTGACCTTGATGATGAAATGGTTTTTTTCGTGTTGCATGACACGTCCTCGGGATGATGGCGGCAGCTCATCGCATAGCGAAAAAATGTCTGAGGACAGCAGGCTCATTCCTTGAGCGCGTTTTCTTGTGGGGAATAAAATATTCCTGAAGTGGCTTTATAGGGGAATGAGGTCGGGGCGTCTAGGGGTTTTGGGAAAGATTTTTAACTGGGGGGAATTTTTTTCGGGGGCGACGGGAAGGTCGAATGCGATCAAAGGTGGGCGCTGGCTTGCCTGCGCTGGTCACAGGTCTCTGCAAACTGTAGTGAGCGGGCTTGCCCCGCGCTGGGTGGCGAAGCCGCCCCCATAAAGACATCGCCGAGTTCCAGATAAGACCAAGTCGCCTGGTTTGGGGCGGCTTCGCCGCCCAGCGCGGGGCAAGCCCGCTCACTACAAGGTGCTCATGCGCCGTTCGTGCATTACTCTTTGTCGTTGCCGTAGTTCATGATCGACAACAACCGAATCGGCACCCGCACCAACTCCTCCGGCCCATGGGGAATCTCGCCCTCAAACGTCAGGCTATCCCCGGCCTCCATGCGATACAGCTGGTTGCCGTGGCGATAAATCAGCTCCCCTTCAAGCAGGTGCAGAAACTCCGTCCCTGGGTGCGCAAACGTCGGAAACTCCTCACTGGCGTCATCCATGCTGACCATGTACGCCTCGAAGCTCTTCTTCGGCCCGCGCGTATGGTTGAGCAGGTGATAGGTATGCCCCTTCTCCGTCCCCCGGCGCACCACTTCCATGCCTTGGTCGGCCTTGACCAGCAAGGCGCTGCCATCCTGCTGGTCGTATTCGCTGAATAATTTCGAGAGCGGCAGCCCGAGCACATCGCACAGGCGGCTCAAGGTATCGAGGCTGGTGGAGACCTGGGCGTTCTCGATCTTGCTCAACATGCCCTGGCTGATATCGGCAATTTTTGCCACGTCAGACAGCTTCAGGTCCTGGGCCTGGCGCTGGCGTTTGATCTGCAGCCCCAGGTATTGCTCGAGCTTGAGGCGCGGGGCGGTTTCGGTGGACATGATCATCGGCTCCTGCACGGTTTCCGTTCAGTAATATTATTTTCGCACTGGGAAAGTGCAAAGTCTGGCGCTTAAAGGCCACCCCGCTGTACGTATTCCTGCAGGGAAAAGAATTTTCCCATATATACAGCACAAAAGCGCTTTCACCGGCACATCAAACAGCCGTCCGCGAATCTGGCAAGGGTATTGCATTCCTGTAGGGAAACTAACTTTCTTTTTAGGAATAAAAAGACAGCCTAGGCCCACCCACACGGTTTTGCCTTTCGCGAGGAGTGACACGCAATGTTGCCAGCAGAAACCCAGCGCATCATCGACAAGCACGGGATCAAGTACGTGCTTGCGCAGTTTGTGGATATACACGGTGCGGCCAAGACCAAGTCGGTGCCCATCTGCGGGCTCAAGACGGTGGCCGAAGAGGGCGCGGGGTTTGCAGGGTTTGCCATCAGCGGCATGGGCATGGAGCCCCACGGTCCGGACTTCATGGCGCGCGGCGATCTGTCGACATTGACCCCGGTACCCTGGCAGCCAGGTTATGGGCGTGTGGTGTGTGTCGGCCATGTCGACGGCAAACCCCACCCCTACGACAGCCGCTACGTGTTGCAGCAACAAGTGCAGCGCCTGCAGGACAAGGGCTGGACGCTGAACACCGGCCTCGAACCCGAGTTCAACCTGATGCGCCGTGACGAGCAGGGCACGTTGCAATTGGTCGACCCCAGCGACAACCTCGACAAGCCTTGCTACGACTACAAGGGCCTGTCGCGTTCGCGGGTGTTCCTCGAGCGCCTGACCGAAGCCTTGCAGGCGGTGGATTTCGAGGTCTATCAAATCGACCACGAAGACGCCAACGGCCAGTTCGAGATCAACTACACCTACAGCGACGCCTTGACGTCCGCCGACCGCTTCACCTTCTTCCGCATGGCCGCCGGCGAGATCGCCAATGACCTGGGCATGATCTGCTCCTTCATGCCCAAGCCCGACCCGAAACGCGCCGGCAATGGCATGCACTTTCACCTGTCGATCAGCAGCGCCGAGAACAAAAACCTGTTCCATGACGCCAGCGACCCGAGCGGCATGGGCTTGTCGACACTTGCCTATCACTTCGCCGCCGGCTTGCTCGCCCATGGCCCGGCGCTGTGTGCGTTCGCCGCGCCCACGGTCAACTCGTACAAGCGCCTGGTAGTCGGCAACTCGTTGTCCGGTGCCACCTGGGCCCCGGCCTTTATCGCGTTTGGCGCCAACAACCGCTCGGCCATGGTGCGCGTGCCCTACGGTCGCCTGGAATTTCGCCTGCCGGATGCCGGCTGCAACCCCTATCTGGTCAGCGCCGCGATCATCGCCGCGGGCCTGGACGGTATCGATCGCCAGCTGGAAATCGACCACGTCTGCAACGAAAACCTCTACAGCCTGAGCCTCGAGCAGATCGCCGAGCGCGGCATCAAGACCCTGCCGCAATCCCTCAAGGAAGCCTGCGACGCACTGGAAGCCGACGCGCTGTTCGCCGAAGTGCTTGGCCCGCAGATCGTGGGCGAGTTCATCAAGCTCAAGCGCATGGAGTGGGTGGAGTACAGCCGCCATGTGAGCGACTGGGAAATCCAGCGCTATACCGAATTTTTCTGACACCGTGTGACGGAGACTTGTTATGTGTGGAATCGTAGGCCTGTACCTGAAGAATCCGCAGCTGGAACCCCAGCTCGGCAAGCTGTTTGAACCCATGCTGCAAGCCATGACCGATCGTGGCCCGGACAGCGCCGGTTTCGCCATCTACGGCGATGAAGTCGCCGATGGCTGGGTCAAGCTGACCCTGCAAGCCACCACCGAAGCCTTCGACTGGAAAGGCTTGATGGGCGAGCTGGAAGGGCGCCTTGGCTGTTCCCTGGATTGGTTCCAGAACGCCAGCGCCGCTGTACTTAAGATCCACGCCGACGAAGCCCCGGTACGCCTGGCCCTGGCCGAACTGGCGCCGAGCGTGCGCATCATGAGCGCCGGGCAGAGTATCGAGATCCTCAAGGGCATGGGCCTGCCGCAGGAGATTTCCCAGCGCTTCGGCCTGGCAAACATGCAGGGCAGCCACATCATCGGCCACACGCGCATGGCCACGGAAAGCGCGGTGACCATGGAAGGCAGCCACCCTTTTTCCACCGGCGCCGACCTGTGCCTGGTGCACAACGGCTCGCTGTCCAACCACTTCCGCCTGCGCCAGGAACTCAAGCGCGAAGGCATCCACTTCGAAACCGACAACGACACCGAAGTCGCCGCCGGCTACCTGACCTGGCGCCTGCAACAGGGTGATTCGCTCAAAGAGGCGCTGGACCATTCCCTGGAAGACCTCGACGGCTTCTTCACCTTCGCCATCGGCACGCGCCACGGCTTTGCGGTGATCCGCGACCCGATTGCGTGCAAGCCGGCGATCCTCGCCGAGACCGACGACTACGTCGCCATGGCCTCCGAGTACCAGGCGCTGTCGAGCCTGCCGGGCATCGAGAATGCGCGGATCTGGGAGCCGGCACCGGCCACGTTGTACATCTGGGAACGCGAGTCAGCAGCTTAAGGAGCGCACACATGAAAACCATCGATCTTTCCACCGCCACCGTGCGTGACCTCAACCAGGCGTTGCACGCCCAGGCCATCGACAACGAGTGGCGCGTGACCCATTCCAACGGCAAGCACAACCTCGCCGTGGGCGTGAACCAGGCCGTGTCCATCGATATCGAGGGCCACGCCGGTTATTACTGCGCAGGCATGAACCAACAGGCCTCGATCACCGTGCACGGCAATGTCGGCGTGGGCTGCGCCGAGAACATGATGTCCGGCTCGGTGCGCGTCAAAGGCAGCGCGTCCCAGGCGGCCGGGGCCACCGCCCATGGCGGTCTGCTGGTGATCGAGGGCGACGCGGGCGCGCGTTGCGGGATTTCTATGAAGGGCATCGACATCGTCGTCGGCGGCAGCATCGGCCATATGAGCTGCTTCATGGGCCAGGCCGGACGTCTGGTGGTGTGCGGCGACGCCGGCGATGCGCTGGGCGATTCGCTCTACGAAACCCACATCTACGTGAAAGGCACGGTGGAGTCCCTGGGCTCGGACTGCGTCGAAAAAGAGATGCGCAGCGAACACCTGCACGAGCTGCAGGAACTGCTCGACCGCGCCGGTTTCGCCCACCAGGCGGCAGATTTCAAGCGCTACGGCTCGGCCCGTCAACTCTACAACTTCAAAGTCGATAACGCCTCCGCGTACTGATCAGGAGCTCCACCATGACTGAACAAACCCCTCCGGTCCTGCGCGAGTCGGCCACCTTCGACCGCCTGACCATCCAGGAAATCCAGCGTGCCGCCGAAACGGGCATCTACGATATTCGCGGCGGCGGCACCAAGCGCAAGCTGCCGCACTTCGATGACTTGCTGCTGCTCGGCGCCAGCGTGTCGCGCTACCCGCTGGAAGGCTATCGGGAGAAGTGCGGCACCGATGTGATCCTCGGCAATCGCTTCGCCAAGAAGCCTATCCACCTGAAGATCCCGGTGACCATCGCTGGCATGAGTTTCGGTGCGCTGTCGGCCAACGCTAAGGAAGCCCTGGGCCGTGGCGCGACCATCGCCGGCACCAGCACCACCACCGGTGACGGCGGCATGACCCCGGAGGAGCGCGGCCAGTCCCAGCACCTGGTGTATCAGTACCTGCCGTCGCGCTACGGCATGAACCCGGATGATCTGCGCAAGGCCGACGCCATCGAGATCGTCCTCGGCCAGGGCGCCAAGCCCGGCGGTGGCGGCATGCTGCTCGGCATGAAAGTCACCGAGCGTGTGGCCGGCATGCGCACTTTGCCCATCGGCGTGGACCAGCGCAGCGCCTGTCGCCACCCGGACTGGACCGGCCCCGATGACCTGGCGATCAAGATTGCCGAGCTGCGTGAAATCACCGATTGGGAAAAACCGATCTACGTGAAAATCGGCGCGAGCCGGCCGTATTACGACGTGAAGCTGGCGGTCAAGGCCGGTGCCGATGTGATCGTGCTCGACGGCATGCAAGGCGGCACCGCCGCGACCCAGGAAGTGTTTATCGAGCATGTGGGCATTCCGATTTTGTCGGCCATCCCGCAAGCGGTACAGGCTTTGCAAGAGATGGGCATGCACCGCAAGGTCCAGTTGATCGTGTCGGGCGGGATTCGTAATGGTGCCGATGTGGCCAAGGCCATGGCGATGGGCGCGGACGCGGTGGCCATCGGCACGGCGGCGCTGATTGCCCTGGGCGACAACCACCCACGACTGGACGCGGAACTGAAAAAGATCGGCTCGGCCGCCGGCTTCTACGACGACTGGCAGAACGGTCGCGATCCGGCGGGCATCACCACCCAGGACCCGGAGCTGTCCAAGCGCCTTGACCCGGTGGAAGGCGGGCGGCGGTTGGCCAACTACCTGCGGGTGATGGTGCTGGAGGCACAGACCATGGCGCGTGCGTGCGGCAAATCGCACCTGCACAACCTCGACCCCGAGGACTTGGTGGCGCTGACCGTGGAGTCGGCCGCCATGGCCCGGGTGCCGCTGGCGGGGACCCGTTGGGTGCCGGGTTCCGGTTACTAGCGGGCCCCTGTAGTGAGCGGGCTTGCCCCGCGCCGGGTGGCGAAGCCACCCCAATAAAGCCGCCGCATTCCTTGAGGTAGAAATGCGGCGGTTGGTTTAAGGGCGGCTTCGCCACCCAGCGCGGGGCAAGCCCGCTCACTACACCCAGGTACTTCCCATTTCTTTTGCAGGAGCTTTGAACATGGTCAATCGTCTTCTTGGCAAATCCCTCTTCGGTTTATTAGTGGCCGGTGCCTTTGCACCCTTGGCATACGCCGCTGATGCACCCACCTTGAACACCGGCAGCACCGCCTGGATGGTCACCGCCGCCGTGCTGGTGCTGTTCATGTGCTTGCCGGGGCTTGCGCTGTTCTACGGCGGCCTCGTCCGTGCGAAAAACATGCTTTCGCTGTTCACCCAGTGCTTCGGCATCGCCGGGTTGGTGGGCGTGCTGTGGGTGATCTACGGCTACAGCATGGTGGTCGACACCACCGGCATGGTCGAAGGGCAGGTAACCTTCAACAGTTTTGTAGGCGGCCTCAGCCGCGCCTTCCTGGCGGGCATGACCCCGGAGAGCCTGGTGGGGGATATCCCGGAAGGGGTGTTCGTGACCTTCCAGATGACGTTCGCCATCATCACCCCAGCCCTGATCGCTGGCGCCTTTGCCGAACGCATGAAGTTCTCGGCGGCGCTGCTGTTCATGGCCATCTGGTTCACCTTGGTCTATGCCCCGGTGGCGCATATGGTCTGGGGCGGTTCGGGGGCCTTGATGCATAACTGGGGCGTGCTTGATTTTGCCGGCGGTACCGCCGTGCACATCAATGCCGGTGTAGCCGCGCTGGCCGCGTGCCTGATCCTCGGCAAGCGCAAGGGCTACCAGAACACGCCAATGCCTGCGCATAACCTCAGCCTGACCATGGCCGGCGCGGCGATGCTCTGGGTCGGCTGGTTCGGCTTCAATATCGGCTCCGGTGGCGGCCTCAGCGGCACCTCGGGCATCGTCATGCTCAACACTCAATTGGGCGCCTGCGCCGGGATTCTTGGCTGGATGTTCACCGAGTGGTTCAAGGTCGGCAAGCCGAGTGCCTTGGGGCTGGCCAGTGGTGCATTGGCCGGGTTGGTGGGAATTACACCGGCGTGCGCCTATGTGGGCGTCGGCGGTGCGTTGGCCATCGGCTTGCTGTGCGGGGTGTTCTGTTATTTGAGCGTGACGGTGTTGAAGCGGCGCTTCGGCTACGACGACAGCCTCGACGTGTTCGGCTTGCACGGCATCGGCGGCATGATCGGCGCGGTGTTGACCGGTGTGTTCTGCGTACCGTCCATGGGGGGGCTGGTGGAAGGTGTGACCATGGGGGGGCAGGTGGTTGCCCAGCTTAAGGGGGTGCTGCTGACCACGGTGTACTGCTTTGTGATCAGTTGGATCATCCTCAAGGTGGTCAATGCCCTGGTCGGGTTGCGTGCCCATGAGTCGGTGGAGGAGATGGGGCTGGACCTGGCCGAGCATAATGAGCGGGCCTACAACCACTGATCATTTTCCCGCCGGCGGCCTGACAGCCGAGCGCCATCTAACGGTTAGACCGCGATCCAAATGTGGGAGGGGGCTTGCCCCCGATAGCGGTGTGTCAGTCGATTAATCAGGTGACTGATTCAGCGCCATCGCGGCCTCGGTATCTACACCACTCTGGGTATGGCGCTGGACCTGTGGCGAGGGAGCTTGCTCCCGCCGGCGGCCTGACAGCCGAGCGGCATCTAACGGTTAGACCGCGATCCAAATGTGGGAGGGGGCTTGCCCCCGATAGCGGTGTGTCAGTCGATTCATCAGGTGA
>NZ_JBYVMD010000122.1:0-839 GCF_058145955.1 Pseudomonas sp. A39
CGGAAACGCCAGTCGCTTTGTTCCACGTGGAACAAGGCCGTATCACCCAGACCCACGACCATCGGGAGTGAAGGCATGAGCGAAGAAAACACGTACGACTCGACCAGCATTAAAGTGCTGAAAGGTTTGGATGCCGTACGCAAACGTCCCGGTATGTACATTGGCGACACTGATGACGGTAGCGGTCTGCACCACATGGTGTTCGAGGTGGTCGACAACTCCATCGACGAAGCTCTGGCCGGTCACTGCGACGACATCAGCATTATCATCCACCCGGATGAGTCGATTACTGTGCGCGACAACGGTCGCGGCATTCCGGTAGACGTGCACAAAGAAGAAGGCGTTTCGGCGGCAGAGGTCATCATGACCGTGCTTCACGCCGGCGGTAAGTTCGACGACAACTCCTATAAAGTCTCCGGTGGTTTGCACGGCGTGGGCGTGTCGGTTGTGAACGCGCTGTCCGAAGAACTGATTCTGACGGTTCGCCGTAGCGGCAAGATCTGGGAACAGACTTACGTCCACGGCGTTCCACAAGAACCGATGAAAATCGTCGGCGACAGCGAGTCGACCGGTACGCAGATCCACTTCAAGCCATCGGCTGAAACCTTCAAGAATATTCACTTCAGCTGGGACATCCTCGCCAAGCGTATTCGTGAATTGTCCTTCCTCAACTCCGGTGTGGGTATCGTCCTCAAGGACGAACGCAGCGGCAAGGAAGAGCTGTTCAAGTACGAAGGCGGTCTGCGTGCATTCGTTGAATATCTGAACACCAACAAGACTGCGGTCAACCAGGTGTTCCACTTCAACATCCAGCGAGAAGACGGCATCGGCGTGGAAAT
>NZ_JBYVMD010000123.1:0-787 GCF_058145955.1 Pseudomonas sp. A39
AGCCAGATCGGCAACGTCGGCCCGGACCTGGGCCAGAGCTACATCATCGACTCGTTCCTGGTGGTGGTGCTCGGCGGTGTCGGCCAGTTGGCCGGTAGCGTCATGGCCGCCTTCGGGCTGGGCATCGCCAACAAGATTCTGGAGCCACAGATCGGCGCCGTGCTCGGCAAGATCCTGATCCTCGCGCTGATCATTCTGTTTATCCAGAAACGCCCGCAAGGACTCTTCGCACTGAAAGGACGGGTGATTGACTGATGAACCAGCCATTGATGCTTACGGTCGCACAAAAGGCCGGTCCCAAGGTGACGATTGCCGTCGGCGTGCTGATGCTTGTCGTGCTGCTGGCGCTGCCTTTGCTGTCACTGCTGCCGGCGGACAACGCGTTGCATGTCTCGGCCTACACCCTGACGCTGGTGGGCAAGATCCTCTGCTACGCCATCGTCGCCCTGGCGCTGGACCTGGTGTGGGGTTACGCGGGAATGTTGTCCCTCGGCCACGGATTGTTCTTTGCCCTGGGCGGTTATGCGATGGGCATGTACTTGATGCGCCAGGCGTCCGGCGATGAGTTGCCGGCGTTCATGACCTTCCTGTCGTGGACCGAGTTGCCCTGGTATTGGGTCGGCACCGAGCACTTCCTCTGGGCGATGTGCCTGGTGGTGCTGGCGCCGGGCTTGCTGGCGCTGGTGTTCGGTTTCTTCGCCTTTCGCTCGCGGATCAAGGGCGTGTATTTCTCGATCATGACCCAGGCCCTGACCTTCGCCGGGATGCTGCTGTTTTTCCGCAACGA
>NZ_JBYVMD010000124.1:0-752 GCF_058145955.1 Pseudomonas sp. A39
TAGGCTCGGTGTGCCCTCACTCCGGCTTGAATCCGTGGGCCGCCGTCATGGGCCATCCTTGGCCCAGGACGGCTAACCCGGCGTCCTGCCGGGTTACCCACGGATTCAAGCCTGCGTTCGGCCAGCGTGTTTGACGGGGCGCCTAAGATCAAGATCAAAAGCCAGATCAAAAGCAGGGCAAAAGCAGGGCAAAAGCAGGGCAAAAGCAGATCAAAAGCAGGGCAAAAGCAGATCAAAAGCAGGGCAAAAGCAGATCAAAAGCAGGCTGATATCTGCCTGATATATGAAGATCAAACTGTGGGAGGGGGCTTGCCCCCGATGGCGGTGTGTCAGTCGATTCATCAGGTGACTGATTCAGCGCCATCGGGGCCTTGGTATCTACACAATTCTGGATATGGCGCTGGACCTGTGGCGAGGGGGCTTGCTCCCGATGGCGGCCTGACAGCTGGCCTGGATGTTGGATCAGACTGGGTACATATCCGTTATTTGGGTAACGGCTGGTATGGGTTCCGCCCTTACGGCGAGTCATTTTCGAAAAGCGCGAAAGTAACCAAAGCGCTCTTGCCCCAACACTCGGCACCTCGCTTAGGCTCGGTGTGCCCTCACTCCGGCTTGAATCCGTGGGCCGCCGTCATGGGCCATCCTTGGCCCAGGACGGCTAACCCGGCGTCCTGCCGGGTTACCCACGGATTCAAGCCTGCGTTCGGCCAGCGTGTTTGACGGGGCGCCTAAGATCAAGATCAAAAGCCAGA
>NZ_JBYVMD010000125.1:0-719 GCF_058145955.1 Pseudomonas sp. A39
GAAGCGGCGATCTACTTGGGGTCGTTGCCTGATGAACTGGTGCTGGCGCAGGCGTCACGGTTCTACCACTTTCGCGACGGGGCGCTGACGGCGATCAGCGATGCGTATGACAACCGGTTGCGCATTTCCCGCAATTATCTGGGGCAGATTGAACGGCTGGATAACAGTGTCGGGCGTTCGTTGTTTTTGCGTTATGCGTCGGGGCGGATCGTGGCGGTGGATTATCAGATCCAGCGGGCCACGGGTCTTGAGCCTTTCGTCTGGGTGACGGAACAGAACGTTGTTTCCTACGCGTATGACGGTGCTGGGCGACTGGTTTCTGCGACTAATGCTGTCGGTGAACGCGAGGTTTATCGGTACGACGAACAGCACGTCATTCTTGAGCGTGGTTTGGCCGGTGGGGCGAGCTTCTTTTGGGAGTGGGAACGGGCTGGTAAGGCGGCGCGTTGTGTGCGGCATTGGGCCAGTTTCTCGCAGATGGACACGCGGTATGCCTGGGATGACAACGGGCAGGTCACGGTGTTTAACGCCGATGGCAGCCAGGAAGTCTACGTGCATGACCAGCGGGCGCGGCTGGTGCAGCGGGTGGATCCGGACGGTGCCGAGCACTTTAAATCTTACGATGAAAAAGGCCGGTTGACGGTTGAGCAGGACCCGCTGGGAGCGGTGACGGCGTATCAGTACGACGAAGCCGGACGCTTGGTGGCGTTGTTTCCGGG
>NZ_JBYVMD010000126.1:0-674 GCF_058145955.1 Pseudomonas sp. A39
CTTATCATTGGTGCAGGAGGTGTCGCCAAGGTGGTGGCCCACAAGTGCGCGCAGCACAACGACGAACTCGGTCGTATTGCTATCGCGTCGCGCAACATCTCCAAATGCCAGGCCATCATCGACAGCGTCAAGGCCAAGGGTAGCCTCAAGGTTCCCGCCGATATCCAAGCCTTCGCGCTGAACGCCCTGGACGTGGAAGCGACCAAGGCCCTGATCCGCGAGACCGAATCGCAGATCGTCATCAACGTCGGCTCCGCGTTCCTCAACATGTCGGTCCTGCGGGCCTGCATCGACACCGGCGTTGCGTACCTCGACACCGCCATCCACGAAGAGCCGGGCAAGGTCTGCGAGACCCCGCCGTGGTACGGCAACTACGAGTGGAACCACCTGGAAGAGTGCAAACAGAAGAACATCACCGCCATCCTTGGCGTGGGCTTCGACCCAGGTGTCGTCAACGCGTATGCCGCGCTGGCGCAGCAACAGCATTTCGACCGCATTGATTCGATCGACATCCTCGACGTCAATGCCGGCTCCCATGGCAAATACTTCGCCACCAACTTCGACCCGGAAATCAACTTCCGCGAGTTCACCGGACAGGTGTGGAGCTGGCAGAACAGCCAGTGGACCAGCAACACCATGTTCGAAGTCAAACGCACCGACGACCTGCCGGTCGT
>NZ_JBYVMD010000127.1:0-664 GCF_058145955.1 Pseudomonas sp. A39
TCGATCATGCCGTGCTCTTGCGCCATGCGGCGAATCCACTTGTCCGATTTGATGCTCATGGCGGGTGTCCTGAATAGCGAGGTGGAAAAATACTGTGGGGCATCTTACCGGGGCCGGCGTTGGGGTTCAAAGGTCACAGGGCTTTTCTTGATGAATGCGCCGGCGGCTATAAGCCGCAGCCAGCGGGGCCGGGGTTAATATTGCCGCGCAGGGCGACCGTGGATACCACCGTCAGTCACGAATTTAGAGAAACCTTCGGAAATACCATTGGCACGTTCCGGAAAAAGGGTTAAGGTGGCGCCACTGTGCTGCTTGTGTCACTGAGAATCTCTACACGATATGTTGAATTTCGATCCAACCATCTCCAAGAATTTTTCCTGCTCTTTGCACTCAGTCTCGGCCAGGGCTTTTCCTGAGTCGCAGTTAACTTTGTCCAAGGAGATACACCATGTCTAATCGCCAAACTGGTACCGTTAAGTGGTTCAACGATGAAAAAGGCTTCGGCTTCATCACTCCACAATCCGGTGACGACCTGTTCGTTCACTTCAAAGCTATCCAATCCGACGGCTTCAAAAGCCTGAAAGAAGGCCAACAGGTTTCTTTCATCGCTACCCGCGGTCAGAAAGGCATGCAAGCTGAAGAAGTTCAAGTTATCTAACTTGTA
>NZ_JBYVMD010000128.1:0-639 GCF_058145955.1 Pseudomonas sp. A39
GGGGTTCGTCATCAACGATCAGGACATTCATATTGCGCTGGATTCCTGCGTGAGTCTCGCACAAGGATAGCGTAGACAGGTGCGGTGACTTGCGTCACAGCGATCCACGCTAAGACTAGCGCGAGCGGCAAAAAGTGCCCTGAGAGTGGCACCCATATTTACCCGGACCTGTTCAATAGCGCCCAAGACCTGCTGCCTTCGGGCATTGTCGTAGGGTTTGCTGATACACAATCCGAATCCCCCCTTTCAAATGGATAGTCCGGGTTCTGACCGCATCACCGGACTTTGGTGCATTCACACACTATCAGTCCAACTGTAGACGCTCGCTGCGACGACATTGCTCAATCGTCAAATATCGTTTCAATAAGCCTCTGCACCAGTCTCGTCCTCGACGCGGTCGGCGGCAAGGCACTTAGCCATCCATTGCGCAAATAAAAATGCCGATCACCCGCAGCACCGCCTCTGCGGACAACCCTGTTATTATCGGCGGCACACTTCCCAGTCTCCTTATAAGCAGATCACGAGCGAACTCATGAGCACCGACAAGACCAACCAGTCCTGGGGCGGCCGCTTCAGTGAACCCGTCGACGCCTTCGTCGCCCGCTTCACCGCCTCCGTCACCTTCGACCAGCGCCTGTA
>NZ_JBYVMD010000129.1:0-612 GCF_058145955.1 Pseudomonas sp. A39
ACATTATTCATTGATTTTATGAGTTTTTGCATCATAGCACGTTTTCTGTTCACCCTAGAACTGAATAGATAGTACCGTTCGATTCGTTTTTTAATTTCCTTTCAAATAAAAGGCTCAGTTTTGTTCTGCGAATTGTAGTTTTTGAGTTATTCGCGAAACTTGAACCGAAAACGCAAATGTCAAAATCTCCAGTTTAGCCATTTCAATTTAAAAATACTAGTTACGTATTATCTGTATACCCGAGATTATTGTTTCAATCTGTAGCATTTTTTGCGACCTTTCTAATGGCGTTCGAAATTTTGTTCTATGTATTGTAGTTTTCAAGATATAAGCGTTCCAATACAGAATTTATCGAAATTCGATATATGCAACATATGCGTTTTCATTGCGATAGCATCATTTGTGTTTAACGCGTAGCTACGATTCTTGTACACGCAAATTTAGCTCACTACGCTCTTATTTTTCAATGTTTGAATTCATGTCCAAGCTCAAAGGATTATGGAATAATAAGCGTTTGATTGTTGAAAACAGCAAGACATTATTCATTGATTTTATGAGTTTTTGCATCATAGCACGTTTTCTGTTCACCCTAGAACTGAATAGATAGTACCG
>NZ_JBYVMD010000014.1:0-149522 GCF_058145955.1 Pseudomonas sp. A39
AGGGGTTTCAACAGGGCTTCGCGTTGAATGGTGAAATGCATGGTCTAGTCCCTTGCCTTAATAAGCTGCGCTGGTGTCATCACGTTGTCAGTGTACGCAGCAGGTTCTTGTAGTCCTCGCGAATATCCGCGTCGGATTCCTTAAGTTCATTGATCTTGCGGCACGCGTGCAAGACCGTGGTGTGGTCACGCCCGCCAAACACGTCGCCGATTTCCGGCAGGCTGTGGTTGGTCAACTCCTTGGAGAGTGCCATGGCCACCTGACGGGGACGTGCTACCGAGCGCGAACGGCGCTTGGACAGCAGGTCGGAAATCTTGATTTTGTAATACTCGGCCACGGTGCGCTGGATGTTATCCACACTCACCAGCTTGTCTTGAAGTGCCAACAAGTCCTTCAGGGACTCGCGGATCAGCTCAATGGTGATGTCGCGGCCCATGAAGTGCGAGTGCGCGATGACCCGCTTGAGTGCGCCTTCCAGCTCACGCACGTTGGAGCGGATGCGTTGAGCGATGAAAAACGCAGCATCGTGAGGCAGGTCGACTTTCGCCTGGTCGGCCTTTTTCATCAGGATCGCGACGCGGGTTTCGAGCTCCGGCGGCTCTACTGCAACAGTCAGGCCCCAGCCGAAACGCGATTTCAGGCGTTCTTCCAGACCTTCGATCTCTTTCGGATAACGGTCACTGGTCAAGATGACCTGCTGGCCACCTTCGAGCAGGGCGTTGAAGGTATGGAAAAACTCTTCCTGGGAACGCTCTTTACGGGCAAAGAATTGAATGTCATCGATCAGCAACGCATCAACCGAGCGGTAGAAACGCTTGAATTCATTGATGGCATTGAGCTGCAGGGCCTTGACCATGTCAGCCACGAAGCGCTCCGAGTGCAGGTACACGACCTTGGCATTCGGGTTCTTCTTTAATAGGTGGTTACCCACAGCGTGCATCAAGTGAGTCTTACCCAAGCCGACGCCACCATAAAGGAAGAGAGGGTTGTAACCGTGCTTGGGGTTGTCGGCGACCTGCCAGGCGGCTGCACGAGCCAGCTGGTTGGATTTACCTTCGACGAAATTCTCGAACGTGAACGTGCGGTTCAGGTAGCTGGTGTGCTTGAGCGCGCCTTCAACCTGAACGGTGCGCTGTTCGGCACGGATCGGGGCTTGCTGGGAGCTGGCACCGGCCATCGGGTCGAAGCTATCGCGCGACGGTTCTTCATTCTCGGCTGCATTTTTCTTCGCAGACGATTTGGAAGGAGCCGGTGCAGGTGTACTGGCAACCGGTGCCGCCTGGGCTTGCGACGCAGCAGCGGCCAATGGCGCGTTCGGCGCAGCACGAGGTGCGGAGCTACGTTTGCTGCCTATTAATAAGGAGAGCACGGGTGCGAGGCCGTTGCCATGTTCATCGAGCAATTCGAGCACGCGGCTCAGGTACTTCTCGTTGACCCAGTCGAGAACAAAACGATTAGGCGCGTAAACACGCAACTCGTCGCCTTCGGCTTCGACCTGTAGTGGACGGATCCAGGTGTTGAATTGCTGGGCAGGCAGCTCATCGCGCAAAAGCTCCACGCACTGCTGCCAAAGTTCCACTGACACGGATATCCCCTAAGTTGAAAGCCGGTGAGGCAAAAACAGCCGCCATTGTAGCGGCGAGCCGCCCACTTATCCACATGTAGGTTGATCACGGACCGGCCAAAATCAACGTCTTAAGGGTAATAAAGGCGACCAATGGTCTGTGCATAAGCTCTGTGGATAAGCCCACCTAAGGTCGTTGCACAAGTGGGGGAGAAAGTCTGTGGGTAACTGGCCTGTGGATAACAAGCCATTCCACACACAGCTTATCCGACAGCGCAGCACAGGCAGAGCACCGTTTCTCCCCCGTGTTGTCATTCTCTGTACATCACGTAGAACATGGCCTCAAGGCAGTTATCCACAGATGATCGCCTGCCTAGCTTTTATAAGCTTTACAGAAAAGCTTTAAATAACTTCCTTCTTTATTTTTATATCTATGGCATTGCCCGCGGAAGCGGCGCGGACGCAAAAGGGCAAATCGGCTGCAGAGATCTAATTAAAGGAAAAGCTGGTTGGAAATTGACCTAGAGGCTTGCTTTCACTAGAATCGCCGGTCTCTTAAAACGGGGGCCATTCCGGCCCGTTGTGGACGAACCAGGTAACAACGCCATGAAACGTACTTTCCAACCAAGCACCATCAAACGCGCCCGCACCCACGGTTTCCGTGCTCGCATGGCTACCAAGAACGGCCGTGCTGTCCTGTCGCGTCGTCGCGCCAAAGGTCGTGCGCGTCTGGCAGTTTGATAATCCGGTACTGGTGGTGAGTCAGGACTTCAGTCGGGAAAAGCGTCTGCTAACCCCCCGGCATTTCAAGGCAGTCTTTGACTCCCCCACCGGCAAGGTTCCGGGGAAAAATCTCCTGCTCCTTGCGCGTAACAACGATCTGGATCACCCCCGTCTCGGGTTGGTGATCGGCAAGAAGAGCGTAAAGCTCTCCGTTGAGCGCAATCGCCTCAAGCGTCTGATGCGCGAATCGTTTCGCCTCCACCAGGACACTCTGGTTGGTTGGGATATTGTTATCGTCGCGCGCAAAGGCTTGGGGGACGTAGAAAACCCCGAATTGATTCAGCATTTCGGCAAGCTCTGGAAACGTTTGGCGCGTACCAACAAGCCAGCACCAGCAGTCAGCACCGAAACTGTAGGGGTAGACAGCCTTGATGCGTAAACTGGCCCTCGTTCCGATCCAGTTTTATCGCTATGCCATTAGTCCTCTGATGGCCAACCACTGTCGTTTCTACCCCAGTTGTTCCTGCTACGCGTTAGAGGCCATAGAAAACCATGGTCTTCTGCGCGGTGGCTGGCTGACCTTTCGTCGTTTAGGTCGCTGTCATCCGTGGAATCCCGGTGGTTATGACCCGGTTCCACCTATCCCTACCTCCCGTTCTTCTTCGATGGCCGAGTAATCATGGATATTAAACGCACGATCCTGATCGTCGCCCTGGCAATCGTGTCCTACGTCATGGTTCTTAAGTGGAACCAGGACTATGGCCAGGCTGCCCTGCCGACTCAGAATGTTGCTACCAACCAGGCTGCGCCGGCTATTCCGGACACCCCGCTGGGTAACAATGCGTCCGCGAGTGCCGATGTTCCCAGCGCGAATGGCGAGACAAGCGCCCCTTTAGAAACGCCAGTGGTCACCAATAAAGACCTCATCCACGTCAAAACGGATGTGCTCGACCTGGCTATCGACCCACAAGGTGGTGATATTGCGCAGTTGAAACTGCCGCTGTATCCACGTCGCCAAGACCATCCGGATGTTCCGTTCCAACTGTTCGATAACGGTGGTGAGCGTACTTATCTGGCGCAAAGCGGCCTGACCGGCACCAATGGTCCGGATGCACGTGCTACCGGTCGTCCGGTTTATTCGACCGAGCAGAAGACTTATCAACTGGCTGATGGCCAGAACCAGTTGAACGTCGACCTGAAATTCAGCCTCGACGGCGTCAACTACATCAAGCGCTTCAGCTTCACCCGTGGTTTGTACGACTTGAAGGTCACTTACCTGATCGACAACGAAAGCGGCAAACCGTGGAGCGGCAACCTGTTTGCCCAGCTCAAGCGTGACGCGAGCTCCGATCCTTCTTCCAGCACCGCCACCGGCACCGCGACTTACCTGGGCGCTGCCCTGTGGACAAGTAACGAGCCGTACAAAAAAGTGTCGATGAAAGATATCGACAAGGGCTCGCTGAAAGAAACCGTTCAAGGTGGCTGGGTTGCTTGGCTGCAACACTACTTCGTGACCGCCTGGATCCCGAACAAAGGTGATGCGAACCTGGTTCAAACCCGCAAGGACAGCCAGGGTAACTACATCATCGGCTTTACTGGCCCGGCGTTGACCGTCGCACCCGGTGCCAAGGCTGAAACCAGCGCTACCCTGTACGCCGGTCCGAAAAGCCAGGCCGTGCTCAAAGAGTTGTCCCCAGGTCTGGAACTGACTGTGGATTACGGCTTCCTGTGGTTCATTGCCCAGCCTATTTTCTGGCTGCTGCAACATATCCACAGCATCGTCGGTAACTGGGGCTGGTCGATCATCTTCCTGACCATGCTGATCAAGGGGATCTTCTTCCCTCTGTCGGCAGCCAGCTACAAGTCGATGGCGCGTATGCGTGCCGTGGCCCCGAAACTGGCGGCACTGAAAGAACAACATGGCGATGATCGGCAGAAGATGTCGCAGGCCATGATGGAGCTGTACAAGAAAGAGAAGATCAACCCGCTGGGTGGATGCTTGCCGATTCTGGTGCAGATGCCGGTGTTCCTGTCGCTGTACTGGGTACTCCTGGAAAGCGTGGAAATGCGCCAGGCGCCGTTCATGCTGTGGATAACTGACCTGTCGATCAAAGACCCGTTCTTTATCCTGCCGATCATCATGGGCGCAACCATGTTCATCCAGCAGCGCTTGAACCCGACTCCGCCGGATCCGATGCAGGCCAAGGTAATGAAAATGATGCCAATCATCTTCACCTTCTTCTTCCTGTGGTTCCCAGCCGGTCTGGTGCTGTACTGGGTGGTCAACAACGTGTTGTCTATCTCTCAACAGTGGTACATCACACGTAAAATCGAAGCGGCTACTGCAAAAGCCGCGGCGTAATTTACTCTGTGGATAACCACTCAAGACGCCCCCTAGTGGGGCGTTTTGCTTTCCGTCACTTTTGTTTTGGAATCTGCTGATGAGCGCACCTCGTGAAACCATCGCTGCCGTCGCTACCGCTCAAGGTCGCGGCGGTGTCGGCATCGTTAGAATTTCCGGGCCGCTCGCAAGCGTTGCAGCCAACGCTATCAGCGGCCGTGAATTGAAGCCACGTTATGCCCATTACGGACCGTTCCTGGATGCTGACCAAAGCGTGCTGGACGAGGGGTTGGCCCTCTATTTTCCAGGCCCGAATTCGTTTACCGGGGAAGATGTCCTGGAATTACAGGGGCACGGTGGCCCGGTTGTCCTGGATATGTTGCTGCAACGTTGCCTGCAACTGGGCTGTCGCTTGGCCAGGCCAGGTGAATTCAGCGAACGGGCCTTTCTCAATGACAAGCTCGACCTGGCCCAGGCTGAAGCCATTGCTGATTTGATCGAAGCCAGTTCTGCACAGGCTGCACGTAATGCACTGCGCTCGCTGCAGGGCGCGTTCTCCCTGCGTGTGCATAACTTGACCGAGCAACTGATCAGCCTGCGTATTTACGTCGAGGCCGCGATTGATTTTCCCGAGGAAGAAATCGACTTTCTCGCCGATGGCCACGTATTGGCGATGCTGGATAAAGTTCGTGATGAGTTATCCACAGTCCTGCGCGAAGCGGGGCAAGGCGCGCTGCTGCGTGACGGCATGACGGTGGTGATCGCTGGGCGGCCGAATGCGGGTAAATCCAGCCTGCTCAATGCGCTGGCGGGGCGTGAAGCCGCCATCGTCACCGAGATTGCCGGTACCACCCGGGATATCCTGCGCGAACATATCCACATCGACGGCATGCCACTGCATGTAGTCGATACCGCAGGTTTGCGTGATACCGACGATCAGGTGGAAAAGATCGGCGTGGAACGCGCACTCAAAGCCATCGGCGAAGCGGATCGGGTGTTGCTGGTGGTGGATGCCACGGCGCCCGAGGCTGTGGATCCTTTTGCATTGTGGCCGGAATTCCTCGAGCAACGGCCGGACCCGGCCAAAGTCACCTTGATTCGCAACAAAGCCGACTTGACGGGTGAAGCCATTGCCATGGAAACCAGCGCGGATGGCCATGTCACTCTAAGCTTGAGCGCGAAATCGGCAGGTGAAGGTCTGGAATTGCTGCGCGAGCACCTCAAGGCCTGCATGGGTTACGAGCAGACGTCGGAAAGCAGCTTCAGTGCGCGCCGCAGGCACCTGGAGGCGTTGCGTCATGCGAGCGCAGCGTTGGAGCATGGTCGGGCGCAATTGACCTTGGCGGGGGCAGGAGAGCTGCTGGCTGAGGATTTACGCCAGGCGCAGCAACTGCTGGGAGAAATCACCGGCGCATTCAGCTCCGATGATTTGTTGGGGCGGATATTTTCCAGCTTCTGCATCGGCAAATAACCAAGTTATCCACACCCCTGTAGGCGCTGGCTTGCCAGCGATAGCGGCCTGAAGAACAGCAGAATTCTTCAGGCCCTCATCCATCACCAGTTATACGAAACCGTCCCAAGCAGCGTACGGCTTTCACCCCAATAGCAGCGGCCCGCGTCGTTGCAACCAGATACATATTCCTTGTCGAACAGGTTCTTGGCGTTCACGTCCACAGACCAATGTTTGTCGATCTGATAGCCAACGGCTGCGTCCACCAAGGTGACGCTTCCTGCATCCAACTTCCCGTACAGCGTTGGCGCGGTGTAGGAAAAGGTGCTGTCGAAATAACGCACACCGCCGCCCAGGGACAAGCCTTTGAGTTGGCCATCAAGGAATCGGTACTTGCCCCACACCGAAGCCTGGTTGCGTGGAACTCCCGTCATCTGGTGCCCTTCGACCAGCGATGTAGCCGAATCCTTGGTAATCCGAGCGTCAGTGTAGGTGTAGGCGGCCGTCACATTCAGGTTGGGCGTGATGTTGCTGTTCACCTCGACTTCCGCACCTTTAGCCCGGCTTTCGCCCACCTGGCGATAGCTGTTGGTGGTGGCGTCGAGGTAGGTGTCGTCTTCCTTGCGCAGGTCATACACCGACAGGGTCATCGCCGTATCCCAGCCGATCGGCTCGTACTTCACACCCACTTCGTACTGGCTGCTGGTAATCGGCTTCAGCGGCGAACCGGCATTGGAGATCTGCTGCACCGGCACAAATGCGGTGGAGTAGCTGACGTACGGCGTCAGGCCGTTGTCGAACTGGTACATCACCCCGCCCTGGTAGGTGAACTTGCGGTCTTCCGAGCCGGTGTTGCTGGCCTTGTTGACCTTGTCGCGGAAATCGCTGTCGACCCAGTCCTGACGACCACCCAGCAGGAACAGCCAGTGGTCATACTTGCTCTGGATCTGTGCATAAACGCCTTTCATCTGCTGCTCGAGCAAGGTGTTTTGCACCGCCACGGGCGTAAGTGGATCACGCAGATACACGGGGTTATATACATTGATGGTGCCGGCGAAACCGGCATCCCAATCCTGATTGAAAGAGGTGCGGTCATAGCTGGCACCCAACAGCACGGTGTTTTCCAGGCCACCCACCTGGAATTTGCCTTCCAACTGGTTATCCAGGGAATACACCATCGACTTGTTGTAGCGGTCGTAGGCAGTCATGTTCAGTTGCGTACCGAATCCGCGGTTATTCAGCGCGCTGGGCCAGGTTTCATGACGGTTGATGCGGGACTGCATATACCGCGAGTTCTGACGGAACTGCCAATCATCGTTGAAGCTGTGGCTGAATTCGTAACCGGTGCTCCAGGCTTCACGTTCAAATGTGTTCCAGTCCGGGTCGCCGAGCAGGGTGTGCTTGGACAGCTTGCCATTGGGATTTTTCAGCAAGGTGCCCGCGGCTGGTAGGCCAAGTTCGAGATTGGTGTGGTCCTTTTGGTAATTGGCTAACAGGGTGAGGGTGTTGTAGTCGTCGAAATTCAGGGTCAGTGAGGGGGCTATGTACAGGCGATCATCTGGCACATGGTCAGTCTGCGTGTCGGATTTTCGACCAAGCATCACAACCCGCCCAAGGATATTGCCGCTGTCATTGAGCGGCCCCGAGATATCCACACCCAACTGACGCCGATTATTCGAGCCGTACCCCAGCTGGACTTCACCTTGCGGCGTGGCAGTCGGGTGTTTGCTCACCAAGTTCACCAAGCCGCCAGGTGCGTTTTCGCCGTAGAGCAGGGAAGAGGGGCCACGGAAGATTTCGACGCGCTCCAGGCCATACGGCTCACTGGTGGTGTCATACCGATTGCCTTGTACGCGTAGGCCATCTCGCAGCAAACCGTAGCCGTAATCCGTGGCATTGAAACCACGAATGAAGAACAGGTCACCGGCCAGACCGTCGCCGGCAGCAAAGGGTGGCGCGAAGATACCCGGCACGTAGCCCAACACTTCCGTCAGGGTTTGCGACTTTTGGTCCTTGATACGCTGGCTGGTGACGACCGATACCGAACGCGGTGTTTCTGACAGGGGCGTGCTGGTCTTGGTACCGATGCGGCTGTTTTGTGCCTTGTAGCCCACATCCCCGGCGATCTCCTGGTTGAAACCGCTTTGTTGATAAGTGCTGACCGTGGTGGGCGCAAGCGTGAGTTGCCCTGCGGGAATGACTTGCAGGACATAGCTGCCGGGCGCCTGGGATACCGCTTGTAACCCCGAGTTCTGCAGCAACAGCGCAAAGCCTTGCTCCACCGAATACTCGCCCTCAAGCCCGGTCGTGCTCAAACGCGCGGTTTGCTGGGGTGAGAAAGACAGAATCACGTTCGCTTTGGCCGCAAATTGGCTCAAGGCATTGTCCAGGGGACCGGCTGCAATGACGTAGTGCTGCACCGCGCTGGCGGCCAGGGCATCAGTGGATAACAAAACACTGGCGGTGGCTGCCGTGGCGAGCAGCAGGCTGCACGTCATACCGTGGTAGGAAAGTCGTTGGCGGAGCTTGGAAGGGAGGCGCATAGGTGGGTAAGCCCTGAAGGTGACGTCGTGATTACCTGTAGGGCCGTGTCAGGTAAAAAAAAGATAACCCCTGGTGCGGATATTTTTTGCGATCAACCGATTCGCTTGACCGAAACCCAATAGCGGGTGAAGTACTTCACCTGGATCGGCAGTGTTGCCTGCAGATTGGCCAGTACCGCATCGGTGGAATCCAGGCGGAAGGTCCCGGAGACACGCAGGCGTGCCGACGCCAAGTCGCATTGCAGAACGCCAGGGCGGTAGCGGGCGAGGTCTTCGATCACCTCTCCGAGGCGAGCATTCAATACGATCAACTGACCATCGACCCAGGCCGCCTGTGAGCTGCGGTACGCGTGGTTAACCCCCACGTGTTGGCGATCAAAGTCAGCGCTTTCACCGGCACTGAGTAGCCGCGCATGGTTGGGTTGGTCACCAGGCGCTACGCTCACCCGATCCTCCAGGACGCCGACACGTGTGGAATCTGGCAACTGGCGCACGTTGAATATGGTGCCCAAGGCCTGGATTCGGCCTTGGCGCGTCTCGACATAAAAGGGCGTTTGGCCACCCCGCTTGCCTGTGTGGATAAGTACTTCACCTTCACGCAGGCGGATCAAACGCTGACGCCCATCGAATACCACGTCAATTGCCGTACGGGTGTTCAGATCAATTCGCGTGCCGTCAGCCAGCTCGACACGTCGGCGCTCACCCACGGAGGTCCGGTAGTCGGCCCATACGTTGCCAAGGGGCGTGTGTTGCTGAACATTCCAGCCAAGGTACCCGGTACCGCCCAACACCAGCATCCACTTCAACACCTGGCGACGTTGCTGGCTGGTCGACAATGCGCGGCGGGTGAAATCCTGGGGCAGGGCGCCGAGACTGCGCTGCAACTGCTCCATCTGGTTCCACGCGGCCTGATGGGACGGATCGCCGTTGAGCCATTGTTGCCAGGCATGGCGCTCGGCGGCGGTCGGTGTCTGGGATTGAAACTGCACATACCAACTGGCAGCGGCCTCGAAGGTCTTGCGATCAGGCGCCGCCATTACAAGCTGGCCATGATCAGCGAGCATTCAGTCAATGCACGGATCATGTGCTTTTTCACCGTGGTCAGTGACACCTGGAGCTGATCGGCAATCTGTTGATAAGTCAGCCCCTCGATCTGCGACAGCACGAAAATCCGCCGGGCCCGCTCGCCAAGTGCAGACAAGGCTTTATCCACAGCCACTAACGTCTCGAGGATGATGGCTTTATCTTCTTCGCTGATGGCATTCGCTTCAGGCCGTTCGGCCAAGGTCTGCTTGTAAGCCTGTTCGATGGCGTGCCGACGGTAACGATCAATCACCAGGCCTCTGGCGATGGTCGCCAAATAGTCACGCGGTTCAACGATCTGCGCCGCATGCCGCCCGCCCAGGATGCGCACGAACGTATCGTGCGCCACATCGGCCGCATCGCAGGCGTTATGCAACTTACCTTTGAGCCACCCATGCAGCCAGGAATGGTGCTGCTCATAGATGTTCTGGACCGCAGCCGTGTGTGAGGAAGGGGACATAGGGCATGACAAGGCAGGTTAATGATAATCGCTATTATTAACTGTCCCGCGGTTTTCTCACAATAGATCTCTTTTTGCCGTGCTCACCACCGAGTGGAAGGTTTCCGCTGGCGTCGTCGTGGACAGAATACAGCCAGATTCACTGATTTCTGTGGATTAAGCCCTGTGAATAACCGCTCCTGTGCCCAGTTGATAACAGGGCCTGAAACCTGAGCAAAAACCCCTCTGTGGATAACCACCTGTTTAATCCACAGGCTTAACGCACTTATCCAACGGCCTCATTGGCACATGACCACAGACTTTTGAATCGCTGTACACAACGTAAATTAAGGCCTGTAGAGATCTATCCACAGAAATGTTGTTCAGTAGAAATAAACATAAAAACAAAGCTTTAATATATTTCTCTCTTTTAATTTCTATTGTCTGTGATTCATCCACAGCTGGTTAAATTTTGTGCAAAGGGTTCTTTAGGAAGGGCTAAGTCCCTATACTTGCCGCCAAAGCTCTAAAACCAGCTCAACCAATCAATTCCTAATTACCTACATAAGCAGGCACGAGGTGCGTGGTGGATTTCCCTTCCCGTTTTGAAGTGATCGTCATCGGCGGCGGTCATGCCGGTACCGAGGCAGCACTGGCGTCAGCACGCATGGGCGTAAAAACCCTGTTGTTGACGCATAACGTGGAAACCCTCGGTGCCATGAGTTGCAACCCCGCCATCGGTGGGATCGGCAAAAGCCACCTGGTCAAGGAAATCGACGCCCTTGGCGGTGTGATGGCCATGGCGACCGACAAAGGTGGCATCCAATTTCGCGTGCTCAACAGCCGCAAAGGTCCGGCCGTACGTGCCACTCGGGCACAGGCTGACCGTATCCTGTACAAGGCTGCCGTTCGCGAAACCCTGGAAAACCAGCCGAACCTGTGGATATTTCAACAAGCAGCGGATGACCTGATCGTCGAGCAGGACCAGGTACGCGGTGTTGTCACGCAAATGGGCCTGCGCTTCCTGGCAGAATCCGTGGTGTTGACCACCGGCACATTCCTCGGCGGACTTATCCACATCGGTATGCAGAATTACTCCGGTGGCCGCGCCGGCGATCCGCCATCGATTGCCCTGGCAAAACGCCTGCGTGAACTGCCGCTGCGCGTCGGTCGCTTGAAAACCGGGACCCCGCCGCGTATTGACGGGCGTTCTGTGGACTTCTCGGTGATGACCGAACAAGCAGGCGATACGCCGATCCCAGTCATGTCGTTCATGGGTTCCAAAGAGCAGCACCCCAAACAGGTCAGCTGCTGGATTACCCATACCAATGCACGTACCCACGAGATCATCGCCGCGAACCTCGACCGTTCGCCGATGTATTCCGGGGTGATCGAAGGCATTGGCCCGCGTTATTGCCCGTCGATCGAAGACAAGATCCATCGCTTTGCCGACAAGGAAAGCCACCAGGTCTTCATCGAACCCGAAGGCTTGACCACCCACGAGCTGTACCCGAACGGGATTTCCACTTCCCTGCCGTTCGACGTGCAAATCCAGATCGTGCAATCGATTCGCGGTATGGAAAACGCACACATCGTGCGTCCGGGCTACGCCATCGAGTACGACTACTTCGACCCGCGTGACCTGAAGTACAGCCTGGAAACCAAAGTGATCGGCGGTCTGTTCTTCGCTGGGCAAATCAACGGCACCACCGGTTACGAAGAAGCCGGCGCCCAGGGTTTGCTGGCCGGGACCAATGCTGCACTGCGTGCTCAAGGCAAAGACAGCTGGTGCCCGCGTCGCGATGAAGCGTACATCGGCGTGTTGGTGGACGACCTGATTACCCTGGGTACCCAGGAACCGTACCGGATGTTCACTTCCCGGGCGGAATATCGCCTGATCCTGCGGGAAGACAACGCCGACCTGCGCCTGACCGAAAAAGGTCGCGAGCTGGGCCTGGTCGATGACGCACGCTGGGAAGCCTTCTGCAAAAAACGCGAAAGCATCACGCTCGAAGAGCAGCGCCTGAAAAGCACCTGGGTTCGCCCGGGCACTGAACAAGGCGACGCGATTGCGGAAAAATTCGGCACGCCGCTGACCCACGAGTACAACTTGTTGAACCTGCTGTCGCGTCCGGAAATCGACTACGCGGGTCTGGTCGAAGTGACTGGCCAGGGCGCAGAAGACCCACAGGTTGCCGAGCAGGTCGAAATCAAGACCAAATACGCCGGTTACATTGACCGCCAGCAGGATGAGATCGCTCGCCTGCGCGCCAGTGAAGACACCAAGCTGCCTACGGATATCGACTACACCGGAATTTCCGGGCTGTCGAAAGAAATCCAAAGCAAGCTGGGGATAACTCGGCCGCAGACTTTGGGCCAGGCTTCACGTATCCCCGGCGTCACCCCGGCAGCGATTTCGCTGTTGATGATCCATTTGAAAAAACGCGGCGCGGGCCGTCAGTTGGAGCAAAGCGCTTGAGTTCGTTGGTCACCTCGCAACACGCCGAAGAGTTATCCACAGGTGCGCGCCAGTTGGGCGTCGACCTGACCCCGGCCCAGCATGAATTGCTGTTGGGCTACCTGGCCCTGTTGATCAAATGGAACAAGGCTTACAACCTGACCGCAGTGCGTGATCCCGACGAAATGGTCTCCCGCCATCTGCTCGACAGCTTGAGCGTGATGCCGTTTATCGAAAACGGTCGTTGGCTCGACGTGGGCAGTGGCGGCGGCATGCCCGGCATCCCGCTGGCGATCCTGTTTCCCGAGTCGCAAGTGACCTGCCTTGATAGCAATGGCAAGAAAACCCGCTTCCTGACCCAGGTCAAACTCGAACTCAAACTGGATAACCTGCAAGTTATCCACAGCCGGGTCGAAGGCTTCACGCCTGAACAGCCTTTCAACGGAATCGTTTCCCGGGCATTCAGCAGCATGGAGAACTTCAGCAACTGGACCCGCCATCTGGGCGATCGTGACACCCGTTGGCTGGCAATGAAGGGCGTTCATCCAAGCGACGAGCTGTTAGCATTGCCGGCAGACTTCCACCTCGATAGCGAACACGCCTTGGCCGTACCCGGTTGCCAAGGCCAACGCCATCTGCTGATACTGCGCCGCACGGCATGATTGGGAACACAAGCAAGAATGGCTAAGGTATTCGCGATAGCGAACCAGAAAGGTGGCGTGGGCAAAACCACCACCTGCATCAACCTCGCAGCATCCCTGGTCGCCACCAAGCGTCGGGTGCTGCTGATCGATCTCGATCCACAGGGCAACGCCACCATGGGTAGCGGTGTGGATAAACACGGCCTGGAAAACTCGGTCTACGACCTGCTGATTGGTGAGTGCGACCTGGCCCAAGCCATGCACTACTCCGAACACGGCGGTTACCAACTGCTGCCGGCCAACCGCGATTTGACCGCGGCGGAAGTTGTGCTGCTGGAAATGCAGATGAAAGAAAGCCGTCTGCGCAGCGCATTGGCGCCGATCCGCGAGAACTACGACTACATTTTGATCGACTGCCCACCGTCATTGTCGATGCTGACATTGAACGCGCTGGTGGCCGCCGACGGCGTGATTATCCCCATGCAGTGCGAGTACTACGCACTGGAAGGCTTGAGTGACCTTGTGGATAACATCAAGCGTATTGCCGAGCTGCTCAACCCGAACCTGCAGATCGAAGGCTTGCTGCGTACCATGTTCGATCCGCGCCTGAGCCTGATGAATGATGTGTCGGCCCAGCTCAAGGAACACTTCGGCGAGCAGTTGTACGACACCGTGATTCCGCGCAACATCCGCCTGGCCGAAGCACCCAGCTATGGCATGCCTGCGCTGGCATATGACAAGACTTCGCGTGGTGCCATTGCCTACTTGGCGCTGGCCGGCGAGATGGTTCGTCGCCAACGCCGCAACTCACGCACCGCTGCAGCCCAGCCAACTTAAGGAATCCCCATGGCCGTCAAGAAACGAGGTCTCGGACGTGGACTGGATGCACTGTTGAGTGGTCCGACCGTCACATCGCTTGAAGAACAGGCGGTGCAGGCCGACGAACGCGAGCTGCAACACCTGCCCCTGGACCTTATCCAGCGCGGCAAATACCAGCCTCGCCGGGACATGGACCCGCAGGCGCTGGAAGAGCTGGCCAATTCGATCAAGGCTCAGGGCGTGATGCAGCCGATCGTGGTGCGTCCGATTGGGGGTGGCCGCTTTGAAATCATCGCCGGTGAACGCCGCTGGCGCGCGAGCCAGCAGGCCGGCAAGGACACCATCCCGGCGATGGTGCGCGATGTGCCGGATGAAACCGCCATCGCCATGGCGTTGATCGAGAACATCCAGCGCGAAGACCTCAACCCGATTGAAGAAGCCATCGCGCTGCAACGTTTGCAGCAGGAATTCCAGCTGACCCAACAACAAGTGGCCGAGGCGGTGGGGAAATCCCGCGTTACCGTTTCGAACTTGCTGCGCCTGATCGCACTGCCGGAAGTCATCAAGACCATGCTTTCCCACGGCGATCTGGAGATGGGTCACGCCCGTGCTTTGCTCGGTTTGCCGGAAAATCAACAGGTTGAAGGGGCGCGACACGTTGTCGCACGAGGTCTCACCGTTCGTCAGACCGAGGCCCTGGTTCGCCAATGGCTCAGCGGCAAACCTGCACCGGTCGAAACGGCCAAACCTGATCCGGATATCGCACGTCTCGAGCAGCGCCTGGCCGAGCGCCTAGGCTCTGCGGTGCAAATTCGCCACGGTAAGAAAGGCAAAGGACAATTGGTCATCGGATATAACTCCCTTGATGAGCTTCAGGGCGTCCTTGCTCACATCCGCTGAAACATTTGCTTATGTAGCGCGTGATCGGAAATCACTACCCGGCAGTTGAATAGGGGCAGAACCGCCCCTATACTCTGCGCGCATTTTGTCGGCACAAATTATGCCAAGTTATTGATTTCCGGCAGCCGACCATTGAGGAGCAAGAGTGATGGAAACCCGCACGCCAAACACGTTGCCGTTCCATCGCTTGGCCGTTTTTCCGGTTTTATTGGCTCAATTTGTCGTTTTGCTGATCGCCGCATTGGCGCTTTGGTATTGGCATGGAGTCGTAGCCGGATATTCAGGACTCTGCGGAGGCCTGATAGCCTTGCTGCCCAATATGTATTTTGCTCACAGGGCCTTTCGGTTTTCCGGCGCCCGAGCAGCCCAGGCTATCGTCCGGTCTTTTTATGCCGGCGAGGCGGGGAAACTGATTTTGACGGCAGTGCTGTTTGCACTGACCTTTGCAGGTGTGAAGCCATTGGCGCCGCTGGCTGTATTCGGCGTCTTCGTGTTGACCCAACTGGTCAGCTGGTTCGCTCCCCTGCTAATGAAAACAAGACTTTCGAAACCTTAGGGCGTTTGAGGCAACCATGGCAGAAACAACCGCTTCGGGCTATATCCAGCACCACTTGCAGAACCTGACCTTCGGTCAGCTTCCTAATGGCGGCTGGGGCTTTGCCCACTCCGCAGCAGAGGCCAAAGAAATGGGCTTTTGGGCTTTCCACCTGGACACTCTGGGCTGGTCGGTCGCATTGGGTCTGATCTTCGTCCTGATTTTCCGCATGGCGGCAAAGAAGGCAACGTCCGGTCAGCCAGGTGCTTTGCAGAACTTCGTTGAAGTACTGGTCGAATTCGTCGATGGCAGCGTGAAAGACAGCTTCCATGGCCGTAGCCCGGTGATTGCACCGTTGGCACTGACCATCTTCGTCTGGGTGTTCCTGATGAACGCCGTCGACCTGATCCCGGTCGACTGGATTCCTCAGCTGGCCATCCTGATTACGGGCGATGCGCACATTCCATTCCGTGCCGTATCGACGACTGACCCTAACGCCACCCTGGGCATGGCCCTGTCGGTGTTTGCGTTGATCATTTTCTACAGCATCAAGGTCAAGGGCATCGGCGGCTTTATCGGCGAACTGACCCTGCACCCGTTCGGCAGCAAGAACATCTTCGTTCAAGCCCTGCTGATTCCGGTGAACTTCCTGCTGGAATTCGTGACCCTGATCGCCAAGCCGATTTCCCTGGCGCTGCGACTGTTCGGCAACATGTATGCCGGCGAGCTGGTGTTCATTCTGATCGCTGTGATGTTCGGCAGTGGTCTGCTCTGGCTTAGCGGCCTGGGCGTGGTTCTGCAGTGGGCGTGGGCTGTGTTCCACATCCTGATCATTACCCTGCAGGCCTTCATCTTCATGATGCTGACCATCGTCTACCTGTCGATGGCACACGAAGAGAACCATTAAGACCAGTCTCGACTAGTCTGATGTCCTTCCCGGTGAAACGGGAAGGTGGCCCACCAGGGCTATGAAACGATTTGTTTTACCGCTTTAAAATCTAAAAAACCTAAACCATACGACGTAAAAGTCGGGAGGAAAGATGGAAACTGTAGTTGGTCTAACCGCTATCGCTGTTGCACTGTTGATCGGCCTGGGCGCCCTGGGTACTGCCATTGGTTTCGGCCTGCTGGGCGGCAAATTCCTGGAAGGCGCAGCGCGTCAACCAGAAATGGTTCCAATGCTGCAAGTTAAAATGTTCATCGTCGCCGGCCTGCTCGACGCCGTGACCATGATCGGCGTTGGTATCGCTCTGTTCTTCACCTTCGCGAACCCCTTCGTTGGTCAACTCGCTGGCTAATCACTCGAATTTTCGAGTTGATTGGAGTGATGGACAACGAATGAGCGAGGTGTTGGCGTGAACATTAATGCAACCCTGATTGGCCAATCCGTTGCGTTCTTCATTTTTGTAGTGTTTTGCATGAAGTTCGTGTGGCCTCCGGTCATCGCGGCTTTGCACGAACGTCAGAAGAAGATCGCTGATGGCTTGGACGCTGCCAGCCGTGCAGCTCGCGACCTGGAGTTGGCCCAAGAGAAAGTGGGTCATCAACTGCGCGATGCTAAAGCACAGGCAGCTGAAATCATTGAGCAAGCCAAGAAGCGCGGTAACCAGATCGTCGAAGAGGCTGTTGAAAAAGCCCGCGTCGAAGCTGACCGTGTGAAGGCTTCGGCTCATGCCGAGATCGAACAGGAACTGAACGGCGTCAAAGACGCGCTGCGTGCCCAACTGGGTGCTCTGGCGGTCGGCGGTGCTGAGAAGATCCTCGGTGCCACAATCGATCAAAACGCGCACGCGGAGCTGGTTAACAAACTGGCTGCTGAAATTTAAGCGAGGGCGATCATGGCAGAACTGACCACGTTGGCCCGACCTTACGCTAAGGCAGCCTTCGAGCACGCCCAGGCCCACCAGCAGCTGGCCTCTTGGTCAGCCATGCTCGGCCTGGCTGCAGCAGTGTCGCAAGACGACACCATGCAGCGCGTGCTCAAGGCCCCGCGCCTGACGAGCGCAGACAAGGCCGCCACTTTTATTGAAGTGTGCGGCGACAAGTTTGATGTGAAAGTGCAGAACTTCGTCCACGTCGTTGCCGAAAACGACCGTCTCCCGCTTTTGCCGGAGATTGCCGCTCTGTTCGACCTGTACAAGGCCGAAGCAGAGAAATCGGTAGACGTTGAAGTGACCAGTGCTTTTGCATTGAACCAAGAACAGCAAGACAAACTCGCCAAGGTTCTCAGTGCACGACTCAATCGGGAAGTGCGCCTGCAAGCTTCGGAGGACGCATCCCTGATTGGTGGTGTTGTTATCCGTGCCGGCGACCTGGTTATCGATGGCTCGATTCGCGGCAAAATCGCGAAACTTGCCGAAGCATTGAAATCTTGAGTTTGAAGGGGCAGCAGAGCAATGCAGCAACTCAATCCTTCCGAAATAAGTGAAATTATCAAGGGCCGCATCGACAAGCTCGATGTGACCTCCCAAGCCCGTAACGAAGGCACTGTCGTCAGCGTATCTGACGGCATCGTGCGGATTCACGGTCTGGCCGACGTTATGTACGGCGAGATGATCGAGTTTCCGGGCGGCGTCTACGGTATGGCCCTCAACCTGGAGCAAGACTCCGTAGGTGCCGTTGTATTGGGCGCGTACACCAGTCTGGCTGAAGGCATGAGCGCCAAGTGCACCGGCCGCATCCTGGAGGTTCCGGTTGGTAAGGAACTGCTGGGTCGCGTAGTCGACGCACTGGGTAACCCTGTTGACGGTAAAGGTCCACTGGGCAACACCGAGACCGACGCGGTCGAGAAAGTTGCTCCAGGCGTGATCTGGCGTAAGTCGGTAGACCAGCCTGTACAGACTGGCTACAAGGCTGTCGATGCCATGATCCCTGTCGGCCGTGGCCAGCGTGAGCTGATCATCGGTGACCGTCAGATCGGTAAAACCGCTCTGGCGATCGACGCGATCATCAACCAGAAGAACAGCGGCATTTTCTGCGTCTACGTAGCCATCGGTCAGAAGCAATCGACCATCGCCAACGTGGTTCGCAAGCTGGAAGAAAACGGCGCCCTGGCCAACACGATCATCGTGGCTGCCAGTGCTTCGGAATCTCCTGCGCTGCAATTCCTGGCACCGTACTCCGGTTGCACCATGGGTGAATTCTTCCGCGACCGCGGTGAAGACGCGCTGATCGTTTATGACGATCTGTCCAAGCAAGCAGTGGCTTACCGCCAGATTTCCCTGCTGCTGCGCCGTCCACCAGGCCGTGAAGCCTACCCAGGCGACGTGTTCTATCTCCACTCCCGTCTGCTGGAGCGCGCATCCCGCGTTTCGGAAGAATACGTAGAGAAGTTCACCAACGGCGCAGTGACCGGCAAAACCGGTTCCCTGACCGCACTGCCGATCATCGAAACCCAGGCTGGCGACGTTTCCGCGTTCGTTCCGACCAACGTGATTTCCATCACCGACGGTCAGATCTTCCTGGAATCGGCCATGTTCAACTCGGGCATCCGCCCTGCAGTGAACGCCGGTGTTTCGGTATCCCGTGTGGGTGGTGCCGCTCAGACCAAGATCATCAAGAAGCTCTCCGGTGGTATCCGTACCGCTCTGGCTCAGTACCGTGAACTGGCGGCATTCGCCCAGTTCGCTTCTGACCTGGACGAAGCGACCCGTAAGCAACTTGAGCATGGTCAGCGCGTTACCGAGCTGATGAAGCAGAAGCAATACGCCCCAATGTCGATCGCTGACATGGCGTTGTCGCTGTATGCCGCTGAGCGTGGGTTCCTGACCGACGTTGAAATCGCCAAGGTCGGCAGCTTTGAACAAGCGCTGATTGCTTACTTCAACCGCGATCACGCCGAATTGATGGCGAAGATCAACGTGAAGGGTGACTTCAATGACGATATCGACGCTGGCATGAAAGCCGGTATCGAGAAGTTCAAGGCCACCCAAACCTGGTAAGCCGCAGCGGGAGCCGCAAGGCTCCCGCTTGCTAACCTGATAGGTGTTACATGGCAGGCGCAAAAGAGATTCGCAGTAAGATTGCGAGCATCAAAAGCACGCAAAAAATTACCAGCGCCATGGAAAAAGTGGCGGTCAGCAAAATGCGCAAGGCACAAATGCGCATGGCTGCTAGCCGTCCTTATGCGGAACGTATCCGCCAGGTAATTGGGCATCTGGCCAACGCCAACCCGGAATACCGCCACCCGTTCATGATCGAACGCGCCGTCAAGCGTGTGGGTTATGTGGTAGTGAGCAGTGACCGTGGTTTGTGCGGTGGTTTGAATACCAACCTGTTCAAGGCCCTGGTCAAGGACATGGCGGTAAACCGCGAAAACGGCGTCGAGATCGATCTGTGTGTTGTTGGTAGCAAGGGTGCGGCCTTTTTCCGTAACTTCGGCGGTAACGTCGTTGCAGCTATCAGCCACCTGGGTGAAGAGCCGTCGATCAATGATTTGATCGGCAGTGTGAAGGTGATGCTGGATGCGTACCTGGAAGGCCGGATTGACCGCCTGTCCGTGGTATCCAACAAGTTCATCAACACCATGACCCAGCAGCCAACCGTGGAGCAATTGATTCCACTGGTGGCGACTCCGGATCAGGAACTCAAGCACCACTGGGACTACCTCTACGAACCAGACGCCAAAGAGCTGCTTGACGGCTTGATGGTGCGCTACGTGGAGTCGCAGGTGTACCAGGCGGTGGTCGAGAACAACGCAGCTGAACAAGCGGCGCGGATGATCGCGATGAAAAACGCTACCGATAACGCCGGTGATCTGATCAGCGATTTGCAGTTGATCTACAACAAGGCGCGTCAGGCTGCGATCACCCAAGAGATCTCGGAAATCGTCGGCGGCGCTGCCGCGGTTTAACGGTTCAAATATTCAGAGGATCCAGCTATGAGTAGCGGACGTATCGTTCAAATCATCGGCGCCGTTATCGACGTGGAATTTCCACGCGACAGCGTACCGAGCATCTACAACGCGCTGAAAGTACAAGGCGCGGAAACTACTCTGGAAGTTCAGCAGCAGCTGGGCGACGGCGTAGTTCGTACCATTGCGATGGGTTCCACCGAAGGCTTGAAGCGCGGTCTGGACGTTGTCGACACTGGCGCTGCCATCTCCGTACCAGTCGGTAAAGCGACCCTGGGCCGGATCATGGACGTACTGGGCAACCCGATTGACGAAGCTGGCCCGATCGACACCGAAGAGCGCTGGGGCATTCACCGTCCAGCACCTTCGTTCGCCGAACAAGCTGGCGGCAACGACCTGCTGGAAACCGGCATCAAGGTTATCGACCTGGTTTGCCCGTTCGCCAAGGGCGGTAAAGTCGGTCTGTTCGGTGGTGCCGGTGTAGGCAAGACCGTAAACATGATGGAACTGATCCGTAACATCGCCATCGAGCACAGCGGTTATTCCGTGTTCGCTGGTGTGGGTGAGCGTACTCGTGAGGGTAACGACTTCTACCACGAGATGAAGGACTCCAACGTTCTGGACAAAGTGGCACTGGTTTACGGTCAGATGAACGAGCCGCCGGGAAACCGTCTGCGCGTAGCACTGACTGGCCTGACCATGGCCGAGAAGTTCCGTGACGAAGGTAACGACGTTCTGCTGTTCGTCGACAACATCTACCGTTACACCCTGGCCGGTACTGAAGTATCCGCACTGCTGGGCCGTATGCCTTCGGCAGTAGGTTACCAGCCGACCCTGGCTGAAGAGATGGGCGTTCTGCAAGAACGTATCACTTCGACCAAGGAAGGTTCGATCACTTCGATCCAAGCGGTATACGTACCTGCGGATGACTTGACCGACCCGTCGCCTGCGACCACCTTCGCCCACTTGGACGCCACCGTCGTACTGTCCCGTGACATCGCTTCCCTGGGTATCTACCCAGCGGTTGATCCACTCGACTCGACTTCGCGCCAGCTGGACCCGAACGTGATCGGCCAGGAGCACTACGACACCGCTCGCGGCGTTCAGTACGTGCTGCAGCGTTACAAAGAACTGAAGGACATCATTGCGATCCTGGGTATGGACGAGCTGTCGGAAACCGACAAGCAGTTGGTATCTCGCGCTCGTAAGATCCAGCGCTTCTTGTCGCAGCCGTTCTTCGTGGCTGAAGTCTTCACCGGTGCCTCGGGTAAATACGTTTCCCTGAAAGACACCATTGCTGGCTTCAAAGGCATCCTCAACGGTGACTACGACCACCTGCCAGAACAAGCGTTCTACATGGTCGGCGGCATCGAAGAAGCGATCGAGAAAGCCAAGAAACTGTAATCCAAGCGCCCGGCAACGGGCGCTCATCAGGTTGAGGCAATCAGATGGCTATGACAGTCCATTGCGATATCGTCAGCGCGGAAGGGGAAATCTTCTCCGGTCTGGTAGAAATGGTGATTGCACACGGCGACCTGGGTGACCTGGGTATTGCCATGGGCCACGCGCCGTTGATCACCAGCTTGAAGCCAGGTCCGATCACGCTGACCAAGCAAGGCGGGGAAAAAGAGGTGTTTTACATCTCTGGTGGTTTCCTCGAGGTTCAGCCGAACATGGTCAAGGTACTTGCCGACACTGTGCAACGTGCTGGCGACCTGGATGAAGCCTCCGCTCAGGAAGCCGTCAAGGCTGCCGAGAAAGCCCTGAACGAAAAGGGTGCGGACTTCGACTACAGCGCTGCTGCTGTACGTCTGGCTGAGGCTGCAGCTCAGCTGCGCACGCTCCAGCAGATCCGTAAGAAGTAAGCGGCCACGCCGTCATGCTTCATGCGCGATTGATTAAAAAGGGTAGCCTCGGCTACCCTTTTTCTTTTTCAGCAAAACACTTCGTTGGTCTGACGCCGGACCGCCCAGGATTGGTAGCCATTCATGTCTCTTGAAATCGTCATTCTCGCCGCAGGCCAGGGCACCCGTATGCGTTCGGCCCTGCCCAAGGTGCTGCACCCGGTTGCCGGCAACTCCATGCTTGGTCATGTTATCCACAGCGCTCGACAACTCGACCCACAGCGCATTCACGTGGTGATCGGTCACGGTGCGGACGTGGTGCGTGAACGCCTCGCCGCAGACGACTTGAATTTCGTTCTCCAAGACAAGCAATTGGGTACCGGCCACGCCACTGCGCAGGCGGTGCCGTTCATCACCGCCGATACGGTGTTGATCCTCTACGGCGACGTACCGTTGATCGAAGTGGAAACCCTGCAACGCCTCCTCAAGCACGTCGTGCCTGGCCAGATGGGCCTGCTGACCGTCGAACTGGACGACCCTACCGGCTATGGGCGCATCGTGCGTAATGCCGACGGCAAGGTCGCGGCTATCGTGGAGCACAAGGACGCAAGCGAGGCCCAACGCGCGATCACCGAAGGCAACACCGGCATTCTTGCAGTACCGGCCAATAAGCTCGCTGACTGGATGAGCCGTCTGTCCAACAACAATGCCCAAGGCGAGTACTACCTCACCGACGTCATCGAGATGGCCGTGAGCGATGGCCTGCTGGTCGCCACCGAACAACCCCACGACCCGATGGAAGTGCAGGGCGCCAACGACCGTAAGCAGCTTGCAGAGCTTGAACGCCACTATCAGTTGCGCGAAGGTCGTCGCCTGATGGCCCAGGGTGTGACCCTGCGCGACCCGGCACGCTTCGATGTGCGCGGAGAAGTCAGCGTGGGTCGCGATGTGCTGATCGATATCAACGTGATCCTCGAAGGCCGTGTGATCATCGAAGACGACGTGGTGATCGGCCCTAACTGTGTGATCAAGGACAGTACCCTGCGCAAGGGGGCGGTGATCAAGGCCAACAGCCATATCGATGGCGCCGTAATGGGGGAGGGCAGCGATGCCGGCCCGTTTGCGCGGCTGCGTCCGGGGACAGTGATGGGCGCCAGGGCGCACGTTGGCAATTTCGTCGAGCTGAAAAACGCGAAAATGGGTGACGATGCGAAGGCCGGCCACTTGGCCTATCTCGGTGATGCCGTGATCGGTGCTCGCAGCAACATCGGCGCTGGCGCAATCACCTGCAACTACGACGGTGCCAACAAGTACCAGACCACTATTGGTGAGGACGTATTTATCGGCTCGAATAACTCGTTGATTGCGCCAGTGACTATCGGTGATGGTTCGAACACTGCCGCGGGCTCAACCATCAACCAGGATGTGGATAAGTCCCAACTGGCCGTAGCCCGCGCCCGCCAACGCAATATCGACGGCTGGAAACGCCCGGTCAAAATCAAAAAGACCTGAGTTATCCACAATTTCACAGGCAGCATAACGCCAATATGGAAGGGGGCTTGCTCCCGATGGCGGTGGTTCAGTCGATGCAAAGTTGACTGATCTGCCGCGATCGGGAGCAAGCCCCCTCCCACATTTGTTTTGTATAGCTTGAAAAAATGAGGTTTGCTGCTTGACGATCTTTCGCCGATAGGTTTTGATTGCCTTCGTTATCTTTCGAAACGAAACTTATCATCGCCATGTCGAAACGAAATACACCCCAACGGCGCCACAACATCCTGACCTTGCTCAATGAACAGGGCGAAGTCAGCGTGGACGAATTGGCCAAGCGTTTCGAAACCTCGGAAGTTACCATCCGCAAGGACCTGGCCGCGCTGGAAAGCAACGGCCTGTTGCTGCGCCGCTACGGTGGCGCAATCACCATGCCTCAGGAGCTGGTGGGCGATGCCACTCAACCTGTGTCGGTCTACAAGCGTGCGATTGCGCGTGCTGCGGTCATGCGCCTGCGCGAACACGCACGCATCATTATCGACAGCGGCAGCACCACCGCCGCGATGATCCCCGAGCTGGGCCACCAGCCCGGCCTGGTGGTGATGACCAACTCCCTGCACGTGGCCAGCGCCTTGAGCGAACTGGAACACGAGCCGGTGTTGTTGATGACCGGCGGCACCTGGGACCCGCATTCGGATTCGTTTCAGGGCCAGGTCGCCGAGCAAGTGCTGCGATCCTACGACTTTGATCAACTGTTCATCGGCGCCGACGGCATCGATTTGCAGCGTGGTACCACCACCTTCAACGAATTGCTGGGCCTGAGCCGTGTCATGGCCGAGGTCGCCCGTGAAGTGGTGGTGATGGTCGAATCGGACAAGATCGGCCGCAAGATTCCCAACCTGGAACTGCCCTGGAGCAGCGTCCATACCCTTATCACCGATGATCGCCTGCCGCTTGAGGCCCGCGACCAGATCCAAGCCCGCGGCATTACGCTGATATGCGCGGCAATCATCTAGGAGAAACACCATGTGTGGCATCGTAGGCGCAGTCGCTGAACGTAACGTAACCGCCATCCTGCTCGAAGGCCTCAAGCGCCTGGAATACCGTGGCTATGACAGCGCCGGTGTGGCCGTCTTCACCAATGCCGGCAAGCTCGAGCGCATGCGCCGCCCGGGCAAGGTCAGCGAGTTGGAGCAAGCCCTGCTTGGCGAGCCGCTGGTCGGTCGCCTGGGGATTGCCCACACCCGTTGGGCGACCCACGGTGCGCCGTGCGAACGCAATGCCCACCCGCACTTCTCCGGTGACCTGGCGGTGGTCCATAACGGCATCATCGAAAACCACGAAGTGCTGCGTGAACAACTCAAAGGCTTGGGTTATGTGTTCACCTCGGACACCGACACCGAAGTCATCGCTCACCTGCTCAACCATAAACTCAAGGACCTTGGCGACCTGACCGTCGCCCTGAAGGCCACGGTCAAGGAACTGCACGGCGCCTATGGCCTGGCCGTGGTCAGCGCCAGCCAGCCCGACCGCGTGGTTGCCGCCCGCAGTGGCAGCCCGTTGGTGATCGGCCTGGGCCTGGGTGAAAACTTCCTCGCCTCCGACCAACTGGCCCTGCGCCAAGTCACCGACCGCTTCATGTACCTGGAAGAAGGCGATATCGCCGACATCCGCCGTGAAAGCGTGCAGATCTGGGACGTTAACGGTCAATCCGTCGAGCGCGAAGCCGTGCAATACCGCGACGGTGCCGAAGCCGCCGACAAAGGTGAATACCGCCACTTCATGCTCAAGGAAATCCACGAGCAGCCAGCCGTGGTGCAACGCACCCTGGAAGGTCGCCTGAGCCAGAACCAGGTACTGGTCAACGCCTTCGGTCCGCAGGCTGCCGAACTGTTCGCCAAAGTGCGCAACGTGCAGATCGTGGCCTGCGGTACCAGCTACCACGCCGGCATGGTTGCCCGTTACTGGCTGGAAGAACTGGCCGGCATCCCGTGCCAGGTGGAAGTCGCCAGTGAGTTCCGCTACCGCAAGGTGGTGGTGCAACCCGACACCCTGTTCGTGACCATCTCCCAGTCCGGCGAAACCGCCGACACCCTGGCGGCCCTGCGCAATGCCAAGGAGCTGGGCTTCCTGGCCAGCCTGGCCATCTGCAACGTCAGCATCAGCTCCCTGGTGCGCGAATCCGACCTGACCCTGCTGACCCAGGCCGGTCGCGAAATCGGCGTGGCCTCCACCAAAGCCTTCACCACCCAACTGGTTGGCCTGTTGTTGCTCACCCTGTCCTTGGGCCAGGTTCGCGGCACCCTGGCCGAAGGCGTCGAAGCGACCCTGGTCGAAGAACTGCGTCGCCTGCCAACCCGCCTGGGTGAAGCCCTGGCAATGGACAGCACCGTGGAAAAAGTCGCCGAACTGTTCGCCGACAAGAACCACACCCTGTTCCTTGGCCGTGGCGCGCAATACCCAGTGGCGATGGAAGGCTCACTCAAGCTCAAGGAAATTTCGTACATCCACGCCGAAGCCTACCCGGCCGGTGAGCTCAAACACGGCCCATTGGCCCTGGTGGATGACGACATGCCGGTGGTCACCGTGGCGCCGAACAACGAACTGTTGGAAAAACTCAAATCCAACCTGCAGGAAGTCCGCGCCCGTGGTGGCCAGCTGGTGGTGTTCGCCGATGAGAAAGCCGGCATGACCAACGGTGAAGGCACCCACGTCATCAACATGCCGCACATCAATGACACCCTGTCGCCGATCCTCTACACCATCCCGCTGCAACTGCTGTCGTACTACGTTGCCGTGCTCAAGGGCACCGACGTGGACCAGCCGCGCAACCTGGCGAAGTCGGTGACGGTGGAGTAACCCGCTACGCCCTGGAGACCCGCCCGGGTCTCCAGGCTACCGCGAAAGGACGCGACCTCGATGCAAACCCCCTCCCTGATCCACCAACGTCTGAACAACCGCCGATTCACCGTCGCCAACAACGCCCAAGGACTATCTGGCGCGGGTACGGTGTTTCATTACCTTGTTGAAGGTGATGCCATTTCCGGCACTTACCAGGGCGGGCGGATTCGCCTGGGTACGCAAGTGGGGCGAGTGACCGGTTCCCATTCCATTGAGCTGCTTTATCACTGCCTGACGCTGGACGGGCAATTGCTGGCGGGCTGGTCGCGTGGCACGGTGGGTGTTGATCACGCTGGGTTTACCACGTTGGGCTTCCAATGGGCATGGTTGTCGGGCGCAACGGGAGGAGGAGAGTCTTTTTACGTCGAGATGGCGCCTCGCACATAAAGCAGTAATGCGTGTTCGCGATTGTTGTTGAAGCATGTGCCATGCAGGGGCATTGCCCATGAACCGGAAAATCGCCTTTTCAGAAGTGGCGGGCACATCAATGTTTCGGCAGGTCTTGATCGCTCAAGTGGAAGGCGCGCGGCGAAAATCCCAAGTGGACAGCTGCATCCGTATGGTCGAACACAAGATCCTGATTCATGCGCATCACCAGGGTGCTGGACAAATGACGGTAACGTGGAAGACCCCGCATCAGGTTGATAGCCAGGCGTAAAAAAAACGCCGGCACAGGCAGCATGCGCACCGGTAGTTCCTGGGCCTGGAATATCCGGATGACCATGTCGCGGTAGGGAAGGGTCTCGCTACCCGACAGGTTATAGTCGCCACACCTGGCCGCAGGTGCCAATGCTGCCACGCATGCTTGAACCACATCGTCTGCGTGAACGGGTTGTCGCAAGCCCATGCCACCGCCTATCAGTGGAAAGAAGCGCAGTGTGCGAATGAACTTTGCTATTTCGGCGACGTTTTTATCTTGGCCAAAACCATAAATCATAGTGGGCCGAAGAATGACCCAGTCTATCCCTCGCTCCTTTGCCCAAGCCTGGACGTGATTTTCCGCAACTATCAAGCGTTGCACCAACACGCGTTCCTGCGGGTCAGACGACTGCCCCTTGGTGTATCGACTGGTAGAGGACAAGACAACAATACGCTTGAGCTTGCCGATGGCAAGTCGCTCCAGATACCCGGACAGTACCCAAATAGGCGCGAACGATAGCAATGCATCCAGTTCAAGCCCTCGCCAGTGTTCTGCATGACACCATTCAATATGAGAGGACGAGGCCGGAAGCTTGCCGCGTGTCAACGCGCTGACGGTACAACCTGCTTGTGTCAGCAAAGGAAGCATGCGTTCGCCCAGCAAACTGGTGCCGCCCAGTATTCCTACCAATGAATCAGGCATTCTTTTTCGCCGTTATGAAATGACGTAGATGGATGAATGCCTGGCGAGCGATGACCATGCTGAATCGCGCCCAGACCCCAACAACGACTCCAGCCCATAGGGACACCGGGTATTGGTGGCGGAAAAATTTGCGATAGAAGATCAGCATCCCACGGTGTTTGTGCCATTCAATGAAGTAGGGGTGATCTTTACTGCAGGCTCCGTAGGCATGCATTACCTGAGCGGACGGTACAAACAACACCTTCCAGCCACTGCGATTAAATCGCATGCACCAGTCAAGATCCTCGCAATGCAAGAAGTAGGCTTCATCCCACAGGCCTACGCGCTCCATTGCCTCACGCTTGACGAGCATACAGGCACCGGAAATCGCTTCGACCTCTATGGGCGCACAAGGGATGGGATCCTCGTGCAGCAAGAAGTCTGCAAATGCTGCGGGGAAAAACCGAGTCAGTCTCGACATTCCGAACGCCCGCAGTAGCGCCCGTTGAGGTGTAGGGAAAACTCGGCGCCCTCCAGCTTGTTCACTGCCATCGGGGTTACATAAAAAACCGCCTACCATGCCAACAGAAGTCGAGCTGTTTAAAGCCTTGAGCAGGCAGCCCAGCGCGTCGTTTGCCAGTACACAGTCGGGGTTCAGGAAAAAAATATTGGGTGCGGTGGAGTAGTGAGTTCCGATATTGCACCCTGCGGCAAAACCGAGATTGGCTGAGTTTCGAATAATCAATAATGAATTATCAGCGCGCTGCGGCTCTTCGATGGATTTCAGGCTGTCATCGTGGGAGTTGTTGTCCACGACAATCACTTTTGAAGCGCCGGCCGCAAATGCGGAGTCCACACAGCTCACGAGAAATACGCCGGCGTTATAGTTGACGATAATCACATCACAATCATCCTTGCCTATGCATGTGATTAACTCGTCAGACAATGCTACGCTCTGGGACTTTTTCAATAGATGTCTGGCCCTTTGATATCAATGTAACATCAGAAAACTTATATCGATCCATTCTTCATAAGCGTCCCGAACTAGGGCATGCAATCGAACTAGATCAAGGATTGAATAAAAGATGCAGTCGTTCAGCTTATCTCCAGCAGCAATGATAAGAAGCCTTTTCGTCCACCGACATTTGACTAAAGCGTTGATTCACAGAGAAATTGTGGGACGCTACAAAGGGTCGATGTTAGGTATCTTCTGGTCATTCTTCATCCCTGTATTCATGCTTCTGGTTTATACCTTCGTCTTCAGTGTCGTATTTAAAGCCCGCTGGTCCGGTGGCTCTGACTCCAAAAGTGAGTTCGCACTGGTATTATTCGCAGGTCTTTTGACATTCAATCTTTTTTCCGAGTGCGTGAATCGGGCACCTGGCCTGATATTGGCGAATACCAATTACGTCAAAAAAATTGTTTTCCCCCTGGAAATACTGCCCATTGTTTCGCTGGGGGCAGCCTTATTTCACACGGCGGTGAGCCTATTGGCATGGCTGGTGTTCTACGTCGCCTTATTTGGGATCCCTCATGTGACGGTTTTACTGCTTCCACTGGTGCTGCTGCCCCTTGGTCTGCTGACGCTGGGCATCAGCTGGTTTCTTGCATCGTTAAGCGTGTACTTGCGCGATATTGGCCAAGTGGTTGGCATAATTACCACTGCCATGCTCTTCTTATCCCCGATTTTCTATCCTCTTTCCGCGCTCCCTGAAGGTTATGCCGCTGTTTTACAACTGAACCCTTTAACATTGCCTGTGGAGATGGCCCGTAGCGTACTGTTTTGGGGTCATGTCCCCCATTGGAGCAGCCTGGTCATTTACACCGCCATATCAATGATAGTTGCCTGGGCGGGATTTGCCTGGTTTCAGAAAACACGCAAGGGATTTGCCGATGTCGTCTGAAGTCAGCATTCGAGTTGAACAACTCAGCAAACGCTACCATATTTATGAAAAGCCAGCCCATCGATTGTGGCAAATCTTTTCTGGGGCGCGTAAACAGTACTTCAAGATATTTCCGGTGCTCGATAACATCAGCTTCGAAATAAAAAAGGGTGAAACTGTAGGTATCATTGGGCGTAACGGTAGTGGCAAATCGACACTTTTGCAGATGATCTGCGGCACACTTAATCCGACCAGCGGCCATATTGTTACCCATGGACGTATTGCTGCATTATTGGAGTTGGGCTCTGGATTCAACCCTGAATTTACTGGCCGTGAGAACATTTATCTCAATGGTGCATTACTTGGGCTGAGTACGGCTGAAATAGATGATCGATATGCGGCAATCGAAGCATTTGCTGAAATTGGCGAGTATATTGACCAGCCTGTAAAAAGTTATTCCAGTGGAATGTTTGTACGGCTGGCTTTTGCGATCCAAGCTAACATCGATCCGGAAATACTCATCGTTGATGAGGCGCTGGCAGTGGGGGATGCTTATTTCGTCCATCGATGTATGGACCGTCTGCACCAGTTGCAGGAGCGTGGTACCTCGATATTGCTGGTGACCCATGACAGTACGCTGGTTAAGCGTTTCTGTGACCGGGCCATATGGCTCGATCAAGGCCGGATTCGCCGTATTGGTAGCTCGCAGGAAGTCGTCGATGACTATTTGCACTGGCTGTTTGAGTTACCCGTTGTGCTTGCCGTCCCGGCCAATACGCCGGTTCATGCGCCTAGTTTGGCTTCCGACGACGAGGAGACAATTGCCAACATCGACAGGCGTCTCGGAGACCAGCGCTGTCAGGTCATCGGCGCACGCTTGTATGACAAGCACAGGGTGCCGATCGAGGAAGTGCAGGGTGGGTCTGAGGTCATCCTGCGATTCACCGTTTCCAACACCGACCTTACTTCGACTGATCGATTGGTATTCGGCTACATCGTCAGAAACTTCAAGGGCGAAGAAATCGCTGCAACCAATACTCGACTTGAAGGCATGACTGCCGAGCAATTCATGTACGCAGGTGAGCGTATTACGGTTGAAGCGAGGGTTCAGATCCCTTTCCTTCATCCAGGACAATACTCCTTCAGTGTCGGAGCGTCCTATGTGCAGGAAGGAGCGTCGCAGTTGACGCAGGCAGATCGAATCATCAATGCCATCGTTTTCGGTGTTACGTGTCAGAAAGATATCAGCACAATGATTTATTTTGACACTAACTTCAGCCTTCATCGGGCACGTTGAGTTTATCGGTAGGAATTGTCTGTCAAAACAAACAGATAAGTCCTACATGCTGTCTGGCTAGTCGGGTCGTCAGGGACCCGTTAGGGTGTTACTTGCGATACAACGATAGGGAATCAAAAGCATGACCCGCAAGGTACTTTGCATCGTTGGTACACGTCCCGAAGCTATCAAGATGGCACCTGTCATCACTGCTTTGCGGGCAGAAAAGAATATCGAGTGCCGCGTGCTGGCCACCGCCCAACACCGAGGCATGCTCGATCAAGTACTCAAGTTCTTTAAAATTGTTCCCGATCTCGATTTGGACATCATGCGACCCAACCAATCCTTGACGGCATTGACCGCACGGCTCTTGGTTGAGCTCGACAAGGTTTTGGAGTCCGAGAAACCGGATGTCGTCCTGGCGCAGGGCGACACGACCACCGTAATGAGTGCTGCGTTGGCCTGTTTTTATAGACGTATCGCGTTTGGTCATGTCGAAGCGGGCCTTCGTACCGGGGATATTCACAACCCGTTCCCGGAGGAAGCCAACCGGGTCATTGCCGGCAAATTAACTCGATGGCATTTTGCCCCAACACAAGGGGCCGTAGATAACCTTTTGCGCGAAGGCATCCCCGCATCCCATATCACGATGAGCGGCAATACCGTGATTGATGCGTTGCTGATAACCGCTGCGCAAACCTTACCGTTGGATATCGAGCTGGACGCGAGCAAGCGCCTCATACTGGTGACTGCCCATCGTCGTGAAAACTTCGGCGAGCCATTCCAGAATATCTGCCAGGCGCTCAAGATTCTTGCCGACCGGAATGCGGATATCCAGATCCTCTACCCGGTCCACCCTAACCCTAACGTCAAGGATGTCGCGTACCGGCTGCTCGGTCAGACGCAAAACATCCTATTGTGCGCACCCCTGGATTACGCGCCATTTATCGCCGCTATGAAGCGCTCTTACTTGATCATCAGTGATTCCGGTGGTGTGCAAGAGGAAGCTCCGGCGCTGGGCAAGCCGGTCCTTGTGCTCAGGGAGGAGACCGAACGGCCGGAAGCGGTGGATCTTGGTGTGGTCAAGCTCGTGGGCGCCAACCGGGACACTATCATTGAAGAGGCACAACATTTGTTGGATGATCCCCAGGCTTACCAGCGCATGGCTCGTGGGGTTTCGCCCTACGGTGACGGCAACTCTGCTGCGCGTATCGTTGGTGTGTTACGGCAATACTTCCAACAATGCGATTAATCTATCTGTCACCGGTGCCGTGGGCCAGCTTCAGCCAGCGCGCCCATCATTTCGTCAATTGGTACCATGACCAGACTGGCGAACCCGTACTCTGGATTGATCCTTACCCTACACGTTTGCCTTCGTTTAGCGACATCAGGCGCAGGTCCATCGTGACTGATCAGGACAGCGTTATGACGCCATCCTGGCTGACCGTTTGTAGGCCTCGTACCCTACCGATCGAGCCTATTCCCGGTTCCACACTCTTACTCAAGCACCTGTGGCGTAGCGTGTTCAAACAAACGGCAGGTTTTTGCGCAGGCGCGCCTTGCATGTTTGTGGTGGGAAAGCCCTCAGAGTTGGCTCTGCAACTGCTGGCGCAGTTTCCGGATAGCGATGCTATCTATGACGCAATGGACGATTTCCCTGCGTTTTATCAAGGCATCTCACGGCGATCTATGGAGCGCCGTCAAGAGCAGCTTGTTCGCCGGGTATCCAGAGTTCTAGTGTCTTCAACGGCGCTGCACGACAAGCTCAAGGGCATGACAGGCGACTTGGAGTTGGCCCGCAATGCCTGCGACATTCAGAGCCTGGCGCCGTTCGAGAGCCTTGATCTTGGGGTAAAGCAACAAGTATTGGGCTATGTCGGCACAATAGGTCAGTGGTTCGATTGGGATTTGGTCATCGCGCTGGCCCGTGCCAATCCGGGAAACCAGGTTCGCTTGATCGGCCCCCTGTTCACGACCATGCCGGGTGCGTTGCCTGAGAATATCGAACTATGCCCCGAGCATGCCCATGCCGACGCCATAGCCGCCATGGCGGCGTTTTCCGTCGGATTAATCCCATTCAAGCTCAGTCGGTTAACTGCGTCTGTCGACCCTATCAAATACTACGAATACCGAGCGCTTGGATTGCCCGTCATTTCAACGCGATTCGGCGAAATGGCTCATCGCGGGCAGGAGCCTGGTGTCTGGGTAGTGGACCAGGGTGCCGACTTGCGTCAAACCGCCCAAGAGGCCCTCGCCTGCCGAAGTGATCTTTCAAGCATTCAGCAATTTCGGCAGGACAACCTGTGGGGCACCCGTTTTTCTGCGACCCAGCTGCTGAGGAAAGCCCGGAGTGCTCCAACCCTGTCCGACCTACAGTCGCAATGAGCCTCCGTGGCACCTCTCGGACGTGATTGCACACCTCCTAAACTGTTTACGCACTGCAACGGGATTGAGTAATTTCATGAAAAATGAACTACCGAACCTCCTGGTACCGCATGGCAGCCAGGTTTGTGCTGAAGAGCGCGGCCAACTGTTAGGCCAGAAGCCTCTGACAATTTGGCTCACAGGGCTAAGCGCTTCCGGGAAGTCGACCCTGGCCTATGCACTCGAACGGGCATTGATGGATAGGGGGCGTCTGTGCTTCGTGCTGGATGGCGACAACGTGCGTCATGGGCTCTGTAACGATATTGGCTTCAGTCCACAGGATCGGGCGGAAAACATCCGTAGGGTCGCGGAAGTGGCCAAGCTGATGAACGCTTCCGGCATGATCATTATCGCGGCCTTGATATCACCGTTTAATCATGACCGTCAGCGGGCACGCGAAATCATAGGGGCTGGCAACTTTCGTGAGGTGTATGTCAGCACTTCGCTGGCCGTATGCGAGGCCCGCGACCCAAAAGGGATGTATGGCAAGGCGAGAGCGGGACTGCTACCGGAGTTCACAGGCATCTCGTCACCTTATGAAGCGCCGGAGCGTCCTGATCTGAGTATTGATACGAACAAATCGAAGCTGGTTGAGGCGATCAATCAGTTGCTCGTTCTAATAGACCCCGGTTACGCCTCCTCATGAACGAACCACTGCCCGGCCCAGGGACATATTAAGCATGCCTGATGCACTGTTCGAAAACCTGCTCGTTTCTTCGCCCAATGGTGGGGGGTTGCTATTTATTCACCATCGTCAGGTGTTCCGTCTGGACGACCTCAACACCACCGGTATCAGTCTGAAGGACGGAAGGTTTTTAAGAGGTTTTCAACCCGAGGGCCTGGTTTACTACAAGGGGAGCCAGACTTCGGAGAAAACAGGGGAATCCATTCACGATATTCATGACGTATTGATCGTCGATTCTTCTTGTTATGCCGTGGGGACGAGTGCGAACGAAATTCTGCAATTGGATGAACACTCAGCCATCGTGAATCGTTGGACATTCCCGGGCGAAACTGACGCGCAACACATTAACTGTCTTGCGCTTTGGGGGCGGCGCATCATTTTCAGTGCCTTTGGTGACTTCTGCCTGCACCGTGAATACAAGGGTCGCACCGCCCGATCCGGGTTTGTTCGGGATTTGCATACCGGAGAGCGCTTGATTGATGGGTTGTCACAACCCCATAGCCTGGTCCCGTTTGGCGACAATCTCCTGCTCGCCAACTCCGAGCTCATGGAGTTACGGGAATACGACAGCAGCGCCACCTTGTTACGAAGCAAGCGATTAGACGGCTACACACGGGGCATCTGCATCCAGGGCAACGTCCTCTACATAGGCTTGAGCCGTTCGCGAAACATCGAATGCAGCTCCCTTGGTAATGCAAATCTGGTGGCGCTGGACCTTCAAAGCTGGGAGGAGTTGGGGCGCATGGCGCTCCCGATAGCGGAAATCTATTCAGTTCTGGCCACTGACGATATAAAGGCGCTCCCTTCGATCCTCGCGGGTGTCAGCCAGCGTGCAGCCCTTGATTATCGACAGATGATCAATAAACGAGATGAACAGATCCAAGAACTGAAAAACCAGAACGGCAGACTCAATCTGATCATTGACCCCCAGCCGGAGCTTTCCGTACTGCTGCAGTTGTCAGATACGATCCAGCAGAAAGAGCAGGAGCTTAGGGCGGCTCAGGTGCTGGTGGCGGATATCACGCAACAACTCGGGCGGTTTCGCGTCGCACTGGCAGAGCGGGATACGCAGTTGGAAGTGAATGAACGAGCTACCCGTTCACTGCTCGACAGTCGGTCGTGGCGCTGGACGCTGCCACTCAGAGCGCTCGGGCAGTGGTTCAGGTGTTAACCCTGTTCGTCGATTGTGCAGGGAAAGCATCACCCAGGCTTAATACTCAGGTGTTTGCAGGCGGCCATCGAATTCAAACCAAAAACTGGCACCGCCATTGGCCGCTCGACCTCGCATGAGTTCGGTCAACAGGTCATTGCTGAAGTGCTGGTGATATGCACTTCCGAACAAAAGCCTGGTGCGCGGGTTATCGATCATCAACGCCAAGAGAAGATATTGCTCCGTCCAATAGATTTGATGATCGATCAACCACCGTTGTGGAAGGCCGAAGGGCAGAAAAACATCGTGAACATGCACATAGATTTTCTTGGTTATTTTCGGCAGCAGCCGAAGGTAAATATGCAGACAATCACTGCCTGTTTTTACGGTATGTGTCGAATCGATAAATAGGATATCGCCATCTTCCAGGCAGGAATTCAACATTTCGGCGGTCAAGTCTTGAGCGCGTATTGCCTGTAAATCAAGTGTTCCTTTATCGGCAAGGGAGGTGATGAACGGTCTTGGAAATGGTTCGATACAGCGCAGTCGACCGACTTTATTTTTATTCAATGCTTCCAAGGCAATCAACGATGAAAATCCGCTTCCGATTTCAACAATATTTTTCGGTCGGATACTTCTTACAAAAGCGTAATAGGCGGTGGCATCGGTGCAAGTGAATTGACCATTTTTCCAGAAATAGGAGGTGCAGGTATCTTGGTCTCCCATTTCAGCAGGGGCGAATTCATCCGAATAGGGAATCAGCTCGATAAGGTTGGCCTGCAATGCTTCATTATCGAAGAGGCCGCAGTCTAAATAAGGCGGTTCCGGCTCGTAATATTCATAAGAGGTTTTAATTTCAGAAATCGAGGGGGTGCTGGAATAAAAGTTGCTGGGAGTAATGTTAAGGCCTTGATTTTGAAGCCTTTCCCTGTCCTGTGGATCTGCCCATAGAAGCTTTTGCATCACGGGTAATGCTGCATTGAACTCTTTATCCGTTATTTTCGCCATCATTTAGAATTCCCGTTCCGAGCCATTTAGGGCAGTACAATGACCGCATTCGCCAGCAAAGCACATTAATTTCAATTCAAACTGTAACTTATCCAGTCGACCTGCTGCATGATGGCAAAGTGCCAAGATTGAGAGTCACAAAAAGTGGCTATTTCATGAAACCTGATGAATATAACGGACTATTGTTACTGACCGTATAGTCAGTGTCATCAACTTGGGCGTAAGCTGACATGATATCTTCCCGCTGACCTGTTTCAATTCGCGGGTCAGCGCCAGTGGGATACCCTAGCCCAGAAATTGGCAGAATGTACATGTGACAAAATCATCGCGCTGATTGACCTTATTCACGGAGCTCGGGGCCAACCGTTTCGCCAAAGGGATATGAACGAATGGAACAGATTGATCGCTTGCTTGAGCGTATGGACAAGCTGACCTTCGCTGTAGAGCTCAAGTCGAACGAAAGCGTGCAATTGCTCAGGGATATTGAAAGTAGAGACCAGATTATTGGTTTATTGCACGCGGAGAAAGAAAGGTCGAATGAGCGCCTATCGGCCCGTAATGTCGAGTTAAACCAGTTAGTCGAGAAGATGGCCCGCGACCTGCAACAGATTCAAGTCTTATCGCACAAACTCCACGAAACGGAGATGGCCCTGCAGGCGCAGATATCCGAAATAGAGGTTCTGTCAGAAAAAAATGAAAGTCAACAAGTCCAGCTCGCCTCAAAACAAGCCGAGCTATTGAGTCTTTCCGATTGGGCAACCGCGATGGATCGAGCACCTCTGCGCTATCTGGTACGCAAATTTCTGTTCAATTCGGCTCGTTATATTTACGCGCGTCTTCCGTTTGCGCCCAACCGCAAGCGCAGGTGGGCCCATAGGGTTCGTGGCTGGCTCAAAGGCAACAGTATGTTAGTGGATAGCCAGCCATTGTCAGAGTTAATGGCAATGCCAGCGGACAGCGTAGGCCTCGACTTTGAAAATCAGGACGCCGCGTTCATCTTTGGCGTCATCGACTGGCATTTCCGTATCCAGCGCCCACAGAACTTGGCCAAAGAGCTGGCCCGCAGCGGCCAGGCGACGTTCTACATTTCGAACAACTTCATTGATAGCGACATCCCGGGCTTCGAAGTCGAGCCCCTCGAAGGGGTGAACGGATTATTTCAGGTCCGGTTGAATGTGGCTGGGGCCCCGCCCATCTACCATGCGCCTCCCAGTACTGACGCAATAAAACAACTGCGCGAAGGTGTGTCGAAGTTGCTGCAGTGGGCGAATGTCTCGGCGCTGCACAGTATTGTGCAGCACGCCTATTGGTTCCCGGTCGCACGATGTATTCCCAGCTCCACCTTGGTTTACGACTGCATGGACCATCACGAGGGGTTTGGAAATGTTGCTCAAGAATTGCTGGACCTTGAAAAAACGTTGATGCGCCGAGCTGATCTATTGGTCGCCACGTCAACTTGGATTGAGAATCACGGCAAACGGGAGAACAAAAACGTCACGGTGATCCGCAATGCCGCAGAGTACAGTGCTTTCTGTACCCCACCTGACCACATTTACCGAGATGCTCAGAGCCGAAAAATCATTGGTTACTATGGTGCGATTGCTGAATGGTTTGACCTTGAACTGGTCAAGCAAGTGGCCGAGGCATTTCCCCACTGTTTGGTCTTGCTGATCGGTTGCGATACGGTTAACGCGAAGAAATACTTCAAAGGTTGTCCGAATGTACTTCTGCCAGGGGAAGTTCTATATACGTCGCTACCCTACTATCTTCATGCAATGGATGTATGCCTTCTGCCGTTCAAAGTCATTCCCCTGACATTGGCAACAAATCCCGTGAAGGCCTACGAGTATCTAAGTGCAGGTAAGCCTGTGGTGTCGGTAAAGTTACCAGAGTTGGATCATTTCGATGGCTTGGTCAAGACTGCTGAAAATCCCACGGACTTTGTTACCGCCATTAGAGATGCACTCAAGCAGCCTGCTGAGCATGACTCGGCGCGTCAGTCTCGCCAACAATTCGCCCAGAACCAAACCTGGACACATCGAGCTGTCGCCTTACGTGAGGCCATTGACAATTTGCCCATGCCGAAAGTCAGCGTCATCGTGTTGACGTATAACAATCTGGAACTTACCAAGGCGTGTCTGGATAGCCTAGTCAATAAAAGTGGTTACTCCAACCTGGAGATAATTGTCGTCGACAATAACTCCAGTGACGATACACCGGCTTTTCTGACGGGCTGGGTTACTGCTGGTCCAGGCCGCACCATTATTCTCAATAAGGATAATAAGGGGTTCGCGGCTGGCAATAACGTGGGGCTGGCGGCGGCGACCGGAGACTATCTGGTGATGCTGAACAACGATACGGTGGTCACTGCAGGCTGGGTAAAAGGCCTGATGCGCCATCTGTTAGATAACGACGATATTGGTATTATCGGCCCGGTGACCAATAACATCGGTAATGAAGCTCGCATTGCTACACACTATACCCAGCTTGGCGAAATGCACGCTGAAGCAAGGCGTATTACGCGTAACCAGATGGGCCAATGGTTCGAAATAAATACCTTGGCATTCTTCTGCGTGATGCTGACGCGTCAATGCTATGAGCAAATCGGCGGGTTGTGTGAAGACTACGGATTAGGTTTTTTTGAGGACGATGACTATTGCCGTAGGGTTCAACTGAACGGCATGCGGGTGGTGTGCGCTGAAGATGTGTTTGTGCACCATCACTTATCAGCGTCATTCAATAAGTTGGGGGCTGAAAAAAAACAACTGCTTTTTGAAAAAAACAAAGCAATTTATGAGAGTAAGTGGGGGGCCTGGACACCCCATCGATACCGTGATGTTTAAACAATACTCCGGTGAGCTCTGTTGAATCTACGATTTATAAGAGAGGCTTCATGTTGTTTAGAAAACCCGTCCAGTTACTCATCATAGCAGTTGTTGTATTAGCCACCGTGGTCGTTAGCCTGCCAGGCTTTTTGTCCCTTAACTTTCCGATTGTGGACAATAGCATCAAGTTTATCGCGTTATTTGCAATAGGCGCTGCGGTCATTTCGACAGTGTGCAAGATGTCCCCTCTGATAGTGGGGGCGGGTTTGATTGTGACGGTCACCGTCGCGTGTGGCCAAGTGTGGCCGTTACTGACAGTTCTTTTATTCAGCGTGTCATCGACGTTGTTAGGCCATAAGATTCTTGGGCGCTGGAAACCCGGCGAATGGTCCCTGCACCTACTCCTCGGGGCCGGGATATTGGGAACGATGGTCGGGCTTGCGGCCCATTTCCCCATTAACTACCCGGCGTCATATACGGCGTTGTTGTCACTGCCCTTCCTCATCAATTGGCAGCATGTGCGATCGCTTATCCTCCAGCTCTGCCAAGCAGTCGCGACCGATCAATCACCTTCAATTGTTGCCCGTACTCTCGATCTGGCTGTTTGCAGCCTGGCTGCCCTGTACGTGGTCATCGCTTTCATGCCCGAAGTGGGCCATGACGCTCTGGCCATGCATTTGTTTATCCCTGCTCATCTCCTGGAACGCCATCAGTGGGGGTTTGATGTAGATACCTATATTTGGGCACTGTGGCCAATGCTCGGCGATTGGATTTACAGCCTGGTATATATGCTGGCCGGGGAAACAGCGGCACGCCTGACCAATACGTTTTTTATACTCATTGTTGCCTGGCAAATTCGTGAGTTTGTAATCTGGGCCGGGGGAAGCCGCGGTCAGTCCCGTTGGGCAGTACTGATTTTCCTGTCGACCCCATTAGTGTTTTCCGAAGCAACCAGCCTATTCATCGAGTCGGTGTGGACGGCGTTCACGCTAGCGGCGATCTTTTCGATTTTGAGAATGTCGGACGGCACACAGAATCATCGAGAGGGGTTTGTTAACCTAGTGTTGGCGGGCACCTTGTTAGGCTTTGCCATCGCTACCAAGGCGGTAACACTCAGCATTCTCCCGGTTCTGTTAATTTCAATGTTATTCCAACACAAGGCCTGGGCAAAGCGTGGGCTGGTTCCTTGGCTGCTCGTGGGCACGCTACTCTTTTTGATCGCCGGCGCTATACCGTATGCGTTTTCTTGGTACATAACGGGAAATCCGATATTTCCTTTTTTTAACACGGTTTTTCACTCGTCAAGGTTTCCTCTCTCTGACTTTCAAGCGCCGGCGCTTTTTGATAAGGGCTTTTCGTGGAAAACCCTATATGCGATGACGTTTGCGTCTGAACGCTTTATTGAAGGCAGGGCAGGCTCCGCTGGTTTTCAGTGGCTGCTCATTCCCGCGGTAGCGGTTATTCTTTTATTTCGAAATCATCGTAGGGCGCTGGGTATTTTATTAATCGGCATCGGCGCGATGATCGCCACCTATTACTCTACTGCCTATCTACGCTACGTATTTCCCTCTTTTGCGATCGTGTGTGCAGTGATTGTTTTACCTTTCTCAAATACACCAAAATTGATAAAGATATTGGGAGGAACACTTGGAGGTCTTTTAGTTTTCTTTAATATATGGTTTATTCAATCGTCCACTTATTATGGGCAGCTTTTACCGGATGCAGTACTTAGCAAGCAAGGGCGTGACGATTATTTAAATGATCATATGCCGATTCTAAAGCTGGTGGAAATTTTAAATATTTTAAACTCATCACAGCGTCCTGTTGCAGTTTTTGCCAGCCCGCTTGTCGCGGGGCTTAAAAGCGACGCGCTTTATGCGTCTTGGTACAACATGCGATGGCTGGCTGACGTTGATTCAGTAAAAACAGAGCGTCAATTATCTGAGCTTTTTCGGCAAAGAAAAGTCGACTGGTTGATTATAGATCCGACTCGATTGACAGCAGAAAAGCTACAGTTACTCCTGCATATTTCACTTCCGGTCGTTACGCTGAGCGGGATAGAGTTGCGACGATACAATGATACCACTCGGTACACTCTGGAAATGTTGAAGAACAGTGAGCTGTTATCGGCGGAAGGGTGGAGTTTAGCTTCGCCTTTAACTTATGATGATTCGCAAAAAATATTCAGCGTGAATGTAAAGGAACCCGCGACCCAAGCTGTAACAGTAGAGGCGGGCCGAAGTTACAAGAATAGTGTGTCTGTCCGCTGTTCCGCAGGGGTTACGCAAGGGCGTATTCAGGTCAACTGGCACGACGCTCAAGGTGCGTTTATCAGTACAAACATACAGGTCTACACCTGCAGCAGTGATTGGCAGAGTCATGAAATGACCGTGACCGCTCCAGCACAGGCGACGACGGCAATCATATATGCTTCGGGCCACACAGAAGAACCGCTGGTGTTCAAGTCTGTTTCGTTCAAGCAATAAACGGTGACCTACGTGAACTCACAAGTAGAACCATGCAGCGAAGAAGACGAAGACCTTATTGCGGTTGTTATTCCTTGCTACAAGGTGACGGCGCACATTCTGGAGGTCATCAACGACATAGGTGCTGACGTCTGGCGCATTTATGTCGTGGATGACGCCTGCCCAGACGGTTCCGGCAACTATGTGCAAGCCCACCTTACTGATCCTCGCGTCATTGTGCTGAGGCATGAGTCGAATAAAGGGGTCGGCGGTGCGGTAATGACCGGCTATAAAGCAGCCATTACCGATGGTGCGAGCATCATCGTCAAAGTTGACGGGGACGGTCAGATGGATCCCGGCTTGATCCCGTTATTTGTCTACCCGATTTTGGCGGGAGAGGCAGATTATACGAAGGGCAATCGTTTTTTTGATTTGGAGCAGGTGCGGTCGATGCCGAGACTGCGTGTTTTTGGTAACGCTATCTTGTCATTAATGGCAAAACTTTCAACGGGTTACTGGGATCTTTTTGATCCCACTAACGGCTATACGGCCATTCACCGAGATGTAGCAAAGTTGTTACCGCTTGATAGAATAAGTCAGCGCTATTTTTTTGAAACAGATATATTGTTCCGATTGAATACGCTAAGAGCGGTTGTGGTGGATGTTCCAATGGAAGCGAAATATGCCGAGGAAGTCAGTAATCTAAAAATATCCAGTATCGTCGGCGAGTTTCTGATCAAACATGCTAGGAACTTCATTAAAAGGCTGTTTTATAATTATTATTTAAGAAATATGTCCCTGGCATCTTTAGAGTTGCCGAGCGGCATAATTATGATTGTTTTTGGTATTGTTTTTGGTGGGTATCACTGGTTGCAATCAATGAACAGTGGAATTCCAACCCCTGCCGGGACAGTCATGCTGAGTGCTCTTCCGATACTCGCGGGCATACAGCTAATCCTGGCGTTTCTAGGATACGATATCGCGACTGTACCCACTCGCCCTCGTCATAGGAAACGCCGAGAGCGTCTTGCGCGTGGGGAAAAAAAGCGCATTGATTAAAGCGTCTATAAGTGCTCGTTCTGTATTGCAGTCCGGGATTTTTCGGTCGTAAAAGAAATACCATTGCGAGAATAAAACAGTGAAGACACTGAGAGAGCTTTTATCGGAGCCATCGCTTAATGAATTTGATGTAGACGGCCTCGAACGTCTTGAATTGCACGAGAAAATACTGGAGCGCAAGCGAATGCTTCGGGAGGTTTTTTTCGAGTTTCATCACTCGTTTCATCGTTTGGCAGATCGTTACTTCAACGTCGAAGGCTTGGAGATTGAGTTAGGCGCGGGTATTGCTCCGATGCGTAATTCGTATCCTGAAGTGCTTGCTACGGATATCGTTTTTACCGAGCAATTGGACAGGGCATTGAACGCTGAGGCAATGAGCCTGGAGGACGGTTCGGTCAGGGCTTTTTATGGTCAAAATTGTTTTCATCATTTTCCGCACCCTGATCGGTTTTTCGCGGAGCTTCAAAGAACGCTCAAGCCAGGTGGTGGGGCTATTTTGATCGAGCCTTACCACGGGTGTCTGGCGTCTTTCATCTATAAGCGTCTGTTCACGTCCGAAGGGTTCGACAAGCGTTTCCCTACTTGGGAAACCCCGTCAGCAGGGCCCATGAACGGCGCCAACCAAGCGCTTAGCTATATCGTTTTTGTTCGTGACAGAGACGTCTTTGAGCTCAAGTACCCGGACTTGGAGATCGTCGCTGAAGAAGTGTGCAGCAATTATCCCCGATACCTTATTTCGGGAGGACTAAATTTCCGGCAATTGCTGCCTGACCTCTTGATCCCCTTGATAAAATTGACTGAAAAATTGCTTTATCCGGTGAGACGCTTGCTCGGGCTTCATCACATCGTGGTTATCAGGAGAAAGTCTTGACCTTTATTCGGTATGGCGCCATTCAAGTCATGGCTTACGCGCTGGATATGGGCTCTTTTTTGTTGCTACTGTCGCTATTCAACGATCAACCGGTGCTCTCCAATGTTGCCGGTAAAGTGATAGCTGGGGTCTTTGCGTTTTTTCTGCATCGTCACTTCACGTTCCAGTCGACCCACCGCAGTCGTCAGTCCCAGGCGTTACGCTATTTTTCGCTGCTCGCTATCAATATTCCAATGGCATCGGCATTGCTGGGCGTGGGAATGCATTTTGTTGATAGCCCGACCTCGTTGAAATTTATCTCTGACGTGGCGTGCGTGCTGATGACTTACTGGGTGAGTAAGTTGTTCGTATTTCATTCCGACAAGCATGATCCTGCCTCCTCTGATCAAGCCAAAGGCCTATAGCAATGAAGCTACTCATTACCGGGGCGACAGGCTATATCGGACAGCAATTGACAGCTTTGGCGTCCACACGCGGGTTCGACGTTATCTGCGCTACGCGTCGACCCTGCTCTACGGCCTATTCATGGGTCCCCTATGACTTACTCGGCCCCGCCCCTGATTGCCCTTCAGGTGCAAAAGCTATTATTCATCTGGCGGCCGACACCTCTACGGGTGCTCACATGAGTGCAGATGATGAGGTACAGGCGGCTCAAGCACTGATCCAAAGTGCCCATCAAGCCTCAGCCAAGTTTATTTTTATCTCTAGCCAGACGGCTGATCCTGCGGCGTCCAGCGTTTATGGCTTAACAAAATGGCGTATCGAGCAGGCTGTGTTGGCTGCCGGAGGCAGCGTGATTCGTCCTGGGCAGGTGTATGGCGGCCCGGAGTTCGGGCTCTTTGGGGTGTTGGCAAAGTCGGTACGCCAGTTCCCATTTTTTCCGGTTTTTATGCCGGCGCCTCGCATCCAGCCTATTCATGTCGACGATCTGGCAGCGTCGATTTTGGCTGTAGTGGATCGCGACGATATCAACGGCGAAATTTTCAATGTCGGCGCGGTACAACCTATTACCTTCACCCACTTTCTCAAATCGATAGCTCTTTATCGGGTTCAAGCCATCCGCTTTCCATTTCCGGTGCCCGTGGTCTTACTCAGGGCGCTTGTATTGCTGCTCGGGCAAACAATCAGTACCCGGTTGGGGCTGGAGCGAATTTTTTCACTGATCAATCTGCCACTCATAAATACTGAGAGTTCCCTGACGAAACTGGGCATTGAGTTGCGGCCCATTAGTCATGGTATGCATCGCTCTGGTCATGGCCAACGGCGATTGCTCATTCAGGAAGCGGTTGTACTGTTGAGTTACTTACTAAAAAAACCAGCTCGCATCAGCTTGATCAGTCGGTACGTGAGGGTACTGGAGCGGGCGAACAAAACGTGCTCAATCATGGCGTCACGCTTGTTGGTGCGCTGGCCGATACTACTGACCCTCTTGGATAATCCGAATATCTTGAAGACGCCTCAGGGTAAGGAGCTGTCCTGGCGCCTCCAGGTTGCGCTCAGCATCGCCGAAGCCAGCACCCAGGGAGCCACGACCTTTATCGGCACGGTGCAGCCTCGCAGCTTTGCCTGCGCGATAGCAGCATTGGGATTTACCTTGGTTAAAGAGCTTGCGTGGCATATCCCGAAGCTGGTGGTCCGCCCCTTCGTTTGTCGGCTGTTTCTGAACAGTGAGCCTGCACGTGACGTCTGAGTTTGATGTGATCATTGTCGGCAGTGGGCCCGCAGGTACCTCGGCAGCCTATCCGTTGGTTAAAGCGGGCCTGAAGGTCCTCATGGTGGATGCTCAGCGCGATGCAGGCTCATCGGCAGTACCGCAGCGTCCATTTCTGGCGAGCAGAATGAACGATGAGCATCAGTGGAAATGGATGATCGGCGAAGATTTCCATGCGTTGAATCAGTTGGACGCAATCTCCCCCAAGCTCAAAACGCCTGCTCATGCTCATGTCTTCAAGGGGTTCAGCGCGGGCAATCGCATTAAAACCGATAATTTCATCGGTGTAGGATCATTGGCAACCGGCGGGCTTTCGAATGCCTGGGGCTGCGGGGTCGCGCGGCTGCCCGCCAGTGAGTTTTCCAGCCTTCCCATCGACTACCGCGAGCTGGAGAAGTCTTATGAAACAGTCTCGCGCCGGATGGGTATCAGCGGTCAGGTCGAGGATGATCTTTCCAGCTACTTTGGTCTGGATGAATGGTCGCAGCCGCCCTTGCCATTGGACAGGCTGCACCAGCGACTGCTGGATAACTACACTCGCCAGTCGCACACTTTTCCTGATCTGGGGTTTCGACTAGGTCGTTCCAGAGTGGCGGTTTTGAGCCAGCCTATTGGAGAGCGTCAAGCCTGTGATCTATCGGGAAACTGTTTGTGGAACTGTCAAAATCAGGCGCTGTACAGTGCGTCGCAAGAGCTCTCGAAACTCAAGCAGTACCCAGGCTTTCGGCACGTTCAAGGTTTTTTGGTCGATGATTTGCTGAAACACGATGGGGCCTGGACCGTTACCGACCCCTGTTCCTTGCAACGCTACTCGGGTACACGTTTATTGCTAGCCGCTGGCACACTGGCCACGACCCGGATAGCCCTTAAGCATTTGAATCATTCAGGCCCATTGCCTTTGCTCTCGTCGCCGACAGCAGCGTTTTTGCTATGGCTACCGAAATTGCTCGGTGCCCCTAGAGTGCCAGCATTCGGATTGGGTCAGCTATCGTTTGCGCTCAAGCTGACGGAGAGCGCTACGGCTTTTGGCTCAACGTTCAGTACGACGGGCTTGCCCATGACCGAATTTGTCAACCGAATGCCAATGGGCAAGCGATACAGCATTGAGTTATTGAACAATCTGCTGAGTGCCTGTCTTGTCGGCAATGTCTTTCTGCCCGGTCATTTGTCCAAAAACACGGCAGTCTTGAATGCTGATGGTTCATTGAAGATCAGTGGAGACTTCCAGCCAGAGGTGCCGGCGCTTATGAGCGCTGCAGAGGCGAAGCTGCGTCGCATCTACTGGAAAATGGGGGCGGTTCTGATGCCCATGAGCTTTACCTGCGCCAAACCCGGAGCGGACATCCACTACGCTGGAACCCTCCCCATGCATTCGAACCCTAGGATCGGTCAAACGGATGTTTTGGGCCAAGTGGAGGGGCTGCCTGGCGTACATGTTGTGGACGGCGCCTGCCTGCCCAGCCTTACCGAAAAATCTCACACGTTGACAATCATGGCGAACGCGGACCGCATCGGACGTTCCCTCGTGACACAACTGCAGTAAGGGCACCGTCAGCAGCACCTGCGTCCCGAGACGGCGTCGCAGGTGCGGGGCTTTTAGGTGTTTATAGACTTCGCTATCCCTCAAGCCCCTTCCTGATCAGTCGACCGGGTAGCGGTGCAGGGGTGTGTTGTCACCCTCAGGCCACATCGAGCTCCGGGAGCCTTGCTGGTAAAAGGTGACCGTCACGCTTCTGCGTGAGACGGTCTGGCTGGGTACGACGGGTGAGACTGCGTGCCAGGAGTGGTCCGAACGTACCAGCACGGCAGAATTTCCCACCAGAGGCTCGACCAGTGCCACCACTGCCTCGGGGTCCTTGCCGCGCAGAATGTTCAGGCACCCACCATAGGCGGGATCCCAGGACTCGTTGAAATAGAGAATATGGGTAACGCGTTTATCCGGTAAGTCGGGATGCGGGCCTAAGCTCGCCCCTGCGCCGTAGTGAAACACGTTGACCTCCATGGGGGCCTGCCTCAGATCCTGATCAGTCAGGGCGCCAAGAGCGTCGCGGTAGGCTGCACTGCACAGGTCCCTGGCCAGGCGCCGCCAGGCTTCGCTCAGTTCCGACTCGTAGGCAATAGCGTCGCCACCCATGGGCAGCAGGGCACGGGCCTCGTAGTCATAGTTCTTTTCGCCGCCATAACCGGTGACAGTCTTGAAGTGATCATGGGGATAAGTAGCCGCGAGCGCGGCGGCATCCTCTGCGGAATACAGATTGGTTATTTCGGCCCAGGAATAGGGGGCGGTTTCCAGCGAGCCCATTCTGAGCGCCGACAAGTTCAGGATAGGTCGCACTTATTGGGCCCTCCATTTGCTGAGACCACGTCGCAGTGAGCGCAGTGGTGCTGTGAGTTTATAGCTGTTCGAGTTCTGCATTGCGGTGAGCTGCTCGGTGAGCTGGTAGATCTGTTGTTGCCGGGCGTTGAGCTCGATGTTCAAGAAATCGAGCGTAGGTGTTGACGCGGCGATCGATGGCGCAGGGGAGGGATTGCCGTTTTCCAGCAGAGTAGGCAGATACTGCCAGAATCGATTGAGACCTTCGCAAGCCGTGGTCTTCCCTTGGGTGATGATGGTCGCAACGTGGTCCCAATAGCTGGCCAGCTCGACCCTCATCGCCGTTATCGCAGCGCTTGGCTCACGTTTGCCTAAGCGCGAGCGGAACCAGTGCTCCGTCAGTTCCTCTGCCTGTGGAAGGGCGTGCATCTGAGCCATATTCGCCAACGCGGTGTATTTGCCAGTACCCAGGTCAGCAGTGGAAAACACCGGAACGCCAAATACCAATGCACTGATAGCCAAGTGGTAGCTATGGCCTATGACTGCTTGAGCGTGGCCGAGGATTTCTGCCAGCAATAATGGGGCTGGCCAGAAGGGCAGGGTGAGCGTGCCGGGAATACGGCTGGACACTAACAGTGGGTGGTCGCCCAATACCGGGCCTATTGGAAGAACCAGCAGCCGATAGCCGGAAAGCACCTGCGGATGTTTCTCGAACAGCTGCAACAGTGGCTCGACCACATGAATCGGCTGGATCACGATATACGGTTTATCTAGCCCATAAGCTTCACGCAACTCGGCGAAAGCCTTACTGGGATGTTGCTCGTCGATCAAGTCCGGCAGGCCGAAGGCTGTGTCCGGCAGCACTTGGATATCGGCGGCAGGGCTGAGGCCGTTCAGGCTTTTCCGTGAAGGTTCGTCGCGCACTCGTATGCATGGGCTGTACTCCAACGCCATTTTGAGCAACGGCTTGCCCCACTCGGGAATATCGTTGCAATGCATCCCCGGGGCGTTCCAGATCACCGGGACTCCATGCTGATGGGCAATCAGCGCCGGCGATAGCCAGTAGCCCGTGGGATGATGGATACCTGAATTCGGAGGCATGTAGCCGTGGGCGACCACCTTATCGAAACGGATAATGAAGCCACCGCCGATAAGAACGCCGTCGAGTTGCGCGGCCACCTCAGGAAGATCGTTTACCGAGGTGACGGTGTAAGGCCAATGGGGGGGGCTTTTCGCATTGTATGAAAAACGGTGCAACTCGACCGCGCCTAATCGTTGGGTCAGTTGCGCTTGCGCGATAACGGGAAACAATAGATCGCCGTAGTTCTCTACATCGAAGGTACCGAATATCGCGACCTGCCAAGCGGGATCTTTTATGAACACTGCCAAAGTCCTTTCTCCATGATTCCGCTACTGCTTAGTCCATTACGGAGCTTAGTCATTCATTGACGTTATGCCTGGCACGTTCCAGGCCAAGGTCAACCAAACCCAGAAAGCTCTTCTGATTCGGCAGCATGTCAAATGCCAACGGTGCTACCTGCTTCTCTATGAGTTGCGAGGTGTGCTCAGCTTCGCCCTGCAGCAGTTTCAGGGTGACATGGTAGCGTCCGGCACAAAGGTTGGCCGCAAAGCGCACAGTGATCGCTGCATGGCGCCATCCGTTTTCGGCGGGGCCCGGCTGTAGTGCGAAGTTTTCCCCTCCGATTACCAGCAATTTCGCTTCCTGGATGGTGAAACTGATGTTGGGACGGGTGATGGCCTCATGGAGCAATACCTCGACATGCATCTCGATTTCGTCGCCGTGCATGTAACTCGATGACATCTCCTGCGTGTTGGTAAAGCAGGCAGAAAGGATGTGCCCTTCTTTGGTACCGAAGGCAATGCCCTCATGGGCTCCCATAAATAGTTTTCGCGTTACCGGGATTTCGCCGCCGCTGGCCCATTGGCGTTGCTCGTCGCGCATGTCGAGCAGATACAACTCCGCCATTTCGTCGGGTGCCCCGCTGGCAATGACTCGGCCTTGGCGTAAATAAATGACGCGATGACAAAAGCGTTTGACCATGCTCATGTCATGGGACACGAACAACAGTGTGGTGCCCTTCGCGGTCAAATCTTCCAGGCGGTTCAGGCATTTGAACTGGAAAGACGCATCGCCTACCGAGAGTGCTTCATCGACGATCAGAATATCGGGCTCTACACAGACCGAAACCGCGAAGGCTAACCGCACCATCATCCCGCTGGAGTAGATTTTGATAGGTTGGTCGATAAAGTCGCCAATATTGGCGAAAGCGGCAATTTCGGCGAAACGGGTGTCGATCTCGGCACGGCTCAGGCCCAGCACGGCCGCGTTCATATAGACGTTTTCCCTGCCGGTAAACTCCGGGTTGAAGCCTGCCCCCAGCTCAAGCAACGCGGCAATTCGCCCCTGCCCGCGAACCGTGCCACGGGTTGGCATCAGGGTTCCGCAAATGAGTTGCAGCAACGTAGATTTGCCACTTCCATTGCGACCGATGATCCCGACGGTCTCACCTCTGGCGACCGTCAGCGAAACATCGTCAAGGGCCCAAAACTCTCGGTAATACCGTTTCCTGCCGCGCATCACCATCTGGAGCAGGCGGTCCTTCGGCGCATCATAAATCTGATAGCACTTGCTCAGCCCTTCGGCACTGATGGCTATATCAGGCGACATTGATAAGTCCTTTTGTAAGTCTCTTCGAACAGACTAGCCTTTAAAAGGACGGTACGGGGCATCCGGTAGCAGTCATGAAAGAGCATTCGCAAAAGCGGGGCGCCTCATCACGGCACAAACTCCACCTTCAACCCCCGACCCGCACTGCGCCCCTGATCATCCGTAACCCGCAACCTATATTCCCCCGACTTGCCCGGCCGCCAGTTCAGCGTGGTTTGCGGCGGGCCTTGGCCGATCAAGGTTTGATCAGCAAACCAATACAGCATCGCCGCATCGCTGGCGGCGTTGGCATTCAGCGGGATGCTTTCCTGCGGCTGGGACAGGCGCAACTGATAGCTCACCTGGGTCAACGGCGAACGGATCTGCGGTGCTTCGCTTGAATCACTGACGCGGTTGGGCTGGCAGTTTTTCATCACGTTGGGCGGTGTGCGCCTTGGCAGTCCGGCGGCGCGGTACAGGCGTTGCACGTCGCTGGGCCAGAATTCGAAGACTTCTTCGCGGGTGTATTGCGCCTCGAACGGCGGGCATGCGGCCTTGCCGGTGCGGGTGTCGATCAGCACCGGGCGGTGCAGGTTGGACACGCGAATCGGCGACACGCCCGGGATGTACCAGGTCTTGCGGGTTTGCGGGCACCAGCGGTTGGGCAGTTCACCGGAGGCGGCGCAGACGTCGATGCGCACCAGTCCAGCGGGCGGCTTGTCAGGCTTGATCACCACCGTGGGTAAGGCCAGGGGCAGGGCGTCGGCGATGCGGAAGAACAGCGGCGCAGCGGTCTTGGCACCGATAAACGCCGGGTTCGGTCGGCCGTCGAAGTTACCCACCCACACCACCAACACATAGGGGCCGACCAGGCCGGCGCTCCACGCATCGTGAAAGCCCCAGGAGGTGCCGGTTTTCCACGCGGTGCGCCAGTGACGGCCCGGCAGGCCATCCGGGCGTGGGTTGCGCCGCAGCATGTCGCGCACCATAAAGGCCGCCTGGGGCGTGAGCAGTGGGGCGCCCGTGGTCTGGGGCTGTTCCTGCACATAGCGCAACGGGCGCAGGTGCCCATCGCCAGCCAGCATCACATACAGCTGCGCCAGTTCTTCCGGGGTCATCTCACCGCCACCCAGGGCCAAGGCCAGGCCGTAATGGCTTTCGTCGCGCAGGCCTTTGATTCCGGCGCGTTGCAGCAGCCCGTACAAGGACGGCGACTTGACTTGGCTGGCCAGCCACACTGCCGGGATGTTGCGACTACGGATCAGGGCATCTCGCGCTGTCAGCGGGCCGACAAAACTGCCGTCGAAGTTTTCTGGCTGGAAGTAGCCGAAGTTACTCGGCAGGTCTTTGAGGATGCTCATGGGGTGGATCACCCCTTGATCGAGCGCAAGCCCATACAGAAACGGTTTGAGCGTGGAACCGGGCGAGCGTCGCGACAGCACGCCGTTGACCTGCCCGTGGATGCCTGTGGATAAGTAATCCGCCGAACCCACCAGCGCTTTGACGCTCTGGTCGCGGCTGTCGATCAGGATCGCCGTGGCGTTTTCCACACCCGTACTGCGTCGCTCGGCGATAAAGCCGGTGATCAGGCGTTCGAGCAATTGTTGCAACGGCAGGTTGAGGGTGCTGTTCAGTTCATTACCGACCTGGGAGGCCAGCAGCTGTTCACTCAGGTGCGGTGCCAGGAACGGGATCTGCTGGCGGTTGCGCGCTTCGAGGGGCAATTGCAGCAGACTGTCATTACGCGGGTCTTGTGGATAAGTCTCGCGCCAGTCGTTCATCAAGCGCAGGCGGGCGTTTTGCAGCGACGGCCCGAAGCGTGCGCGCCGGCCTGGCTGCTGGGGAATCACCGCCAGCGCCAGCGCCTCGGACAACGACAGCTGCGCCGCCGACTTGCCGAAATAGATACGACTCGCCGCCTCGGCCCCTTCGATATTGCCGCCCATGGGCGCCAGGTTCAGGTAGGCCTCCAGGATGTCGTGCTTGCTGTAGCGTGCTTCCAGCCACAGCGCCAACGCCATCTGCTGCAATTTGCCTGGCACCTGGCGTGTGTTCAGGTCCCACAAGCGCCGTGCCAATTGCATGCTCAAGGTCGAGCCGCCCTGGCGCTGGCCACCGCTGTAGGTGGCCATGGCGGCGCGCAGCAATGCCGGGGGATTGATCCCCGGGTGCCAGTAGAAATTGCGGTCTTCCTTGAGCAACAAGGCTTCGACCAGTGAAGGAGAGATCCGCTCCAGCGGTAGCCATAAGCGGTATTGCCCGTCATCCGCCAACGTCATGCGCAGCAGCGAACCGTCGTCGGCCAGTACCACCCGCGATGAGGTCACAGTCTGCTCGAGCGGGGCATGGGGCCACAGCCGCAACCCCGCCAGCACCACCACCGCTGCGAGCAGCGGCGGCGTCAGGTGTTTAAGGCTTGGTAATTTCAAGCTGGCCTACTTTGCCGCGCCCTTGCAGGGTGGTTTCGTACATGCCTTCGGCGTAGGCCGGTGGCGTGTTGAAGGTACCGGCGTTGGTGGCGCGCACGCGGTACACGAACGTGCCGACATCACGCAGTGCGGTGCCGTACAACACCACCCGATCATCACGCACGTCCACATACTCCGGCTGCCAGTTGCTCAGTTCGGTTTCACCGATGGGCGCTTGCCAGCTTTGTTCTTCCTGGCTGTCTTCTTCGACGTACTCGGACTCTTCACCCTCACTTTCCTCGCTGCTGGCGGCTTCCGGCTCCGGCGGCAAGTTATACACAGGCTCGACGCCACCGGGCAGCAGGTCGACCACGGCCACTTGCTGCACCTGATCGCGGTCGGTAGCCCGCAGGCGCAGGCGCACCAGGAACTCATCACCCACGGCGACCTTGCTCACCGGCTCGCCCTTGAGGTCGAGGTATTCGTGGATGATTTCCAGCCCGTTATTGATCGGCTTGAGCTTGGCGCCCTTGTCGAAACCGGCTTCGCTGAGCATGTAGAACGCGGCCGGACCGTCAGATTTTTCCATCACCAGTTTTTGCGTGTTGCCCGGCACGGCGGCGCGCGGCGGCTGACCGGCCATCTCCAGCAATTGCTGTTGCTTGTCACCCAGCCAAGCGGTGGCCTTGAGGGTCATGTCGTTTTGCGCACGCTGGCCGTAGTTGTCCAGCGCGCGCAGCAACAGGGCCGCCGACAGCGAGTTGTAACGCTGTTCGTTGAGGCGCTTGCCGAGTTTATCCAGCAACGCCGTAGGCACATCGTCCATCAGCTCAGGGAAGTGGCGCGCCAGCAGGTGCAGGTGTTCGGCGTCGTGCACCAGCGGGTCGTAATACAGGCCATCGCTGTCCCACTTATCCACAAGCGAACGCCATGGGATTTTGCGGAACAGCGTATCGGCCTGGCGATCCTGCTTGAGCAGCTTGTAACTGGCCGCCAGGTAAGCGGCGCCCAAGTCGTTCTGCCAGCTGTCCTTGAAGTAGCTTTCGTAGCGTTCGCGGATATCGCTCAACGCACCACTTACCAGAATCCCCTGACGGCTCAACAGGTAACTGGCGTAGGCACGGTTGCGCAATTCCGACAGGCCTTCGCTAGGACCATTGGCCAGGTCTGTCAGATACGCATTCGAGCGCACCAGCAGGTCCTCCGGCACTGGCAACCCGCGTTCCTTGGCTTCGATGAGGAAGTCGGTGGCGTAGAGGCTGGCGTACGGTGCCACGTCCGGGTTGGCCGCCCACAAACCAAAGCCGCCGGCCTGGTTCTGGCGTTGGCGCAGCATGCGTACCGCGCTGCCGAAGGCTTGTTCGGCCTCGGGTGCATTGCCGCCCCAGATCAATGCCGGCATGGCTTTGGACACCAGTTGCTCGGTGCAGGCGTAGCCGTAGTCATCCAGGTAATGCTTGAGGCCGTTGGCCCATACCAGCGGCGAGGCGGCCACGCCCAGTTGCACGTCGCGCAGTTGGCTGAACAGCTCGCGAGTGGGTTTGAGCTCCTTGCTGGCGCTGTCGAAGCGGCCCAGGCTCAGGGCAACGCGATGTTCGCTCAGAGGGCGGATCGAGGTGGTTTCCGCCACCTGGATACGTTTGCCGTCCGGCAGCACTGCGACAAAACGCAGGTCTGCCGAGCCGAGGGTGTCGCCGACCTTGATCTTGAACTCGGCTGTGCCTTCCTTGCGCGGTTGCAGCGACAAGGTATTGCCCTTGTCGCCCTGCACAACCAGGCCAGCGCTGGTCTGCACTTCAAACTTCACGTCCGCCGCCGCGTCGAGGTTACTGAACACCCCGGCGCTGACGTTGAACACATCCCCCGGCGCCACAAAGGCCGGCACGTTTGGCGTGATCACGATCGGCCCGCGCACCTCGGTATTGGCTTCGCTGACGCCGACACTGTCGCTGTCCACTGCCACCGCGAACAGGTGCAGCTTGCCGTTGAAACTGTCCGGCACCTGGTAATGCAGCACGGTTTCACCGGCCGGTAAGTCCACCAGCCCGGACCACCAAGCCACCGGCGGCTGATGTTTACGCTTGAACGGGTTGAGATGATTGGCCAGGGCGCCTTCCGTATCGCCACCGGGCGCTGCCCCACTGAGCAGGCGGCTGAATTCCGGCAGGATCAGGTCAAGGATCTGACTGGTGCCGACCTCCAGCGCACGCTTCTGGAAGAAGAAGCCCAGCGGGTCCGGCGTCTGGTAGCGCGCCACTTGCAGGATGCCTTCGTCTACCGCGTACACCACCGCGCGGCCCGGACGGTCAGCGTTGACCTTGATATCCAGCGTCTGCCCCGGCTCAATCTTCGCAGGGCCTTCAACCTTCAATGCCATGCGTCGGGCATCCAGGTTGATGCTGAACGGCACCACGCCGTAGGACAGCGGGCTCATGTACACCTCGGCCGAACCCATATCGCGCACAAACTGCACGTTGACGTAGGCATTGCCCTCAAGCCCCGCAGGTACGCGGATGTGCTGCACGCTGTTGGTGCTGTCGGCTTTGAACCATTGCTGGGTGTAGACCTTGTCGCGTTCGATGGTGATCAAGCCGGCACCGGTATACGGGGCACGAATGCTGATGGCGATCTCATCACCGGTGGCGTAACTGCGTTTATCCAGGCGCAATTGCAGTTCGGCATTGCGTTCCAGCGAGCGCGACGTGTTGCCACGTCCGGCCACGCTGTAGTCGATTTGGTTGAGCAGGTTGCCGTTGGCGTCTTTCAGTTGCAGGGTGAAATCGCCCGGCGCTGACGTGTTCAACGTCTGCTTGGCGCCTTCTTTCGTCATCGCCAGCGGCGAGGCGGGCTGGCTGATGTTCTTGATGCGCGACTCGTACTTGTAGGTGCCGTTGGACTGTTTCACCAGCACCGACACATAACGGTGTTCGACCACTTCGCTGGTCAGGCCGTCCACCGCCACCGGCGTAAGGTCCGGCGCGACGGCCAGCCATTGCACCTGGCGCGGCGCATCCTTGGCGACGTACGACAGCGAATCCTGACTTTTCACACCGACCAGATAAGGTGCGGACGACACCAGCAAGGCACTTTGCGCCGCGACATTACGGCCGCCTTCGGCCTCGAACACCTGGGTCATCACCTGCAGGCGGTAGGTGCTGTTGGCGAAGCGTTGCAGGTTGAGGTCGAGCACGGCCTGGCCGTTGTCGTCGACGGTGGTTTCGGCCAGGTCTTCGGTGCTGGCCTCTTCCAGGGCATCGTTGAGGCGGAAACGGTAATCCGGGTAACGGTCAAACGCTGCGAGCGTCGGGCTCAGGGACATCTTCGCGGTGACACGACGCCCTGATGCCGGAGCGCCGAACAGGTGCATGGCGGTGACCTTGGCCACCACCTGGTCCGGTGGAATCCAACCCTGAACAGGCGTGTCATGCAGGCTCAAGCTGACCTTCATGCGGTCCGGCTCGAAGTCGCGGACCTTGAAGTTGACGCTGCCCAGGTCGGTGCGGGTTTGCTTTTCGCCAATCAACTGCAGGGTCGCGGTGTACTCCCCGGCGGGGGCGACTTCGCTGCTGGGGAAATCAAAGGTCTCAAAACCGCTGGCGGACAGCTTCAGCGGCTGGCGAATCACCTCCAGCCCGCGCGGGTCGGTGATTTGCAGCTCCACCGGCAAGCCTTGCAGTGCGCCCTTCCAGTTGCCGCTGCGCACAATCATGCCCAGATGTGCCGTTTCGCCCGGCCGGTACAGGCCACGGTCGGTAAACAGGTAGGCGCTGAGGCGATCAATCGCGCCGTCCTCTTCCAAACCGCCTACGTCGAAACGCGACAAATCCAACTGCTGGGACTGGCGGGCGATCGGCAGGAACGACTGGTCATTGCCGCGAGTGACCACATACATCAGCGGCGTGTTCTCACGGCGCAGTTCATCGAGCTTGGCGAAATGCGCGTGGCCTTCGCCGTCAGTGTGGCCGCTGCTCACCGGCAAACCGTTGCGGCCGATGATGTCGACTTGCGCGTCGGCGACTGGCGAACCATTGCCGATGGACTGCACATACACATCGTGGCTGCCATCGCTGGAACGCTTGGCGATGATGCCCAAGTCCGTCACCACGATAAAACGCAGGTCGCTGGTGCTGCTGCGGTCGTACTCGAACGTGCGCGGGGCCGGGTCATCCTGCGGGCTGAGCTTGAGCACGAAAATGCCGCGCCGGCCGCCATTGGCGGTGAGGTAGCGGCTGAGGTCGACATTGTCGTAGACGGTTTTCGCCGGGTCATTGGATGACAGCGGGATATCCAACGACTGACGCTCGACCATGCGATCGAAATACTCATTGCCGAAATTCGGCCGGGCAAAGCTGCCGCTGCTCTGGTCCACCAGGTGTTGCAGCTGGTTGGGCAGCAAGCGGGCGATTTCTACATGGGCGCCGGGTACACCACGGGCCATAAAGCCCAGGCGTTTTTCACCGTTGAGGCTGAGCAAGGCGCCGTCAGACAGGAACTGAAGGGTGCGCGGGTACGCCGGCATGCTGATCAGCGACGCCGTAGGATTCTTCGCCAGATAGCCGCCGATGGCTTCCAGGTTGGCGGGCACGCGTACATACACCGCACGGCCTGCCGGGGCCTTGAACTTGAAGGCGTGCAAGGTATTCAGCGGTTCGACGCTGGGCACGTGGGTCAGGTTGACCTTGGTGCTGCGGGCGAGCAGGGCGTCATCAATGTCGTTGCTGTCGTAGGGACGCGTGTCGTCCTGGGCTTTTTCCGGCAGCAACCAGGCCTGGACCTTACCGGCAATGGTTTCGTCGGCCACGGCGCTGGAGCTGCTGAACATCAGCACCGGCTCCGGCTCGCCACGTGCGTTGTCGACAAAGCTGACTTCGGCCCCGGTGAAGGTCAGGCGATAGCGACCGGGCACGGTGACTTCCGCCACCAGTGGGGCGGCGCTGGCGTTGCCGCCGTCGCGGGCCTTGATGCCTTCGTCGAGTTTGGCGCTGACCGGCGTGCTTTCCAGTGGGGTAGCCAGGGCGGCGGAGCGTACGTAGGCGTTGAGTTTTTTCTCGTCGAAGGTGATTTCCGGGCGGTTGGGCAACTGGGCGTCGCGGTAGGCCAGGCCTTTGCCGAGGGTTACTGTGACGCGCTTGCGTAGGCTGTCTTCATCCACCGGGTGGGAAAAATGGAAGGTCGCCACCAGCTGTTTCAGTGTCGGATTGGACGGGTCCTGGTACAGCTCGTTTTGCGCCAGGGTGGCGCGGAACGGTTGGGTGGAAAACTGCGTGCTGTATTGGTCCAGCAACACGCCGTCGGCCAGCAGGTTTTTCTTTGCCAGGTCGACGGTGTAATGAGCGTCGATGGGCCAGTCTTTTTCCGGTACGAACAACAGGCTGCGGTCATCCGCCCAGCGCCAGGTGCCCGCGACCGCGGGTTTGAGGGTGATGCCCTCGGTGACCGGCTTGCCGATGGCCGCCAGCGGGGCCACGGACTCGCCGAAACGCACCTGCAAGTTATCCACAACCGGTGTTTGCTGGGTGTAATCGGTGAGGTTCGGTTTGTGCAGCGAATAGCTCGCGGTATGCGGCTGCGGCAGGTTGGAATACCAGTGCCAGCCATAGAAGCCGGCGGCGGCCAGCAAGACCAGCCCTAATAAACCGGCACCGGTTTGACGTGGATAAGCGCGGGCTTTGCTGCCCAGGTTCGCCAGCCCACGGCCGATGGCACGCAGCCAGACCGGCGGATGCCATTGGCCAAAGACGGCCCCCACCACAGTCAATAACGCACCGACAATGCGGCGGCTGATCGCTTTGAACGAATTGAACATGGTGAGCATCCCTGGCTAAGTGCGGCGTATCTTACACGCGTCTTTGATACAAAAGATGACGCGATTCGCCGCCCCGCTAGGCGTGTTGCATGTAAGAGCGAGTCAGCTACCACTATGTTGTCTGACACACCGTCATCGGGGGCAAGCCTCCTCCCACATGTTGATCGTTATTTGGCTTTAGAGCGGTGACCTCAGGTCCACCAGTAGCGCACGAGGTGGAAGAAGATGGGCGCAGCGAAGCACACCGAATCCAGCCGATCCAGCATCCCGCCGTGCCCTTCGATCATATGCCCCCAGTCTTTGACGCCGCGATCGCGCTTGATCGCCGACATCACGATGCCGCCGGCAAACCCGAGCAGGTTGATCAGCAGCGCAATCAAGAACGACTGCCACGGGTTGAACGGCGTGGTCCACCACAGTGCCGCGCCGATCAGGGACGAGAGCAGAATCCCGCCGACGAACCCTTCCACCGTCTTCGAGGGTGACAGGTTGGGTGCGATCTTGTGTTTGCCGAACAGCTTGCCGCACACGTACTGCAGCACGTCGGACAGTTGCACCACGATTACCAGGTAGGCGATCAGCAGCAGGTTGCGGCCCTCGTAGCCGGGGATGTCGAGGGTCAGCAGGGCGGGCACGAAGGACACGCAGAACACCGCGATCATCAGGCCCCACTGCACCTTCGAGGCGCGCTCCAGGAAGTGGGTGCTGTCGCCGCCGAGGGAGGCAAGGATTGGCAGCAGCAGGAACACGTACACCGGGATGAAGATCGAGAACAGCCCGTACCAGTCGGCGTAGATGAGCAGGTATTGCAGCGGCAAGGCCAGGTAGAACGCGGCCACCAGTGCCGGGTAGTCGCTGCGGCGGGTGGGCGTGAGGGTGAGGAATTCGCGCAGGGCGTAGAACGACACCGCGTAGAACAGCAGGATCACTGCGGCGGTGCCGAGCCAGAAGGCGATGCCGATCACCACCACCATCACCCACCAGGCGTTGATGCGGGCATTGAGGTTTTCGACCACCGCGTTGGGCGTGCCACGGGTGCGCAGCTTGAGGATCAGGCCGATCAACGAGGCGAGCACCAGGATCGCGCCGATGCCGCCGAACAACATCAGGGTTTGGCTATCCATGTCAGACATGCTCCGGGGCAAGGGCGAGCAGGGCATCGCGGGTGCGGGCGAGGAAGGCGGCTTTGTCTTCGCCGTCTTCCAATTGCAGCGGCGCGCCGAAGCTGGTGGTGCACAGCAGAGGCAACGGCAACACGCGGCCCTTGGGCATGACCCGGTTGAGGTTGGCGATCCACACCGGGATCAATTCGGCCTGTGGATAACTGTTGGCCAGGTGATACAAGCCGCTTTTGAACGGCAGCAGGCCGTCTTCGAGATTGCGCGTGCCTTCGGGGAAGATGATCAGCGAGTCGCCGCTTTCCAGGGCGTTAAGCATCGGCTGCAGCGGGTTATCCCCAGGGTCCTTGCGTTCGCGGTCGATCAACACGCCGTTGAACACGCGGTTGATGATGTAGCGGCGCAAGGCGCTTTTATTCCAGTAATCGCTGCCGGCCACCGGGCGCGTGAATTTGCGCAGGTTCTGCGGCAGTGACGCCCACAGCAACACAAAGTCGCCGTGGCTGCTGTGGTTGGCAAAATAGATGCGTTGCACCGGCACCGGCGCGCACCCCAGCCACAGGCTGCGCGCTCCTGTGACGGTGCGGGCCATAGAGGTAATCAGCGTGGCGACCACGGGTTCGAACATGGGGGTTCCTTATCCGGCGAAAGGCAGCCAAGGGCTGGCGAGGATCACGCCCAGGGTCAGCAGCGCTTGCGCGCCGAGTAGCCAGGCTTGTTTGCGCAACAGTTTGAGCGCGCCGCGACGACGCTCGGTCCAAGGCCGGCCGGCACGCTTGGGCGACTGCAGGCCGAGGGTTTGCAGGGCCTGGTCGAGGTCTGCGGTGCGCTCGATGTCACGGGCCAGCAGGGCGAACAGGTCAGCATCGAAGGCCACGCGCAGCGCCCAGTACTTTTGCAGCAGCCCGAGGATAATCATCCACAGGCTCAGCAGCAGGCAGATCGGCGCGACACTCGCCATCAGCAGTTGCGCCAAGCCGAACAACACGCCGACCAAGGTCAGGCCTGTGGATAACTGATCCAGCGAACGGCCTCGCCGCAATAGGCTGGCGACCACTTGGAGTTCCATATCAGCCGGCATGGGGCAAACCCTCCAACGCTTGACGGTGTGCGGGGTGCAGGACCACATCGGCCCGCGCTGTACGAATGATAGACAGCGCATGCTCTACCGTCGCGGCGCGCCCTGAGTGCAGTAACCAGGCGGCGACGGCCGTTGCGCTGCGTGAGTAGCCGAGGGCGCAGCACACCAGCAAGGGCCCGTTGGCGCGCAGCCGCTCGATAGCGTGTGCAGCTTGCAGGCATTCGTCGGGCGTGGGGGCGATCAGGTCCAGCACGGGGATGCATTGATAGGCGCGGCCCTGTGGATTAATCGGCAATTCAGCACAGAGATCGACGATGGCCTTGAAGGGCGACTGCTCGCTTGTCGTAGGAATTCGACCAAGCCAGACGTTATCCACAATCAGGTCGGGTTGTGGATGTTTGCGCGTCCACAGGCGCGAGTTGATCCATGCGGCCGCCAGATACGGCGCATACAGCCAGCGCGCGGCGGGCGTCAGTTGGCCATCGGCGCGTTTCTGGAAACCCGAAGCGCCCAGCACCCCGTAATTGGCGTTGATCAACGCCAGAGACACCGCCGGCCACAGTATCCACAGCCAACCACCGCCCAGCACGAAGGCAAGAATGCCCAGTACCAGAGCACCCAGCCCGTAGCGTATGCCCAACCGCCTGCGCTTGGGGTCCCGTGTCAGCCGCGCGTTCAACAGTGGGTTTGGGTGCTCCACCGGCCAGAGCCACACACATATCCACCCGGCGAGGGCGCCTGTGGGTAAGTCGATAAAGTGATGTTGATAAGTGGTCAGCACCGAAATACCGATCAAGGCGAACCAGCCATGCACCAGCCAACGCCACACGCCTTGGGTATGGCGCTGGTACATGACCCACAGGATCACCAGCAGCGCGATATGCAGCGATGGCGCCTGGTTGAACGGTTTATCGAAGCCCGCCAGCACGGCGAACAGCCAGCCGAATACGCCGTCCAGTTCCGGCCGTTCGAAGGTGAAGCGCAACGGCCAGATCAGGAAGCAGCTGACCGCAATGACCTGGGCTGACAGCAGCCGCAGCGCATGCTGTTTCAACTCATGCCGACTATTGGGCAGTAGCAGGGAAAACCCGTAGAGCAGGTCGATGGACCAGTAGGGCACGATGGTCCATGCCCAGAACGGCATATGGGTTTCCCAGCCGAACACCAGCGTGCCGACGTCGCTGCGCTGGCTGGTCACCCACGTGGCAAAGCCGTAAGTGCTGAAAAACAGCGGCGCCAACAGCAGCAGCCAGAGGACCGCTGGTTTCAACAAGCCGGGTTCGCGCATGTTCAGATCTTCTGTGCCAGGGACACGGTGAAAATGCCCCACTCATCCACACGCTGGGTGATCTTGCGGAAACCGGCGGCTTCCACCAGTTGGTCCATTTCCGCCTGGCTGCGACGGCGCATCACCCAGGCCTGGCCCTGGCGATGGCTGGTCAGCGCCCGGGCGATCAGTTCCAACTGCGGGTGCCACGGTTGGCCGGTGTAGACGAGGTAGCCACCCGGCTCCACGGCTTCGGCCAGTCCGGCCAATGAGCCGCCGACCATGGCGTTATCGGCGAACAATTCATACAACCCGGACACCACCGCCAGCGTCGGTTTTGGGTCCAGCGCCGCCAGATCCAGGCGGTCGAACGCATCACCTTTGACGAACTGCGCGATATCCCCAAGGCCTTTCTCACGGATCAGTGCACCACCGTCGCGCACGTTGATGTCGCTGTAGTCGCGTAGCAGGATCGATTCCGGCAGCGGTGACACGCCCTGCAAGGCTTCAAGAATGTAGCGACCGTGGCCGGCAGCGATGTCGACGATGCGCACTTCACGCTGTTCATCCCGCAATGTGGCCATGGCCAGGCGCAGCAGTTCCTCGACGTTCAGCTTGCGTTGGCGGATGCCGCGCCAGCCGATGGAATTGAGGTAGTTGGTGTCGATCATCCGCCCCAGCCCGCCCTTGCCGGTGGGGGTGTTGCGGTACACGTAGTCCAGGGTGCTGCCGGAGTCGAAACCGGTATCGAAGCCCAGCTTCACCCCGTCCGACAGGTTCTTGCCCAGGCCCATGCTGGCGCGGGTCAGGCGCCAGTACAGGTCGCGCAGGGAATTGCGCGGCAGTGGCGCGGCGAGGGCTTCGGATTCGGCGCAGGTGGCGCCCAGTTTGTCCGCATCCAACAGCGAGGCGCGGTCCAGCGGGTGTTCGAAATTCTGCAGGATAAAGCGCCGGGCGCTGTTCACGGCGGTGGCGCGGTCGCGTTCGCCGAGGGTGTCGTGGAAGAAACCGGGGAGGATATGCAGCTCTTTTTTCAGGCTGCCAAGGCGGTCGAAAAATTGCTGCTGGGGTTTGCGATGCACCACAAAGTCCGAGCCCGAAACCAGCAGTTGAGTCGGCACCTGGATCGCCTGGGCATCGGCTACTACCCGGTCAGCCGCTTCATACAGGCCGAGCAGCACATTCACCGAGATCGCCTTGGTGATCAGCGGGTCACTGTCGTAGGAGGCTACGCGTTCCGGGTCATGGCTGAGGAACTTGGCCTTGACGTAGCTGTTAACGAAAAAGTTGCCGCGAAACTTGCGCATCAGCGCCAGGCCCGGCCGCGCGAACGGCACGTACAGCTTGACCTTGAAGGCGGGGGAGGCAAGCACCAACGCGCGGATTTTCGGCGCGTAATCGTGCACCCAGGTCGCAGCAATCACCGCACCGACGCTTTGGGCGATGACAGCTAAGTGCTCTTCCTCGATGCCATAGGTGGTGCCGATGTGGTCGCAAAAGGTCTGCACATCACGGGCGCTGGTGGCGAAGCTGGGGCTGTCACCACGCTCGCCGGGGGACTGGCCGTGACCACGGGCGTCCCAGGCGAAGAAGTCGAACTGCGGCAGGTTCAGTTCATCGACCAGATGGGCGATACGCCCCGAATGCTCATGGCCGCGATGGAACAACACAATCGCCTTGCGTGGCTCACCGTCTGCTGGAGCGGCAGCCGGCCAGTGCCGGTAGAAAAGCTCGACGCCATCATGGGTACTGAAGGTGTGCTCTTGCTGTTCGCGCATCGCAAAATCCTTATGCAGAAGGGGAAGTATCTTGTTGTTCGTTGAGGCCTTGGCGCACCCGATTGAACAGGGTGTAGGCGAGCAGAGCGGCGACCACCCACATCACCCCGTCGACCCAACCGGCGCCCAGCCAGCCCAGCGCCACGCCGGTGGCCAGTACGCCGAGTACGAAGGCGCGATCACTTTTGCCCATCGGCCCGTCGTAGCGGCGCGATGCACCCACCATCGGTCCCAGCACCCCGGCGTATTCACTGAACACCGCCAGCAACGCCACCAGCAGCACGGGTGCCAGGCTGACACCGGGGATCAGCGCAAACGGTAGGATCAGCGCGCTGTCGGCGATCACATCGCAGAGTTCATTGAGGTAGGCGCCCAGGCGTGACTGCTGGCCGAATTCTCGGGCGAGCATGCCGTCGATGGCGTTGAGGGCCATGCGCAGGATCATCCACAGCGGAATCAGCGCAAACAGCCAGAGGTGTTGGGCGAAGCTGGCGATCAACAGGCCGACCAGCAGGGAAACCACGCCGGCCAGCACGGTGATCTGGTTGGCGGTGGTGCCGTTGTCGTAGAGGCGCTGCACAAGAGGACGCAGCAGGTTTTGAAAGCGCGGCTTGAGCTGATAGATCGAAATCATGGGGGTGACGCTTCCTTGTCCGTGGGCCCGCGAAAAACTGTTTTGGAGTGTGCCGATTAAATGTGGCTTGCACCAGTGATGGCGTGTGTTTATGGGGGGTTAGTCACGATCTTGACGGTGCGGTAGATCAAATGTGGGAAGGGGCTTGCCCCCGATGGCGATGGGCCAGTTGAAACCGGTGTTGGCTGACACACTGCTATCGGGGGCAAGCCCCCTCCCACAGGGTAACGGTGTGCCGCTTAAAGCGATGTTTTTCGAACAAAAATTTCACGCATCGTGTTATATCGTAACGAATTATGTACAAGCAGGCGTTGAGTGGATGCAAGTGGATCTGGAAGCTGACGGCGCTTCGGTGGAAGGCCTTCCGCGTTTTCAACAGGGGCTGTTCCATGCCCGTCGATTGCGCCAGGCCGGTATCAGCCTGACGGTGCTGGGCGTTGCCGGTTGGGTGTTGGCGCTGTTTGTCGCGCTGTTTGCGCCGCTGTCGATCTGGCCGGTGGTACTGATCAACTGTGCGTCGGCGTTGCTGCTGCTGGTGGCCGGGTTGCAATCGGCGTGGTGGGTGGCCGATTGGCGCGCCCAGGCGTTGGAGGCGCCGGCGGTTGAAGTGCAGGTCGAAGACACGGGCCGCTACGCACGCCTGGTTGAGCGTTTTGGCCAACAGATCGGCGCGCCGGTGTTGTGGCTTGGCGGTTGGTCGCTGTTGGCGCTGGTCAGCATTATCGAATTCTGGAACCTGGCGTTACCCGCCGCACCGATCGGTCAATCGGCAAGCATCGGTGCCGCGCTGGCGCTGGCCTTGGCGTTTGGCCTGTTGGTGTTCGAGCGTCGCCTCGCTCAGGAAACCGCCGCGCAATGGCCGGAAGCCTCGCAACTGGCGCAGTTGAGCCGGGTGGCGATCATCTGCCTGGTGGTCAGTGCGGTGTGCCTGCTGTTTGCGGGTGCGGCGTCGGTGTGGCCGTTGCGCCTGGCGGCACTGATCGGCCTGCTGCCGGCATTGGTCGCGCTGGAGTTTCTATTAAGGGCCGTGCTGTCGCTGTTCAGCCCGCGCCAGCCACGGCTCGAGCCCCGCCTGATGGCGCAAAGTTTTATCGCCGGACTGCTGCGTTGGCCGCCGCAACCTTTGCTCGCGTTGCAGCATGAATTGCACAACCGCTTCGGCATCGACCTGCGCCAGATCTGGGCGTTTACCTACATGCGCCGGGCGTTTCTGCCGGTGTTGCTGGTGGTTCTCGCGGTAGGCTGGGCGCTCACCGGTGTGCACGAAGTGCCCCTGCAAGGCCGTGGGATTTACGAGCGCTTCGGTAAACCCGTCGAGGTGTTCGGCCCCGGTCTGCATGCGGGCTTACCGTGGCCGTTGGGGCGTGTCATCAGCGTGGAAAACGGCGTGGTGCATGAGTTGGCCACCAGTGTCAGTGAAGCCGCCGCCCCGGAGCTCGCCCCCGCCGAAGGCCCGCCGCCGTTGATTGCCAACCGGTTGTGGGACGCCAGCCATGTGAATGACAAATCCCAAGTGATCGCCAGCAGCCGCGGCGACAAGCAGAGCTTCCAGATCGTCAATATGGATGTGCGCTTCGTCTACCGCATCGGCCTCACCGATCAGGCCGCGCTGGCCGCCACCTACAACAGCGCGGATGTGCCGACCCTGATCCGCAGCACCGCCAGTCGCATCCTGGTGCACGACTTTGCCTCGCGCACCCTTGATGAGTTGCTCGGCGAACAACGCACCCGCCTGGCCGACGAGATCGGCCGCGCCGTGCAGGCGGACCTGCAGACACTCGACAGCGGCGTGGAAATCCTCGCGACCGTGGTCGAGGCGATCCACCCACCGGCCGGTGCCGCCAATGCTTATCACGGCGTGCAAGCCGCGCAGATCGGCGCCCAGGCCCTGATCTCCCGCGAGCGCGGTGCAGCCAGTGAGCAAACCAACCAGGCGCTGCTGCAAGCCAGCACCGCGCGCGATCAGGCCCAGGCCACCGCGCGGGAAGTGAATGCCGGTGCCCAAGCCGCCGACCTGCGTTTCGCTGCCGAACAAAAGGCCTACGCCACGGCCGGCCAGGCGTTCGTGCTGGAGCAATACCTCGGCCAACTCAGCCAAGGCCTGGCCCACGCCAAGCTGCTCATTCTGGATCATCGCCTGGGCGCCGATAGCGCGCCGACGATCGATCTGCGTTCTTTTACCTTGCCGGCCGATCCCTCGGTGCCGCGTAAAGCCGTTCAATAAGGAGTCGGTCTGTTGAGCGCTCATTCTCATGATCACGGTCATCACCATGGCCACCACCATCATCACGGTGACGAACAAGCCGCCGGCCCATTCCCGTGGCGCCGCATGGCCTGGGCGCTGTTGCTGGTGCTGTTTGCGGTCGCCGCCGCCAGCCTGGTGCAAGTGCGGTCCGGCGAGGCCACGGTGATTACCCGCTTCGGCAACCCCTCGCGGGTGCTGCTGGAACCGGGCCTGGGCTGGCGCTGGCCGGCGCCGTTCGAAGCGGCGATCCCGGTGGATCTGCGCCTGCGCACCACTTCCAGCGGTTTGCAGGATGTGGGCACCCGTGATGGCCTGCGCATTATCGTGCAGGCGTACGTGGCGTGGCAGGTACAGGGTGATGCGGACAATGTGCAGCGCTTCATGCGCGCCGTGCAGAACCAGCCGGACGAAGCGGCGCGGCAGATTCGTACCTTCGTGGGTTCGGCGCTGGAAACCACGGCGGCCAGCTTCGACCTGTCGAGCCTGATCAACACCGATGCCAGCCAGGTGCGCATCGCTGATTTCGAAGCGCAGTTGCGCCAGCAGATTGATCAACAATTGCTCACGACCTACGGCGTGCGCGTGGCCCAAATCGGTATCGAACGGCTGACCTTGCCGTCGGTGACCCTCACCGCCACCGTCGACCGCATGCGCGCCGAGCGGGAAACCATCGCCACCGAGCGCACCGCCGTGGGCAAGCGTGAGGCGGCGCAGATCCGCTCCGCTGCCGAGCGCGATGCACGCATCGTGCAGGCGGATGCCACGGTGAAAGCCGCCGATATCGAAGCGCAATCGCGGGTCGAGGCCGCGCAGATCTATGGCCGTGCCTACGCCGGCAACCCGCAGCTGTATAACCTGCTGCGCTCCCTGGATACCCTGGGCACCGTGGTCACGCCGGGCACCAAGATCATCCTGCGCACCGACGCTGCGCCGTTCCGCGCCTTGGTGGACGGGCCGAAGGATGTCCAGCCATGACCGAGCGTGACAGCCCGGACAGCCCATGGATCCAGGCCGGACGCCTGACATTCCTGGCGTTGTACGCGGTGACCGTGCTGGCCGCGCTGGCCTGGGCATTTTCCAATGTGCGCCAGATCGACCCGCAGAACCGTGCGGTGGTCCTGCATTTCGGCGCCCTCGACCGTATCCAGAATGCCGGGCTGTTGCTGGCCTGGCCGCAGCCGTTCGAGCAGGTGGTGCTGTTGCCGGCCGCTGACCGCGTGATCGAGCGCAGGGTGGAGAACCTGCTGCGTTCTGACGCGGCGGTCCAGGCCGACCGCGTGGCCACGTTTGCCACGCCGTTGAGTGATGCACTGGCCGGTTCCGGTTACTTGCTGACCGGCGATGCCGGCGTGGTGCAACTGGATGTGCGGGTGTTTTACAAAGTCACCGAACCTTATGCGTTTGTGCTGCAGGGCGAGCATGTGTTGCCTGCCTTGGATCGACTCGTGACCCGCAGCGCCGTGGCCCTCACGGCGGCGCGGGACCTGGACACGATTTTGGTGGCAAGGCCGGAATTGATCGGTACTGATAACGGCGCTGCTGAACGCCGCGAACGGCTGCGCGGCGACTTGGTGCAAGGCATCAATAAACGCTTGGCGGAGTTGACGTCCACCGGGTTGGGATTGGGTATCCAGGTCACCCGCGTGGATGTGCAATCTAGCCTGCCAGGCCCGGCGGTGAACGCGTTCAATGCGGTGTTGACCGCCAGCCAGCAGGCCGATAAAGCCGTGGCCAATGCCCGTAACGACGCGGAAAAACTCACCCAGACCGCCACTCAGCAGGCCGATCGACTGGTGCAAGTCGCCCACGCCCAGGCCAGCGAACGCCTGGCCAATGCCCAGGCGCAAACCGCCACCGTCGCCAGCCTGGCCCAGGTAAAAGACCCGGGCCTGATGGTGCGCCTGTACCGCGAGCGCCTGCCGAAGATTCTCGGCCAGGCCGGCTCCGTGACCACGGTCGATCCTAAAGACGACTCCCGCTTGATCATCCAGGGAGCCGAACAATGAGCGCACCTATGCTGACCTCCGCCGAGCAGCGCAGCGCTGCCCGGCAATTGACCCTGGCCATGCTCGCCTTGGGCTTGCTGGTGTTGGGCCTGATATGGCGCTGGCTGGCGCCTGACCAGACCGGCGTGAGCCAATTGCTGCTGGGCGTCGCGTCGCTCTTGGTGGCCGTGCCGGTGATGCGTTCGGCCTGGTACAGCTTGCGGTTCCCCAGCCTGCACGGGATCACCGACCAACTGATCGCCCTGGCCATGCTCGGCGCCTGGGCCACGGGTGATCTGCTGACCGCCGCGCTGCTGCCGATCATCATGATCTTTGGCCATGTGCTGGAAGAGCGCAGCGTGATCGGTTCCCAGGAGGCGATCCATGCCCTGGGCAAACTGACCCGCAGCCATGCGCGGCTGGTGCAGGCTGACGGCAGCATTATCGAAGTGGATAACAGCACGCTGAATACTGGCGATATCGTCGAAGTGCGCGCCGGTGACCGCGTGCCCGCCGACGGTGTGGTGCTATCGGGGCAGGCGAGCCTGGACACCGCGCCGATCACCGGCGAGTCGGTGCCGCTGGAAGCGAGTGTGGGCGTGCAGGTGTTTGGCGGGGCGATCAACCTCGACGGCCTGCTGCGTCTTGAGGTGACCCGCACCGGCAATGAGTCGACCCTGGGCAAAGTCATCGCGCTGATGCAGAACGCCGAGCGCTCCAAGCCGCCGATCACGCGGTTGCTGGAGCGGTATGCCGGCAGCTATATGGTGCTGGTGTTGCTGCTGGCGGCGGTCACCTGGTTTGTGACCAACGACGCCCAGGCGATGCTCGCGGTGCTGGTGGCGGCGTGTCCGTGTGCGTTGGTGCTGTCGGCGCCGGCCACGGCGATTGCCGGGATCGCCGTGGCAGCGCGGCATGGCATCCTGATTCGCAGCTCGGCGTTCCTTGAAGAGCTGGCGGACCTGACCTCGTTGGTGGTCGACAAGACGGGCACCCTGACCTTCGGCACCTTGCGCCTGCACGCCATCGACACCACGGCGCCGGACCGGCAGGTGTTGCTGAACCTGGCGGCCAGCTTGGGCTCGGCCAGCAGCCACCCGGTCAGCCGGGCGTTGGCGGGGCTGGCGACGCAGGAACAGATGCTGGCGTTGACGGATATTCGCGAGCGCCAGGGCCTGGGTGTCGTGGCGCAGACCGAGCAGGGTGAAGCGGCCTTGGGGCGGCCGGAGTTGTTCGAGCAACTGGGTATCCTCACCACCGCCGTCCCGAATCACGATGGCCCCATCGCCGGGTTGGCGCTGAACGGGGTGTTTCTCGCTTGGTTGTTGCTGGCCGATAGCGTCAAGCCGGAAGCGCGCCAAGCGCTGCAAGAGCTGCGTGACCTTGGCCTCGGCCGCCAACTGTTGCTCACCGGCGACCGCCAGAGCGTGGCTGACAGCCTGGCGCTGGAGGTGGGCATCAGCGATGTCGAAGCCCAGGCCTTGCCGGAAGACAAGCTCAACCGCGTGCTGGGCGAGATCGGCAGCGGCTTCCGGCCGATGGTGGTAGGGGATGGCATCAACGATTCGCTCGCGCTCAAGGCTGGCGTGGTCGGTGTGGCCATGGGCGCGGGCGGGGCGGATATTGCCTTGGCGTCGGCGGATGTGGTGTTGATCGGCAGCGACCTGCGGCGCCTGGGTACCTGTGTGCGCTTGAGCCGCCAGTGTCGCCAGACGTTGCAGGTCAACGTGATCATCGGCCTGGGCTGGACCTTGGCAATTGTCGTGTTTGCCGCGTTTGGCTGGTTGGGTGCGGCCGGCGCCATGATCGCGGCGGTGCTGCATAACCTCAGCACCTTGCTGGTACTGGGGAATGCCGGGCGTTTGCTGCGCTTTCAGGAGCCACTGTTAAAGCTAGAAGATTAATGTTCAGAAATTTTTGAGGAATGCTGTAACGCCGTTGGGGGACCTCACTCTAGTGGTGTGTCGAGACTGAGCAACCCGTTCAGACCGACCCACCTACTGATCGATGAGGACTACACAATGAACATCAAGAATGCTATGTCCGGTGCTGCCCTGGCTATCGCTGCCGCCACTCTGTTCGCCGGTGTCGCTACCCAGGCACAGGCCGCCGGCGCTACCGTTCATTGCTACGGCGTGACTTCCTGCAAAGGCATGAACGACTGCAAGACCGCTGAAAACGCCTGCAAAGGCCAGGCTGTCTGCAAGGGCCACGGTTTCAAGGCCATGACCCAGGCTGCCTGCGAAGCCGCCGGCGGTAAAGTCGGCGAGTAAGCACAAGCCGAGTGCAACCGCAGCGGCGCTCACCGTCGCTGCGGACACGTTTGCAGGAGTCCATGATGGCCACGTCTCTTCCCTTCCTGGGTTACGGCCTGGGTTTACGCAACGAATACTACGAACAGATCCTTGAACAATCGCCGGCTGTGGATTGGTTCGAGGTGATCTCTGAGAATTACCTGGTCCAGGGCGGTAAAGCCTTGTACTACCTGGACGCGATCGCCGAGCGTTATCCCCTGGTGATGCACGGCGTGTCCCTGTCCATCGGTGGTCCCCATGCCCTCGATACCGATTACCTGAAGCAAATCAAACAGCTCGCCGAGCGAATCCGCCCGGCGTGGGTGTCTGATCACCTGTGCTGGAGTCGCGGCAGCGCGCACCAATTGCACGACCTGCTGCCGCTGCCTTACACCGAAGAAAGTCTCTACCACGTGGCCGCCCGCGTGCGCCAAGTGCAGGACGCGTTGCAGCGCCCGCTGGTACTGGAAAACGTCTCCAGTTATGTGCGCTCCAAGGCGGACGAATTCACTGAGTGGGAATTCCTCAACGCCCTGGCGCATCTGACAGGGTGTCAGTTGTTACTCGACGTCAACAACGTGTATGTCAGCTCGCGCAACCATGGCTTCGATGCCTGGACGTTTATCCGCAACCTGCCACCGCAGAGCATCCGCCAACTGCACCTGGCGGGGCATATGGACTATGGCGACTACGTGGTCGACACCCATGACCACCCGGTATGCGATCCGGTGTGGGCGCTCTATCAACAGACGCTGGAGCACCTGGGGCCCGTATCGACGCTACTGGAGCGCGACGACCATTTTCCACCCTTTGAAGATCTGCTCACCGAACTGAGCAAGGCCCGTGAACTGGGGGCTATGGCGTTGGCCAGGAGAACGTTATGCGCCTGACCGATTGGCAGTTGGCCTTCGAGCAGCACCTGTTGTCCGAAACGCCAGTGGCCAACAGTGACTTCGCGGCCACCCTGCTGGGCGGGCCGACGCTGGATGTGGACGCGGGCCTGGCGATTTACCACAACGCCTATATCTCGCGGTTGCAGGAGGTTTTGCGGCATGACTTCAATGCCATCCGCTATTGGTTGGGTGATGATGAGTTTGCAACGCTGACCGAGGCCTTTGTGCGCCGTTATCCCTCGGCCCACTACAGTCTGCGTTGGCTGGGGGAGCGTTTCCCGGCGTTTATCCTTGAGCATCTGGTGGCGGAGCAAAGTGCGCCGCTGGCGGAACTGGCGCGTTTGGAATGGGCGTTTACCCTGGCGTTTGATGCGCCGCAGGGCGAACCGCTGACGCTGAATGAGATGGCGGTGTTGCCGCCCGAAGCGTGGCCGCTGTTGCAGGTGACCCTGGCGCCGTCGGTGCAGCTGCTGCTGTGCCATTTCAATACCGTAGCGATCTGGCGTGCGAGTAAGGACGCGTCAGCCTTTCCCGCCAGCCAGGCATTGGCTCCGACCGAAGTCTGCCTGGTATGGCGTCATCAGAATGTGTGCCATTACCGTAGCCTTGAGCCTGAAGAGGCCTGCGCCCTGGCGGGGATGGTGACGACCGGCTGGAACTTTGCCGAACTGTGCGCAGCGTTGGCAGTCAGTTACGCAGAGGGTGCGCCACTGCAGGCCGTTACGTGGCTGAAACAGTGGGTCCAGGACGGTTTGCTCGAGCGCCGAGCCCCATAGGAGAGCGCTATCAAATCGATAGCCTCCTACTTTGTCTTGGGATGGTCTACCCTCACAGCAGACGTCTGAAACAAGGGGGGATTACTCATGCTCGCGCAACTTCCACCGGCCTTACAGAATCTTCAGCTACCGCTGCGTCTTCGACTCTGGGACGGCCATGAATTCAACTTGGGCCCCGAGCCCAGTGTGACCATCGTGGTGAAGGACCCCACGGTCGTGTCCCAGCTGACACATCCAACGCTCGATTCACTGGGCGAAGCCTTCGTGGAGGGAAAATTGGAGCTGGAAGGCTCCATTTCCGAGGTCATCCGGGTCTGTGACGAATTGAGCCACGCTCTGATCGAGGATGACGAGGTGAGTCGTCCGGTGCGCTCGATCCACGACAAGGCCACTGACGCAGCAGCCATTTCCTACCATTACGACCTGTCCAACGAGTTCTACCAGCTATGGCTGGATCAGGACATGGCGTACTCCTGCGGTTACTTCGAAACCGGTAGCGAATCCATCGACCAGGCCCAACAAGACAAATTTCGCCACCTGTGCCGCAAACTGCGGCTGCAGCCGGGCGAGTATCTGCTCGACGTCGGCTGTGGCTGGGGCGGGCTGGCACGGTTTGCGGCACGGGAGTTTGGGGTCAGAGTGTTTGGCATCACCCTGAGCAAGGAACAGTTGGCGCTGGCCCGGGAACGGGTGAAAGCCGAAGGCCTGGAAGACCAGGTGGACCTGCAACTGCTCGACTACCGTGACCTGCCGCAAGACGGTCGTTTCGACAAAGTCGTGAGCGTGGGCATGTTCGAACACGTCGGCCACGCCAACCTGGCGGAGTACTGCAAGACGTTGTACGGCGCCGTGCGCGAAGGCGGCCTGGTGATGAACCATGGCATTACCGCCAAGCACACCGATGGCCGTCCGGTAGGCCGTGGCGCCGGGGAGTTTATCGAGCGTTATGTGTTCCCCAACGGCGAGCTGCCGCACCTGGCGATGATGACCGCCGAGATCAGTGAAGTCGGGCTGGAAGTGGTCGACGTCGAAAGCCTGCGCCTGCACTACGCGCGCACGCTGGACCACTGGAGCGAGCGCCTGGAAGACAACCTGGAAGCGGCAGCGACGATGGTGCCGGAGCAAGCGTTGCGTATTTGGCGGCTGTACCTGGCCGGTTGCGCGTACGCGTTTGCAAGGGGCTGGATCAACCTGCACCAGATACTGGCGGTGAAACCCCATGCCGATGGCAGCCATGAACTGCCGTGGACGCGGGAAGATATCTACCGCTGAATTTCAACACTGTTGGAGATCCAAATGTGGGAGGGGGCTTGCCCCCGATGACGGTGTGTCAGCTAGCTCATCAGGCACTGATCCTCCGCTATCGGGGGCAAGCCCCCTCCCACATAGTTCACCGCGTCGTTTGTCAGAGAATCGGTGAAATAAGCCGCGCAACTCGCATGCCCAGTTGTTGCAGGCGGCGGGTTTCGCGGCTTTCTTCCTGGCTGACCTCATGGGCCAGGGCAAAGTCGTCGAGCAGCATGTGCTCAACTTCTTTGGCGAAGGCTTCGTCGACCGTCAGCAACATCACTTCGAAATTCAGCCGGAATGAACGGTTGTCCATGTTGGCACTGCCGATGGCGCTGATTTCACTGTCCACCAACACCACCTTTTGATGCAGAAAGCCCGGCGTATAGCGGAACACCCGCACGCCGGCGCGCACCGCTTCGATCGCGTAAAGGCTGGAGGCGGCGTAGACGATGCGGTGGTCGGGCCGCGAGGGCAGCAGCAGGCGCACGTCCACTCCCCGCAACACCGCCAGGCGCAGCGCGGCAAACACGGCTTCGTCGGGGATGAAATACGGGCTGGTGATCCACACGCGCTCGGTCGCCGCGTGGATGGCTTCGACGAAGAACAGTGAGCAGGTTTCATACGGGTCGGCCGGGCCGCTGGCGAGTAATTGGCAGAGCACGCCATCCTCGGGGTAGGCGTCCGGCAGGATCAACGTTGGCAACTCGCGCGCGGCCCAGAACCAGTCTTCGGCAAACGACTCCTGCAAGCACGCCACTACCGGGCCGGTGACCTGCACATGGGTATCGCGCCACGGCGCCAGCGGGGGTTTCTTGCCCAGGTATTCATCGCCGACGTTATGCCCGCCGACAAACCCGGTAATGCCGTCCACCACCACGATTTTGCGGTGGTTACGGAAGTTGACCTGGAAGCGATTGAGCCAGCCGCTGCGGGTGGCGAACGCCTTGACCTGTACACCGGCGTCGCGCAGGGATTGCACGTAGCGATGGGGCAGGGCATGGCTGCCGATGCGGTCATACAACACGTAAATGGCTACGCCTTCGGCGGACTTTTCCTTCAACAAGGCATGTAACTGTCTGCCAAGCTCGTCGTCATGAATGATGAAGAACTGGAAAAGCACGGCTGTCCTAGCGTTGCGAATCGCCTCGAAGATCGCGCTGAACGTGGCATCGCCATTGATCAATAAATGCACTTCATTGTTCGCCAGGCACGGCATGCGGCCCAGCTTGGGCATGGCGCGCAGGGAGGCGTAGGCGCTGGAGTTACGTGCGGCCAGGGCTTCCTCGACCCAAGGCCGCCAGTTCAGCGCGGTGATGGCGGTGTGCATTTCCTGATTGGCCTGGCGACGGGCCTGGATGTAGGCGTCGAACGTGCTGCGGCCGAAAATCAGGTAGGGGATCAACGTGAGGTACGGCATGAACATCAGCGACAAGGCCCAGGCGATCGAGCCTTGGGCGGTCCTGACGGTCAGCACCGCGTGGATCGCGGCGAGTGTCCCGAGAAAGTGCAGCGTGGCGATGAAGTAGGCGAGCAGGTGCGGGCCAAAAAAATCCATGGACGACGGTACTCCAGGCAATCGAGTGCCTAACAGACCATGTTCGCTGACGAATGTCGCTATTTTATTTGCCGTGCAACACTGGCGCCTTCGCGGCGTCTAACGCCAACAATTGCCCAGGAGTTACCCGATGAATGCTCGTCTGCTTGGTTTAGCCATGGTTATTGGTTTGTCGCTGCCCGTGGCAGCACAGGCGCAGATGCTGGCGCCGGGCTTGTGGGAATTGACCACCAGCAATATGAAGGTCGATAACCAGGATCTGCCGGACTTGTCGCTGATCCTCGGTCAACTCAAGCAACAGATGACCCCTGAACAGCGCGCCATGCTGGAAAAACAAGGCATCACCATGGCCGGCAAAGGCGTGCAGGTGTGCCTGACACCGGCGCAGGTCGCGTCCGATTCGATCCCCCTGACCGACCCGCAATCGGGCTGTAAACAGGAAGTCACCGACAAGACCGGTAACCAGTGGAAATTCCGCTTCAGTTGCCCGAAAGCCCAGGGCACCGGCGTCGCTACTTTCCAGAGCCAGAAAGAATTCACCACCACCGTCAACGGCACCTTCAATGCCACCGGTATTCAGCAGAAGGGCAGCCTGGACAGCCATGCCCAGTGGCTGGGTAACGATTGCGGGACGGTCAAGCCTCGCGCCTAACGCAGGCCGCCTAACGCAGGAAATGCAGGGGCAAGCCCTGGCAACTGTCGACCACCTGGCCGTTGTGCCAAGCCAGGTGGCCGGAGACCAGCGTGGTGCTGACGCTGTGGCGAAAGCTGCGCTCGGCAAAAGGCGTCCAGCCGCAGCGGGCCAGGATCGGCTCGCTGCTGACGGGCTTGCCTTCGGGCTCCGGGTTGATCAACACCAGGTCGGCCCAATACCCTTCGCGTAGATAACCCCGATCCGGGATGGCGAACAGGTCGGCCACGCGGTGACTGGTTTTCGCCACGAGGGTCGTCAGCGGTAGCAGCCCATCGGCGACCAGCTCCAACAACGCCGGCAGCGCGTGCTGCACCAGGGGTAAACCCGACGGCGCTTCGCGATAGCCCAACTGTTTTTGCGCCCAGGTATGCGGCGCGTGGTCAGTGCCAATCACATCCAGACGATCACTCAACAAGGCTTGGCGCAGCGCGTCGCGGTCGGCGCGTGTCTTGATTGCCGGGTTGCATTTGATCTGATGACCGAGCCGATGATAATCGCGGTCATCGAACAGCAAATGGTGCACGCAGACCTCGGCCGTGATGCGCTTTTGCGCCAGAGGCTTGTCTTCGAACAACACCAGCTCGCGGGCGCTGGTCAGGTGCAGCACATGCAGGCGTGTGCCGTGGCGCTGGGCCAACTCCACGGCCAGAGAGGACGAGCGATAGCACGCTTCGGCATCGCGAATCAGCGGATGGGCCACGGCAGGAATATTGTCGCCAAAGCGCTCACGCAGGCGTTGTTCATTGGCCTGGATACTCGGCGTATGTTCGCAGTGGGCCAGCAGGAGGGTCGGCACTTCAGCGAATAACCGCTCCAGAACCCGTGGATCATCCACCAGCATATTGCCGGTCGAGGCCCCCATGAACACTTTGACGCCGGCCACTTCCCGCGGGTCCAGCGCTGCGACGAGGTCGAGGTTGTCATTGCTCACGCCAAAGTGAAAGCCATAGTTGGCCACCGAATGCAGGCCCGCGCGACGCTTTTTATCGGCCAGGGCTTGCAAGGTCAGCGTAGCGGGTTGGGTGTTGGGCATATCCATGACGCTGGTGATACCGCCGGCCACGGCCGCCCGGGATTCGCTGTAAAAGCTGCCCTTGTCCGGCGCGCCGGGGTCGCGAAAGTGCACCTGGTCATCGATCATGCCCGGCAGCAGCCATTGGCCCTGGGCGTCGATGGCCAAGGGCGCGTCGCAGCCCTCGATGCTGCTGGCGATCTTCTCGATACGGCCGTTGGCGACCAGCACATCGGCGTCGAATTCCTGGCCTTCGTTCACCAGGCGGGCATTGCGAATCAGCAGGCGGCTCATGATTCAGAACTCGTTTTGCAGGGCTTTGTAGCCGCGCACCAGATCGACATTGGTGCGTGCCACGTCTTCGGAAAACTCCGAGGCGCTCACACTCACCGGCGGGTATTGCGACAAGTCGGTGTTGGGCCCGATGCGGGTGGTGGAGGGCACGTAGAAGGCGGCGGGCAAATCGCGACCGTCGACCACCGAGTTGTGACGCACCACGCAGCCGTCGCCCACGGCGCAGTTGAACAGCACGCTGTTAAAACCGATGAACACACGGTCGCCGACGGTGCAGGGGCCGTGCACGATGGAACGATGGGCAATGGAGGTGAATTCGCCGATGGTGACCGCCGCGCCGGACTTGGAGTGGATGACCACGCCGTCCTGGATATTGGAGTTGGCGCCGATGGTGATCGGGTCCATGGCGCCGCTGGCATCGACTTCATCGGCACGGATGACGGCGTAGGGGCCGACGAAGACGTTCTCGCCGATGATGACCTTGCCGCAGATGATCGCGGTTTTGTCGACGTAGGCCGATTCGGCAATGACCGGCAGATCGCCGGAAGGGTTTTTGCGGATCATGCAGCGGGCTCCGTAATGATGTAGACGTGGTCGCCGTCGATGGCGTTATAGAAACAGGTGGGGCGGCCGGTGTGACACGCCGGGCCCAGTTGGTTGACGATCAGCAGTACCGCATCGCCGTCGCAATCCAGGCGCGCTTCCACCAACTGCTGCCAGTTGCCCGAGCTTTCGCCCTTGCGCCATAACTGCTGGCGCGAGCGCGACCAGTAGCAGACTTGCCCGGTGAGCAGGGTTTCGTTGAGGGCCCGGCGGTTCATCCAGGCCAGCATCAATACTTCGCCGCTGCCATGTTGCTGAGCGATGGCGGCCACCAAGCCATCGCTGTTCCACGGCAGGGCATCCAGCACCTGTTCGAGTGGAAAGCGACTGCCGACGGCAGCCCCTTCCAGGTCGAGCATGCTCAAGTTCATGGCTTGCTCAACGCCGCGCACAGCGTGTTGAGGTTGTATTCGAACAGGCCGGTAAAGGTGCTGGCCGGGCCTTCTGCGGCGAGGGCGTCGGAATACAGCGTGCCGCCGATCTGCGCGCCGCTTTCGTCAGCGATCTGCTTGAGCAGGCGCGAATCCTTGATGTTTTCCATGAACACGGCTTTGACTTTATCTTTGCGAATCTGAGTGATCAGCGCGGCGACTTCGGCAGCGGACGGCTCACGTTCGGTGGACAGGCCTTGAGGCGCGAGGAACTCGATGCCATATGCCTGGCCCAGGTAGCCGAAGGCGTCATGGGAGGTGACGATGCGGCGGTTGCCTGGTGGCAACGCGCCGAACTTGGTCTTGGCCTCAGCGAGCAGGCGGTAGATTTCCTTGAGGTAGGCCTGGCTGTTGCGCAGGTAGTCAGCCTTGTTGGCCGGGTCGGCGGCCACCAGCGCCTTGGTGATGTTGTTCACGTAGATTTCGGCGTTGGCCAGGTTGTGCCAGGCGTGTGGGTCGGGGATGGTTTCGCCGTCCTCTTCCATGGTGTGGGAGATTACGCCTTTGCTGGCGGTGACCACCGTGGCCTTGGTTTCGGTGCTGGTCACCAGGCGGTCCAGCCAGGGTTCGAAGCCCAGGCCGTTCTTGATGATGACCTTGGCCTTGAGCAGCGCCTTGGCGTCGTCGGGTGTCGGTTCGTAGGTATGGGCATCGGCGTCGGGACCGACCATGTTGCTGATCTGGATGTGATCGCCACCGATCTGGTGGGTGATGTCATCCAGGATGCTGAAGCTGGTAACCACCTGGAGCTTGTCTGCGGCCTGAGCCGTCGATAACGACAGGATTAGACTGAACAGCACGAGTAGAGCGCGCATCGGGAAACACCTCATTGGGATGACAGCAAAGGCGGGCGGCGCAGCAAGCCGTGCACCGGACCGAAGACCACGGACAGCAGATACCCGGCGCCCGCCACCAGCACGATGGCCGGGCCGCTGGGCAACGAGTAGTAGAACGACAGCAACAAACCCAGCCATACCGACAGGCATCCCAGCACTGCCGATACTGCGATCAATACCGGCAGGCGCCGGCTCCAGAAGCGTGAAGCGATGGCGGGCAACATCATCAAGCCCACCACCATCAAGGCGCCGATCGCCTGGAAACCGATCACCAGGTTCAGCACCACCAAGGTCAGGAACAACCCATGGGCGAGCGGGCCGAGGCGGCTGACGGTTTGCAGGAACAACGGATCGAGGGTGTCCAGCAGCAACGGTTTATAGATCGCGGCCATCGCGATCAGGCTGAAACCGGAGACCCAGAGCATGCCGGTGAGGGTGGTTTCGTCGACGGCCAGGGCGGAGCCGAAAAGCAGGTGCAGCAGGTCCAGGCGCTTGCCGGCGATGCCGAGGATCAGTACACCGGCGGCGAGGGAGATGGGGTAGATGGCGGCGAGGCTGGCGTCTTCACGCAGACCGGTGCGGCGGGTGATCCAGGCGGACAGGCCGGCCATGCTCAGACCGGCGCCGAGGCCGCCGATGGTCAGGGCCGGCAGGCTCAGGCCGGCGAACCAGAAGCCGAGGGCAGCGCCGGGCAGGATGCCGTGGGCCACAGCGTCACCGATCAGGCTCATGCGCCGCAGGATCAGAAACACCCCCAGCGGCGCAGTGCTGCAGGCGAGCACCAGGCCGCCGATCAGCGCGCGGCGCATAAAGACGAAGTCGACGAAGGGCATCCACAGGTGGGCGGCAAAGTGCATCAGGCCACCTGCATGCGGGGTTGCGGGCGGATCAGTTCTTTACTGGGCCCGAAGACGCAGCCGGTGTTTTTGATCTGCACCACTTGCTGGGTGTGATGGCGAACGGATGCGAGGTCATGGCAGACGACAATCAGCGTGCGGCCTTGGTCGTGCCAGGCATGGATGTGTTTCCAGCACAGCGCTTGGCCTTCTTCATCCAGCGCGGCGTGGGGTTCGTCGAGCAACAACACCGGCGCTTCGGCCAGGCTCATGCGGGCGAGCAGGGCGCGCTGCAATTCGCCACCGGACAAGGCCATCAACGGGCGGTGCTCCAGGCCGCTGAGGCACCAGTCTTCAAGCACCGCTTCAAGGCGCTGGCTGCGTTGTTGCGGGGTGAGTTGGGTACCCCAGAATCCGGCGGCGACCAGTTCTTGCAGGCTGATGGGGAACTGACGGTCCAGGTGCTGTTGCTGAGGCAGAAACGACAGGCCGCCACGGCGTGGAACATCCACCGAGACTTTACCTGCCAAGGGCTTTTGCAGGCCGGCGATGACTTTGAGCAGGCTGCTTTTACCGGTGCCGTTGGCGCCGATGATGCCAGTGAGGCTGCCTTGTTCCAGGGTGAGATCTATGGCTGGCGTCAGCGGTTGGCCGGGGGCGCCCCAGCGCAAAGCGGTGCAGGTGATCATGCAGGGTTTCTCGTCCAGCGGCTTTCAGCCACGGCATCGTGCGCGTGCAGGCTTTCGGCATGGATCACTTTCAGGTGGAAGGCTTTGACGGCATCCGAGCGTTTCAAGGCGAGGTTCAGGCGGCGGGCGGCGTCTTCGCAGAACATCAAGTTCTGCCCGTTGGCCAGGGCGAAGGCTTGTTCGTCCGCACGTTTTACGGCGGTTTGTACGGCGGTGCCGAGAGCGGCTTCGACGTTGTCGATCAGGTCATTGATGGGCAGGCCGGCTTGGTCACCGTCCAATGTGATCAACAGTTGCGCGCTGCTGCGCTGACTGTGGGGCGTGGCGACGATGCCGTTGGCGCTGCCGAGCCAGGTCAACACGTCCTCATGCCGCAACGGTGTGTCGCCGAAGTCATCAAGAAATTGCTGCTGAATCAACTGCCTGGCGAGTGCAGCAGAGCAAGGGCAGGTTGAGGAATAAGTAACGTCAATTTTTAGTTCCACGTGGAACATCTGGTTTTCCAGACGCGCTTCGATGCTCACCGGATAGCGTTTCCAACCGCCCAGTGGGCTGACCAGCGCCGGGCGTTTGAGGAGCAGATCGGTGTGGATACGCAGGTAGGCGTTATTAGATAAACCTTCATGACTGTCGAGAAAACGCTGCAGTACATTACGCAGAAGTGCAGGCGTAAGCGGCTGCTGGTCGAGCATCTCCAGCGCCAGGTACAGGCGTGACATATGAATGCCACGGGCGGCGCCGTCGTCCAGGCTCACGCCGGCATCGGCGGTGGCGGTCAGGCGTTGGCCGTCGATAAGGATCGGCAGGGCGATGCCGCACATCCCCACCCAGTCGAGTGGCAAGGCTTGGCGTGAAGCCTGCGCGGCGATATCCGGCAGAGTCAGCGCATTCATGAGCAGGTCCATCGTTGGAAATGATTTGACATGTTATAGTATAACAATAGAGTCGACGATGAATATTCTGCTCCTGCCTTTTTTCAGTCATGTCGAGTAGGGACGCTCCTTTATTTGCGGTATTTGTATGCACAGACGTCAGCTCCTTAACCTGCTTCTGGCCAGCCCTCTTTTCACCTTGCCGTTTGCGGCCCACGCCACACAGATACGCAACGCCCGCCTGTGGCGCTCTGACGACAAGCTGCGGCTGGTGTTCGACCTCAGCGGCCCGGTGCAGTACAAGACCTTCACCCTGAGCGCGCCTGAGCGCTTGATCATCGACCTGAGCGGCGCCGGGCTCAGTGGTGATTTCTCTCAGCTGGCGTTGACGAACAGCGGGATCACCTCGATCCGCTCGGGGCATTTTGGCAAGGGCGACACGCGCATCGTGCTCGACCTGGCTGCGCCGATGCAGCTCAACAGCTTCGTGTTGCCGCCCCAGGATGGGCAGGGTCATCGTCTGGTGCTGGATCTGACCAGCGCCACCCAGGCGCCTCGTCAAATAGCGTCAGAGCCCACGCCCCTGGTGGATAAGGCGCACCCCAAGCGCGACATCATCGTGGTGGTCGATCCCGGCCACGGCGGCAAGGACCCCGGCGCAGTCGGCTCCAAGGGCCAGCGAGAAAAAGACGTGGTGTTGTCCATCGCTCAGCTGTTGGCCAAACGCCTGAAGCGCGAGAAGGGTTTTGACGTGAAGTTGGTGCGCAACGACGACTTCTTCGTACCGCTGCGCAAACGGGTGGAGATCGCCCACAAGCACAATGCCGACATGTTTATCTCGGTGCATGCGGATGCGGCACCGCGCATCACCGCGTCGGGTGCTTCGGTGTATGCGTTGTCCGAAGGCGGTGCGACGTCAGCCACCGCACGCTTCATGGCGCAACGAGAAAACGGTGCCGATCTGCTCGGCGCCACCCGTCTGCTCAATCTGAAGGACAAGGACCCGATGTTGGCCGGGGTGATTCTGGATATGTCGATGAACGCCACCATCGCCTCCAGCCTGCAACTCGGCAGCTCGATCCTGGGCAGCCTGGAGGGCATCACCAGCTTGCATCAGAAGCGCGTGGAGCAAGCGGGTTTCGCGGTGCTGAAGTCACCGGACGTGCCGTCGATCCTGGTAGAAACCGGGTTTATCTCCAATGCGCGTGACAGTGCGCGCCTGGTCACCGCGCGGCATCAACAGGCGGTTGCCGATGGCCTGTTCGAAGGCCTGAAAAAATATTTCCAGAAGAACCCGCCCATGAACAGCTACATGGCGTGGATGCAGGAACAGAAGAGCGCCCAGGTCTAACAGCCGGTGATGCGGCTGCAGGTGAATTTGGCGCTGGCGCCCCCCGAACTGGAAAACCGGTTAAGGGTGGTCCAGCCCACGCGCCGTGTATAGCCGACCCACGCCTCACCGTCCGACGCCAACCCAGTAAAGAACGTCAGCTGCCCATAGCGGCTGTTGGTCTGTGCCCAGTAGCGTTTGCCGATTACCTCATACCCACGCAAATACGTGGTGCTGCCGATCGTCGCCACGCTGTAGGCATTGCCCAGTGGGTCGACGCACGCGAGCAGGTTGGCGCTGCGCGTGCAGTTGGCCAGCAGGCTCGGCGCTTGGGCACAGGCAGGTCCTGCCGCAGCCAATAACAGGGCGCACAGCAAATATTTCATCGGGCTTCTCGAGGCAGGGAAGTATTCAAGCATTGCGCCCTTCGTCGTGGTGAGCAAGAGGGGATTGGCTTATTTGCACTGTTATACTATAACATCAAAGCATAGCCTGACCCGTGACCCGCTCCCCATGACCAAACAAGACCTGCTGGCCCAGCCGCCCGCCGACTACATGAACGAAGCCCAACAAGGTTTCTTCCGTGAGTTGCTGCTGACCCAGCGCCATGAGCTGCAAGTGCGTATCGACGCCGAGTTCCTGGCACTGCGCGAGCAGGAAACCAACAGCGACCCGGCCGATGTCGGCAGCGCCGAAGAGCAGCGCCAGTGGCAGCTGCGTCTGCTGGAACGGGAAAAAAAGCTGTTGGACAAGATCGACGATGCCCTCGAATTACTGGCTCGCGGCGAATACGGCTGGTGTCGCGATACGGGTGAGCCCATCGGCCTGCAACGCCTGCTGCTACGTCCCACCGCGACACTCTGTATCGAAGCCAAAGAACGTGAAGAGCTGCGCGAACGCCATAAACGGACAGTTTGACCGGCCACCCTTGATGAGGAATACCTGATGCCCAACCGTCTCCCCGTTACTGTGTTGTCCGGCTTTCTCGGCGCCGGTAAAAGCACGCTGCTCAATTACGTCCTGCGCAACCGCGAAAACCTGCGGGTGGCGGTGATCGTCAACGACATGAGCGAAATCAACATCGACGGCAGCGAAGTCCAGCGCGACGTCACCCTCAACCGCGCTGAAGAAAAACTGGTGGAGATGAGCAACGGCTGCATCTGCTGCACCTTGCGGGAAGACTTGCTGGAGGAAGTCGGAAAACTCGCCAAGGAAGGTCGGTTCGATTACCTGCTGATCGAGTCCACCGGCATCTCCGAGCCCTTGCCGGTGGCTGAAACCTTCACCTTCCGCGACGAAAACGAGCAAAGCCTGGCCGACATCGCACGTCTGGATACCATGGTCACGGTGGTCGACGGCATCAACTTCCTGCTCGACTACCAGGCCGCCGAAAGCCTCGCCTCCCGGGGTGAAACCCTCGGTGAAGAAGACGAACGCTCCATCACCGACCTGCTGATCGAGCAGATCGAATTCGCCGACGTGATCCTTATCAGCAAGATCGACCTTATCAGCAGCCGCGAGCGTGAAGAGTTGATGGCAATCCTTGAGCGCCTCAACGCCCAGGCGGAAATCATCCCGATGGTGATGGGCGAAGTACCGCTGAACAAGATCCTCAACACTGGCCGATTCGACTTTGAACGCGCCGCGCAGGCCCCGGGCTGGTTGCAGGAGTTGCGGGGTGAACATGTGCCGGAAACCGAAGAGTACGGCATCGCCTCCACCGCTTACCGTGCGCGCCGCCCTTTTCATCCCCAGCGCTTTTTCGACTTTATCGACCGTCCGTGGGTCAACGGCAAACTGCTGCGCTCCAAGGGCTTTTTCTGGCTGGCCAGCAAGCACCAGGATGCAGGCAGTTGGTCTCAGGCGGGCGGCTTGATGCGCCATGGGTTTGCCGGTCGCTGGTGGCGCTTTGTGCCAAAAAGCCAGTGGCCCCAGGATGAGGAAAGCGTCGCGGCGATCATGGGCAACTGGCAACTGAGCACCGGTGACTGTCGCCAGGAACTGGTGTTTATCGGGCAGAACATCGACTTCACCCAGCTGCGCGCCGAGCTGGACGCCTGCCTGCTCGACGATGAAGAAATGGCCCTGGGCGTCGAAGGCTGGCGCCTGCTGGCCGATCCCTTTGGCCCTTGGTATGAGGAGGCAGCCGCCTGATGCTGGCCCCGGTTATTCCCCTGCGTCCCGTGATTCGCCAGACCCGTGGTGAAACTCCGCTGGCGCTGTCCGACATCCTTGAAGACGGCGTCAACCTGGCGGTGTGGCAGCGCCAGTTGCCCCTGCACATCGCCGAGTTCGGCGCCTTGCTGGTAGCGCTCAATGAGCCGTTGGCCGATTCCAGGGTGATTGAGCTCAATAACGAAGACGCCGCGCCCGACTTGCAGGGGCTGGCGTCCAGTTGCCGCGACCTGGAAGGCTACGAAGGCTTTATCGCCGATGTGTCTTGGCTGGTCAGCGCTTTTGCCTGTTTGCTGGGTGCCAAGCGTATCGGCGTGCGCTTGCGCCTGTTGGATAAAGCCATGTGCCCGCGTTTTCACGTCGACCATGTGCCGGTGCGGCTGATCACCACCTATGCCGGGATCGGCAGCCAGTGGTTGCGTGAAGGCGTGATGGACCGTCGCCAGTTGGGCCAGCCGGACGCCGAACCCAGCGACCGAATCGAGCAGCTCCAGTGCGGGGAAGTCGCCCTGCTCAAGGGCACCAAGTGGCATGGCAATGAAGGCCATGGCCTGATTCACCGTTCGCCCGCACTCAAGGCTGACGAACGCCGCTTGATCCTGACACTGGATTGGCTCGCATAACCGCGTAGGATCAAACGCTCTACACGGTCTGAACGATGCTCCTCATGCTGCAGAACATTCCCACTCATGTGATTGCCGGGCCGTTGGGCGCTGGCAAGACCAGCCTCATCAAGCACCTGCTCGCCCAGCGCCCAGCCAACGAGCGCTGGGCTGTGCTGATCAACGAGTTCGGGCAAATAGGCCTGGACGCCGCCTTGCTCACTCAGGATGACGACGGCATTGCCTTGGGCGAAGTCGCTGGCGGCTGCCTGTGCTGTGTGAATGGCGCGCCGTTCCAGGTAGGACTTGGGCGTTTGTTGCGTAAGGCCAAACCCGATCGGCTGTTTATCGAACCGTCAGGCCTGGGCCATCCGGCGCAATTGCTCAAGCAGTTGCGAGAGGCGCCGTGGCAGAACGTGTTGGCAGTGCAGGCCTGTGTACTGGTGTTGGATGCCCAGGCGCTGGCGGCGGGTAAACCCTTGCCGTCGGCGCAGCAGGAAGCCTTGGCGAGTGCCGGGCTGCTGGTATTGAACAAGGAGGAAGCGCTGGACGCCGCGCAGCGCCACGCCATTGAACAGCAGTTACCGGATTGCCCGTTTTACTGGACCCGGCAGGCGCATTTGCCGCTGGCCCAGTTGCCAGGGCTGAACGCACAGGCGGCTGCGGCTGTGGATAACTTCGAAGTGCCCAAGGGGCTGGCGCAGATGCCGGCCATTTGGAGCGATCCCGCGCAACCGATCTGCCTGAGCCAGGCCCAAGAGGGCGGCTGGAGCATCGGTTGGCGCTGGCACCCGAGCCAGCAATTCGATGCCCAGCGCCTGCATCATTGGCTGGCAAGCCTTGAGTGGCGCCGCGCCAAGCTGGTTATCCACAGCGCCGAAGGCTGGTTGTCGGCCAACGCTGTGGATAACAGCCCGCTCGCCTGGCAAACCAGCGAATGGCGGCGCGATTCGCGTATCGAATTGATTTTCAGCGACCCACAGGACGTGGCGGCATTGCAGACCGCACTGGCGGCCTGTCGTTACTGACGGTTCTTGGTGCCGTGGTCCTGTCGCCACTGGCTCAGCTCGATCACTTCGGCGCTGGGCAGTGGTGTCTTGATCTCGAACGGGTAGGGCGCCAGTTCGATCTGCGCACTGTGGGCGCCGAATTGGGTGATGGTCCCTGGGTGGCGGGTTTCGCCGGTGACGGTGAATTCAAAGTTGTAGATACGTGCCAGGCGCCGCCGGCCATTGGCATCCTTCACAAACCCGATCCGCTTGAGCGCCACCGCACCGTCGAGCAGTTCAATGTCGAGCTTGGCGCAATGCTGCTTGACCCGCTCCAGCGCGCGCTCGCGCAGGCCGTGGTTGTGCCACACCCAGGCGGCACCGGTCGCCAGCAGCATCAACACGAAGATGTTTCCCAGGGTCAGCATGCGAAAGACTCCAACAAAGTGAGAGCAGCTTAACTGTGTCGCCGGTCTGTCGTATAGGCTGCTTTTAGTCGCATACTGCGCGGCCAGAATTTCAACGGCTTTACGGAAATCCCCCGCATGAAACGCACACCTCATTTGCTTGCGATCCAGTCTCATGTGGTCTTCGGCCACGCCGGAAACAGCGCCGCCGTGTTCCCCATGCAGCGCGTCGGGGTGAACGTGTGGCCGCTGAACACCGTGCAGTTCTCCAACCACACCCAGTATGGCCAGTGGGCGGGTGAAGTGTTGGCGCCGCAGCAGATTCCGGCGTTGGTGGAAGGCATCGCCGCGATCGGCGAGTTGGGCAACTGCGACGCGATTTTGTCCGGCTACCTGGGCAGTGCGGATCAGGGCCGGGCGATCCTGACCGGCGTGGCGCGCATCAAGGCCATCAATCCCAAGGCTTTGTATCTGTGCGACCCGGTGATGGGCCATCCGGAAAAGGGCTGCATCGTGCCCCAGGAAGTCAGCGATTTCCTGCTGGACGAAGCCGCGGCGATGGCCGACTTCCTGTGCCCCAACCAGTTGGAACTGGACAGTTTTGCCGGGCGCAAGCCGCAATCGCTGTTCGATTGCCTGGCCATGGCCAAGGCGTTGCTGGCGCGCGGGCCGAAGGCTGTATTGGTCAAGCATTTGGATTACCCCGGCAAGTTGCCGGATGGTTTCGAAATGCTGCTGGTGACCGCCGAAGGCAGCTGGCACCTGCGCCGGCCGCTGTTGGCGTTTCCGCGTCAGCCGGTGGGCGTCGGCGATTTGACCTCGGGCCTGTTCCTGGCGCGCGTTCTGTTGGGCGACAGCCTGTTGGCCGCCTTCGAATTCACCGCCGCCGCCGTACACGAAGTGCTGCTGGAAACCCAGGCTTGCGCCAGTTACGAGCTGGAGTTGGTGCGGGCTCAGGATCGCATCGCCCACCCTCGCGTACGTTTCGAAGCGACACCCATCGAGCTGTAGGAATATTCCTGATTGAGCCAGGCAAAGGGCGTCCGGTACTATCGGGCGCCTTCTAGTCCACTGTGCTTTCAAGGAAGATCCATGTCCCTTGTATTCCCTTCGCCGCGGGCGCTGACCGCCCTGGTGCTGACGTCGTTACTGGCCGGTTGCAGTGTGAACGGCACTTACCCTGATGCCACCGAGGCTGATGCCGCCAAGCTGCGCTTCATCTCTAATACGTCCAATACCACCATCGACGTCTACGACGCTGAGCACTGTATGGGCCAGACCACTGGCATGCTCAACAATATTTTCTTGGTCGATACCCGGCGGCGTGTCGGCATGTCTGTGCCCCCACCGGTCAAGGCCAGAGGCTTGCTGGAGTTCAAGCTGGCACCCGGCAAAGAAACCATGCTGATGATCAACACCAATGGCGGCAGCTATGTCTGCGGCAAATCAATGAGCATCACGCCAAAGGCCGGGGAAGAGTATGAAGTGACCTTCGACATGGAACGGGGCATGTGCACGACCTCGTTTCAGCGCCTGATGCGCTCGGATGGCAAGGATGTGCGCATCCCCCAGCCGATATTCGAGAACGGTATGCCGTCGTGCGCGGGCAAGAGCCCGATATTCGGTAAGGTGATCCCGGCTACGCCACACCGTACCGCGTTGATCAACGCAATCGTTGAAACCCATATGCAGCTCATCACGTTGATGGAGCCTGACACCGCGCAGCGCCCGCAAGCTACCGAAGAGGCGATCGCCGAGCGCAAGGCGAAATTAGGCACATTCACGCCACCTGAGGCCTATTGGGTTCAGTTCCGTCAGAACTATGCACGGGTGAATCAGGAAATGGCTGGCCGCAAGGCGCGTACGCTGGAGCTTTATGAGCGGGTTTACCGCATGCGCCTGAGCGGCACCGAAGATGCGATTCTGGAGCAATGGCAGAACCCGACGGACGCCGCCGTTGTCGAGCGCGTCAAGGCTAACGACAAGTTGATGGCGCAGTACTACACGAACACCAGCAAAGCCGTGATGGTGGACATCGTGAACCATCACATGGAGCGCATGAGCCAGTTGGATCAGCGCTTTGATGTGTGTGCCCACTACGATGGGTGCTGGCGGTTGTAGGAGCGGGCTTGCTCGCTCCTACACGGGGGGGCATGGCCTACAGCGCGTCTGCCTTGATTTCCTGATAGCGCTTTTCCAGTTCCTGACGGATCTGCCGGCGCTGCTGGGCCTGCACGAACCGGCGCTTGTCTTCGCTATTGTGAGGTTGCAGCGGTGGCACGGCGGCCGGTTTGCGCTGGTCGTCCACGGCCACCATGGTGAAGAAGCAACTGTTGGTATGGCGCACCGAGCGTTCGCGGATGTTCTCGGTCACCACCTTGATGCCCACTTCCATCGACGTGTTGCCGGTGTAGTTGACCGATGCGAGGAACGTCACCAGCTCACCGACATGGATCGGCTCGCGAAAGATCACCTGGTCTACCGACAAGGTGACGACATAGCGGCCGGCATAACGGCTCGCGCAGGCGTAGGCCACTTCGTCGAGGTACTTGAGCAGTGTGCCGCCGTGGACATTGCCTGAGAAGTTGGCCATATCAGGGGTCATCAATACCGTCATCGACAGCTGGGCGTTTCCGGGTTCCATAGCACACTCACGGGTTGTAGGCATTGGTTGGGGGCGCACCTCTGCGGGTGCTGGAATCTTTACAGCGCCATCCATAACGGGACGCCGGTAGGCGCCTTGCCGTCACGCGCTCTCCGATCTGTTTCCATATATTGCACCGGCTTTCCGGCGGAAGTCGCGGTGTTAACCTTCAAAAGCCCGTCTCAGGGCATTTCTTACGATCAAGGCAGACTTTTCCTTCCGCACTTTGCGATATTTCAAAGGCGCGGGCGGAAGTGGGAAAAGCGCCAGTACCCTCAAGGAGCCCCTCGCCATGCACGCCATCAGCTTTATCCAGGACTTGGCCGTGATCATGCTGGTGGCAGGGGTTGTCACCATCCTGTTTCACCGCCTCAAGCAGCCAGTGGTGCTGGGCTACATCGTCGCCGGGTTCATCATTGGCCCCCACACCCCACCTTTCGGCCTGATTCACGACGAAGACACCATCAAGACCCTCGCCGAGCTGGGGGTGATCTTCCTGATGTTCTGCCTGGGCCTGGAGTTCAGCCTGCGCAAGCTGTTCAAGGTCGGCGCCACGGCGTTTATCGCAGCCTTCCTGGAAATCATCCTGATGATCTGGATCGGCTACGAGATTGGCCGCTGGTTTGACTGGAACACCATGGACTCGCTGTTCCTCGGCGCAATCCTGGCGATTTCCTCCACCACCATCATCGTCAAGGCGCTTAACGACCTGAAGATGAAAAACCAGCGCTTCGCCCAGCTGATTTTTGGCGTACTGATTGTGGAAGACATCCTCGGCATCGGCATCATCGCCTTGCTGTCGAGCATCGCCGTCAGCGGTACGGTCAGCTCCGGCGAGGTGTTTTCCACGGTCGGCAAGCTCTCGCTGTTCATGATCGTTGCGCTGGTCATCGGTATTTTGCTGGTGCCGAGGCTGTTGGCTTACGTGGCCAAGTTCGAAAGCAACGAGATGTTGCTGATCACCGTACTGGGCTTGTGTTTCGGTTTCTGCCTGCTGGTGGTCAAGCTGGAATACAGCATGGTGCTGGGCGCGTTCCTGATCGGCGCAATCATGGCCGAATCCCGACAGTTGATTAAGATCGAGCGCCTGATCGAGCCGGTTCGCGACATGTTCAGCGCCATCTTCTTTGTGGCCATTGGCTTGATGATCGACCCCCAGATCCTGCTGCAATACGCCTGGCCGATTGCGGTGATCACCGTGGCGGTGGTGCTCGGCAAGATGCTGTCCTGCGGCTTGGGGGCATTTATCGCCGGCAATGATGGCCGGACCTCATTGCGCGTGGGGATGGGGCTGTCACAAATTGGTGAGTTTTCCTTCATCATCGCGGCGCTGGGGATGACGCTGCAGGTGACCAGTGATTTCCTTTATCCCGTCGCCGTGGCGGTTTCAGCGATTACCACGCTGCTCACGCCGTACTTGATTCGCGGCGCTGACCCGCTGTCGCTGAAGATTGCGGCAATCATGCCCAAGCGCATGAGCCGGGTGTTCGGCATGTACGGCGAATGGTTGCGCAGCATCCAGCCTCAGGGCGAGGGCGCCATGTTGGCGTCGATGATCCGCAAGATCATCCTGCAAGTGGGGGTAAACCTGGCGCTGGTGATCGCGATCTTCTTTGCCGGCAGCTTTTTTGCGGCGCGCATCGGTGGGTATCTGGAGGGCTGGATCAGCGATCCAAGCTGGCAGAAGGCGCTGATCTGGGGCGGGGCGTTGCTGTTGTCGCTGCCATTCCTGATCGCGGCGTACCGCAAGCTCAAGGCGCTGTCGATGCTGCTGGCGGAGATGAGCGTGAAGCCGGAAATGGCTGGGCGACACACCCAGCGTGTACGAAGGGTGATCGCGGAACTGATCCCGATCCTCTCGCTGCTGGTGATCTTCCTGCTATTGGCCGCCTTGTCGGCCAGTATCCTGCCGACCAACAAGTTGCTGGTGCTGATCGCCGTCGTCACGGCAGCGGTGGCGGCCGTGCTCTGGCGGTGGTTCATCCGCGTGCATACGCGGATGCAGGTCGCCTTGCTGGAGACCCTGGATAACCACAAGGATACGCCGGAGCACTAAAGTGGGCGGGCCACTTTACTGTGGTGAGCGAGCTTTTTTGTGGTGAGCGAGCTTGCTCGCGCTGGGCTGCGTAGCAGGCCCGGTCCAGGCGACGCGTTCTTTCAGGTTTGGCGATGTGAGGCTATGGGGCTGCTTCGCAGCCCAGCGCGGGGCAAGCCCGCTCACCACAAAGCCCGCTCACTACAGCAAGCCCGGTCAGCTTTCCAGCCAGACGTCCCGCGCCCAGTGCCACACGGATTCCCAGGTTTCCTCGGTGACGATTTCTTCTTCGCCGGACCACAGCACCACGGTGCCGTCTTCTTCGACGCAATAGTAGTCGTCGCCGTCCTGGCAGATAGGGATCAGGCTGCGATCAACACCGGCATCCCAGGCGTTGGCGGCCACGTCCGGCAGGTAGGTATGGGATTGCGGGTCGGTGACGGTCACCGGCTCCAGGCTGCCGTACACCACATCGCTGACGGTCAGCAAAAATTCACGGAAGACAAACGGGATGTCGATGAACAGTTGTTCCTCGATTTCCACCAGTTGGTCTTCGTCAGGCAGTTCCAGCGGAACCGGAACCGGTTCGTTGGCTTCACGCAATTGTTCGATGATTTCTTCCACGGCCGGGATCCTCTTGCTAGATGGCGCGGTTTATAGGGGCGTTTTATACAGTAGCTCGCTATAAGTGCAACCGTGAAATAGAAAACCCCGGACAGGTCCGGGGTTTTTTGTATCTGCTTGCTAAGCGCGCAGGGATCAGCCGTTCTGGCGGATACCGGCGACCAGCCAAGGCTGGTTGTCGCCCTGGGCACGTTCCATGTTCCAGCTTTCGCTGAACACTTCGCCCTGGTCGAAGCGCGAAGTCTTCGATACACCGCTGAAGGTCAGGGTGGCGATGGTCTTGTCAGCGCGATCATCCACACCTTCCAGCTGTACGCGCAGGTCGTCGATGTAGGTCGACTGGAACGCGTCGCCCAGGTCGGCACGTTCGCGCTTGAGGAACTCCAGCAATTGCGGGGTCACGAACTCGGAGATCTTGTCCATTTCGTTGGCGTCCCAATGCTGTTGCAGGGACTGGAAGTGGCTGCGGGCCGCTTCGACGAAACGCTCTTCGTTGAACCAGGCCGGTGCGTTGATCACCGGACGGGCCGCAGCAGGCGCTGCCGAACCACCGAAGATCGAACCCATGGCTGGTTTTTGCTCGAACACTTCACGCTGCATTGGCGCGCCAGCGGGAGCCAGATGCTCCTGCTGCTTGCGGCGACGGGCAGCGATGAAGCGGAAGATCAGGAAGGCGATGACCGCCATGATCAGGATGTCGAAGATCTGCATGCCCTGGAAGCCGCCGCCCATGAACATGGAAGCGAGCAGGCCACCGGCGGCGATACCGGCCAGAGGGCCCAACCAGCGCGAAGCACCGCCAGCCTTGGCAGCGGCGCCTGCAGCACCGGCTGCGCCTGCGGTAGCCGCAGCACCGCCGGCACCGGCGGATGGGGCCATTTGGCTGGTCTGGTGAGTCGGTGCCGAGCCCATGCTTTTGCCGCCACCAAAGCGCTTGGCGTTGGCGTCGATGCTCATCGTCAGGCCGATGCACAACGCCATGGCGATGCTAAGAAAACGTTTCATAAAGGGAATTCCCATTTGTGGATTGCACGCGCGCCATGTTGCACAGGTGTAGTGACAGTGGCTAGCGACATAATGTTTCGGGCTTTTGCGTAGGACCGATTCAGAATGGTCTGTAGGACTTATTACAGATATTGGCCCGCGCTCGTCTAAAACAAGGGCGGGCCCATGATCTTCATGTAACGCAGTGTTTCATGAGAGGGGCCGGTTGGGGTGAGGGAGCAAGCGCCCTCGCCACAGTCAGATGGCTTCGAGCTTCGCGTAACCCATCATCAGCCACTTGCTGCCTTCGGCGAAATTCACCTGCACCCGCGCCTGGGCACCGGCGCCTTCGAAGTTGAGGATCACGCCTTCGCCGAACACCGAATGCCTGACCTGCTGGCCAAGGCTGAACTGGGTTTCCGGAATCTCGGAACCGGCGAACATACTGCTGGAGTTCTGCTGCTGACCTCCGCCGAACGGGCGGCTGACGCTGTTGGACAAGCGCACTTCCTGGATCAGCCCCTTCGGCACTTCACGTACGAAACGCGACACCTTGTTGTAGGTCTCGCTGCCGTACAGGCGTCGGGTCTCGGCGTAGGTCATCACCAGGTTCTGCATCGCGCGGGTGATGCCCACGTAGGCCAGGCGGCGCTCCTCCTCAAGACGGCCCGGCTCTTCCAGGCTCATCTTGTGCGGGAACAGGCCTTCTTCCATGCCCACCAGGAACACGTACGGGAACTCCAGGCCCTTGGCGCTGTGCAAGGTCATCAACTGGATGCTGTCTTCATGCTCATCGGCCTGGGTATCGCCGGCTTCCAGCGACGCATGGCCGAGGAAAGCGGCGAGCGGGGTCAGCTCTTCGTCTTCCTCGGTGTTTTCGAACGCACGGGCGGCGCTGACCAGTTCCTCAAGGTTTTCTACCCGTGCCTGGCCTTTCTCGCCTTTTTCCGCTTCGTGGTAGGCGATCAGCCCGGACTGCTCGATCACGGTCTGGGTCATCAAGTGCAGAGGCATTTCCGCGCACTTGGCGGCGAGGTTCTCGATCAGTTCGACAAACACACCCAGCGCCCCGGCGGCGCGGCCGGTCAGGCCTTTATTGGCGATCAGCAAGCGCATGGCTTCCCACATCGACACATCGGCATGGCGCGCGTGGTCGCGAATGGCTTCGACAGTCTTTTCGCCAATGCCACGGGCCGGGATGTTGATCACCCGCTCCAGCGCCGCATCGTTGCCGCGGCCTTCCAGCAAGCGCAGGTAGGCCATGGCGTTCTTGATCTCGGCACGCTCGAAGAAGCGCTGGCCACCGTAGATGCGGTACGGGATGCGTTCGCGCAGCAAGGCTTCTTCCAAGACCCGCGATTGGGCGTTGGAGCGATACAAAATGGCGATATCGCTGCGCGCCAGGCCGGTTTTCAGTGCACTTTCGATGGTTTCCACCACGTAGCGCGCTTCATCGTGCTCGTTGAACGCGGCGTACAAGTTGATGGCTTCGCCTTCGCCACCGTCGGTCCACAGCTCTTTGCCCAGGCGCCCGGTGTTGTTGGCGATCAAGGCGTTGGCCGCCTTGAGGATACCGGCGGTGGAGCGGTAGTTCTGCTCCAGGCGGATGGTGACGGCGTCCGGGAAGTCTTCGGAATACTGGTAGATGTTCTCGATTTTCGCGCCACGCCAGCCGTAGATCGACTGGTCGTCGTCGCCCACCACCATCAGGCTGTCGCCACCTTTGGCCAGCAGGCGCAACCAGGCGTACTGCACGGCGTTGGTGTCCTGGAACTCGTCCACCAGAATGTGGCGGAAGCGTTTCTGGTAATGGGCCAGCAAACCCGGGTTGTCGCGCCACAGGTCGAGGGCGCGCAGCAGCAGCTCGGAGAAGTCGATCACCCCGGCGCGTACGCACGCGGCCTCGTAGGCTTCATAAATGCTGCGCATGGTGGCCAGGAACAAATCGCCGCTGGCCTGGATGTGCTGCGGGCGCAGGCCTTCGTCTTTCTGGCCGTTGATAAACCATTGGGCCTGGCGCGCTGGCCAGCGCTGTTCGTCGAGCCCCAGTTCGCGGATCACCCGCTTGACCAAGCGTTGCTGGTCATCGCTGTCGAGAATCTGGAAGGTCTGGCTCAGGCCCGCTTCCTGCCAGTGCGCCCGCAACAGGCGGTGCGCCAGGCCGTGGAAGGTGCCTACCCACATGCCGGCCGGGCTGATGCCCATCAACTGCTCGATGCGGTGGCGCATCTCGGCAGCGGCCTTGTTGGTGAAGGTCACCGACAGGATGGAATGCGGGGACGCGTTCTCGACCTGGATCAACCAGGCGATACGGTGCACCAGCACTCGGGTTTTACCGGAGCCAGCACCGGCCAGGACCAACTGACGGCCAACGGGGGCGGCTACGGCCTGGCGTTGGGCATCGTTGAGGGAGTTCAGCAAAAGAGAGAGATCATCGCGCATCGGCGCATTCTATGGCCCACGGGGGAGTGGGGCAAATACCAATGCCGGGTGGTCGACGGAAAACAATCAGGGTGATGACCGGTTGGTCAATGGCCACAGCCCGCGCAGCGTCTCGCTCAAGCCGTCTGGCCCCGAAGTTTGCGGCGCATGAGCATGCCGTTTTTATGACGTAGAGCAGTTTGGCCCAAGCGTTTGCTTGTGTATGCTCCGTCGACGTTTCGGGCTCACCATTATAAGAACACTGCCTATGACCCTCAGCACCGACCTGTTTGGCCCCTCGGCGGCGCCCGCGCAGGTTCTTCGCAAACACTACGCCACCGAGATGGCGGTCGAGCGCACACGCCTGCTGTATCAGGGCTCGCTGCTGCCGACCCTGTTGATGTTGGTCAATGGCCTGGTCTGCGCCTGGCTGCTCTGGAACCCCAAGCAATACCTGTTGGACAGCATCTGGTTGGTCTGGCTGCTGGCCCTGGTGGCGATGCGCGTGATCCAAGTGGCCGCGTTTGATTCGGCCATGCCCAGTCGCCAGGCCCAGCCGGTGTGGCGGCGCATGTTCATGCTCGGTTCGGCGGTCAGCGGCCTGACCCTGGCCACCGCCGCCATCGCCCTGGTGCCGGCGGGCAGCTTTATGCAGCAGGCCTGGGTGTTCGGCCTGATCGGCGCCGCGACACTGTCGGCCAGCGTGGCCTACGCCGTGAGCGTGCCGGCCTTTTTGTCGTTCGCCTTGCCGTGCCTGGTGCCGTCCATCATTTACCTGTTCTGGAGCGGTGACCCGCAGCAGCGTGGCTGGGGCGTACTCGGCCTGATCCTGCTGGCGTCCTTGAGCCTGGTGGCGTGGCAGGTCAATCGCCTGATCCAGCGCGGGCTGCTGCGACGCTTCCAGAACCAGGCGTTGATCGAACATCTGCAACAGGCACAGCAGCGCAGCGAGCAACTCAATCAGGAGTTGGTGCGCGAAGTCGAACAACGCCGCCAGGTCGAGCAGGAACTGCGCGAAGCCCAGGTCGGCCTGCAGGACCGCGTGGCACAGCGTAGCCAGGAGCTGGACGCTGCCAGCCAAGCGCTGAATAAAAGCGAGGCGCGCCTGGCCATGGCCCTGCAAGCCAGCGAGCTGGGCCTGTGGGACTGGAACCTGCAAACCGACGAAGTCCACCACACCCAGCTCAAGGAGCTGTTCGGCCTGGAGCCTGAGTACGTCACGGCGATGCTCGGTCACCTCAAGCCACGCCTGCACCCCGAAGACCTGCCGCTGCTCAAGCGTGCCCTGGTGGAGCACCTCAAGGGCCGCAGCGAGGACTACCAAGTGGAATACCGCGTGCGTCATGGCGATGGGCACTGGGTGTGGATCGAAGACCGTGGCCGTGCCGTGGAGCGTGCGCCCAGCGGCCGCGTCACGCGCATGCTCGGTACACGCCGTGATATCAGCGCCAGCAAGGCCCTGGAGGAACAGCAGCGTTTGGCGTCGACCGTCTTTGAAGCCGCCAGCGAGGGCATTGTGATCCTCGACCCGGACTACGTGCTGATTGCCGTCAACCAGGCCTTCAGCCGTGTCACGGGCTTCGAAACCGACGACATGATTGGCCGCAATGTGGTGGAGCTGCCCAGCAGCCGCGATGCCCGCCGCCACTTTCCGGTGATCCGCCAGGCGTTGCTAAGCCACGGTACGTGGCAGGGCGAGTTGGTGGAGACGCGCAAGAACGGCGAGCTGTACCCGCAGTGGCTGCAATTGAATGTGGTGCGCGATGTTCGAGGAAAAGTCAGTCATATCGTGGGGTTCTTCGCCGATCTCTCGGCGCGGCGTGAGTCCGAAGAACGTATGCGTTACCTCACTCATTACGACGAGTTGACCGGGCTGGCCAACCGCTCGCTGTTCCGCGAACGGCTGCGCGAGGCTCACCAGCGTGTACGCCAAGGCGGGCGCAGCCTGGCGCTGCTGCACATCAATCTCGACCGCTTCAAGTTACTCAATGACAGCCTCGGCCATGAAGTTGCCGACCAATTGCTGCAAAAAATGGCGCGTCGCCTGATTAACGCCTTGCCCGAGGCCGACACCATTGCGCGTTTGTCCGGGGATGAATTCGCTGTGTTGTTCGACGCCTATGGCAACCTGTCGAGCCTGGCGCGCGTGGCCACGCGGCTGCTGGCCAAACTGCGGGTGCCGGTGACGGTGGAAGGGCATGAGTTGGTGGTCAGTGCCTCAATGGGTGTCAGCCTGTTACCGGACAATGCGCGGGAGATTTCCGCGCTGGTCAGTCAATCGAACATGGCCATGCAGCACGCCAAGCACTTGGGCGGTAATAACTTTCAGTTCTACACCGACAGCTTGCAAGCCAGCACCCTGGAGCGCTTGCAGCTGGAAAACCACCTGCGCAAGGCCATCGAAGAACGTCAGCTCTCAGTGTTCTACCAACCGAAGCTATGCCTGGCCACCGGCAAGCTGAATGCGGCCGAGGCGTTGATCCGCTGGGAGCATCCGCAATGGGGCATGGTGCCGCCGGGGGACTTTATCGGCCTGGCCGAAGAGACTGGCCTCATCGTGCCGCTGGGCGAATTCGTGCTGCGCGAGGCGTGCTGGCAGGCGTGTGAATGGCAGCGTCAGGGGCTGGCGCCGATTCGCGTGTCGGTGAACCTCTCGGTGCACCAACTGCGTCAAGGCAAGTTGGTCAGCCTGGTGCGCCAAGTGCTTGAAGAAACCGGCCTGGACCCGCAATACCTCGAGCTGGAGCTGACCGAAAGCCAATTACTCGACAGCGTCGAACACATCATCGCCACGTTCCAGCAACTGCGCGACCTGGGCGTGAAGCTGGCCATCGACGATTTCGGCACCGGTTATTCGTCCCTCAGCTACCTCAAGCGTATCCCCGTGGACTACGTGAAGATCGACCAGACCTTTATTCGTGGACTCGGGCAGGGGCGTGAAGACGCGGCCATCACCCGCGCAATTATCGCCATGGCCCATGGGCTGGCACTCAAGGTGGTGGCAGAAGGTGTGGAAGACCAGCAGCAGCTGGATTTCCTGCGCGGTGAGCGGTGTGATGAAGTGCAGGGCTATTTGATCAGCCGGCCGATGCAGGCCGAAGGGTTGGCAGATTTGTTACGGAAAAATGCAGATTTTCCTGAGTGATGCCAAGGTCGCCCCTGTGGCTACAACTTGGCTGCCCTTAAATTCAAAGGCGGGCAGGGCGATTTAGTGACGCGTCGGACGGGCAAAACGGCAATTCTTGTAGTATAACTACAAGCTTGCTACATCCTTGGCCCTGCCCATAACAAGAGTCCTGTCCTTTGAACCTGTTGCAACATATCGCCCAGTCGCGCCACCTGTTACGCAAATCGGAACTCAAGGTTGCCGATCACGTGCTGCTTGACCCTGCGGCTGTGATGCACAGTTCCATGGCCGATTTGGCCCACAGCGTGGGCATCAGCGAGCCGACCATCGTGCGTTTCTGCCGCGCCATCGGTTGCTCCGGGTTCCAGGACTTGAAACTCAAGCTGGCCCAAAGCCTGGCCGCCGGTGCGAGCTTCGGGCAATTTGCGATCCATGAAGACGATTCCGTTGCCGATTACAGCCTGAAAATCTTCGACACCACCCTGCACACCCTGATGGAAGTGCGCGAGAAGCTCGACCCGGTGGAGCTGCAGAAGGCCGTGACGGCCATGTCCCAGGCCCAGCGCGTTGAGTTCTATGGCTTCGGTGCATCCGGCGCAGTGGCGGCCGACGCCCAGCACAAATTCTTCCGCCTGCTGCTCACCGCAGCGGCCTACAGTGACCCGCACATGCAGGCCATGTCGGCGGTGACCTTGAAGCCCACCGATGTCGCCATCTGCATCTCGCAGTCCGGCCGCTCCAAAGACCTGCTGATCACCGCCAACCTGGTGCGTGAGAGCGGCGCTTCGTTGATCACCCTGTGCCCCAGCCAGACGCCCTTGGCGGAACTGTCAACGGTCAACCTGGCCATCGATGTGCATGAAGACACCGAGATCTACACGCCACTGACCTCGCGCATCGCCCACCTGGTGGTGATCGACGTGCTGGCCATGGGCGTGGCCATGGCGCGCGGGCCGAGCCTGGTCAACCACCTCAAGAGCGTCAAGCGCAGCTTGCGCAGCCTGCGTCTGTCGCCCAAATCCGTCAAAGCCCTCGACGACTGATTGCAGTTTTGCGTGTGGCGGGCTGTTGTGGTGAGCAGGCTGTCGTGGTGAGCGGGCTTGCCCCGCGCTGGGGCGCGAAGCGGCCCTAAAACAGGCCACCGCGTTTTATCTGAAGTAACGCGGTGGCCGGATTGGCGCCGCTTCGCAGCCCAGCGCGGGGCAAGCCCGCTCACCACGGATCAATGTTCACCCTTTTGTCATGCCTATGCCGCCAAACCGTAACTCTCCAAGGCCATCCTGTACTCCCCGTACTCGCATTGGGAGACTCCAAATGGCCCGGCCCTACGAAGACAGCAACAGCTCCGTCAAGACCCGTCGTCAACAGGAAGACCAGCGCCGCATGGCGTTCCGTCGCGCAATCGAAGACCGCTGTGATCAGCGCCAACTGCTCCAGAGCATCACGGACTACCCGGAACTCCACTGGCAGGCACCCGCGGCTGCCCAGCGAAGCGCTCAGCCAGCGCGCTGATCTGCACCCGCTCGCTGCGGATAAAGCCCAGGAACGCATGGGCCACCGGTGACAGGCGCTTGGCCTTGGCCTGCACCAGGCACCAGCTGCGGTACAGCGGCAGCTCTTCCACCGGCAGCTCTTTGAGCCCGCCGGTGGCCAATTCCATGTTGACCGCGTGACGCGTCAACAAGGCCACGCCCAGCCCGGCGCATACGCATTCGCGCTGCGCCTCGGCTGAGGCGACTTCAACCGTCTGGGTGAAGTGCACGCGTTTTTCCTTGAAATATTCCTCACAAGCCAGCCGCGTGCCGGAACCCGGTTCGCGCAGCAGCAGTGTGTAAGGTTCCAGGTCCTGCAGGCGCAGCGGTCCCTGAAGGCTGAGCGGGTGGTCGGGCGGTGCCACGGCAACGATTGGGTTGTTAAGGAACGGCAGGAACTCCAAGCCCATGTCCTGGGGCACCATCGACATGATCACCAGGTCGTCGCGATTGTCCGAAAGCCGGCGGATCACCTGGGCACGGTTAACCACCGTGAGGTGCAATTGCACTTCCGGATGCTGGCGCTTGAAGGCGGCAAACAGGTGCGGCACGAAATACTTGGCGCTGGACTCAATCGCCAGTTTCAGTTGGCCTTGCAACGAGCCCTGCATGTCCGAGAGCTGCATATCGAGGTTTTCCAGGCGCCCGAAAATATCCCGGCTGGCCCGTTGCAGGGCTTCGGCGGCCTCGGTCATGTAGAGCTTTTTGCCGACGTAATCGAACAACGGCTGGCCGATCAGCTCTTCCAGCTGGCGAATTTGCAGGCTAACGGCCGGTTGTGTGAGAGACATTTCCTCGGCCGCGCGGCTGTAGGAGCGCAAGTCACACACCTCATGGAAGATCTGCAATTGACGCAATGTCAGTCGCATCAATGACTTACGCATTTTTTAATCCTCTCGCCCCAGGCTGTGCGGCCAACTATAAGTCTTTACTTATGCACGACCCAATAATTATTGATTTTTGTTAATCCCTTGGCGGGCTTAGTGTGTGTCTCGCGACTGTCATGAAACATTTGGTCACGCGCCGACCCGGATTCATAGGGTCGAAGAACGCAGCAATCGGCTCAAGGGAATTTCCAAGTGATAAAAAAGATCCTGATCGCCAACCGTGGTGAAATTGCCGTACGAATCGTGCGTGCCTGCGCCGAGATGGGCATTCGCTCGGTCGCGGTCTACTCCGACGCCGACCGCCACGCGTTGCACGTCAAGCGTGCCGACGAAGCCCACAGCATCGGTGCCGAGCCCCTGGCCGGTTACTTGAACCCGCGCAAGCTGGTGAACCTCGCCGTGGAAACCGGCTGTGATGCACTGCACCCCGGTTACGGGTTCCTGTCGGAAAACGCCGAACTGGCGGACATCTGCGCCGAACGCGGGATCAAATTCATCGGTCCCTCGGCCGAAGTCATCCGCCGCATGGGCGACAAGACCGAAGCGCGCCGCAGCATGATCAAGGCCGGTGTGCCGGTCACGCCGGGCACCGAAGGCAACGTCGCCGACATCGCTGAGGCCCTCACCGAAGGCGACCGTATTGGTTACCCGGTGATGCTCAAGGCCACCTCCGGTGGTGGCGGTCGCGGCATTCGTCGTTGCAACAGCCGTGAAGAACTTGAACAAGCCTTCCCCCGTGTGATTTCCGAGGCCACCAAGGCGTTCGGTTCGGCGGAAGTGTTCCTGGAAAAATGCATCGTCAATCCCAAGCACATCGAGGCGCAGATCCTCGGTGACAGCTTCGGCAACGTGGTGCACCTGTTCGAGCGCGATTGCTCGATCCAGCGCCGTAACCAGAAGCTCATCGAAATCGCCCCAAGCCCGCAACTGACCCCGGAACAGCGCGCCTACATCGGCGACCTGTCGGTGCGAGCCGCCAAGGCCGTGGGCTACGAGAACGCCGGTACCGTGGAGTTCCTGCTCGCCGAGGGCGAGGTGTACTTCATGGAGATGAACACCCGGGTGCAGGTGGAACACACCATCACTGAAGAAATCACCGGGATCGACATTGTCCGCGAACAGATCCGCATCGCCTCGGGCCTGCCGCTGTCGGTGAAACAGGAAGATATCCAGCATCGTGGCTTCGCGTTGCAGTTCCGTATCAACGCCGAAGACCCGAAGAACAACTTCCTGCCCAGCTTCGGCAAGATCACCCGTTACTACGCACCCGGCGGCCCCGGCGTGCGTACCGACACGGCGATCTATACCGGCTACACCATCCCGCCGTTCTACGACTCCATGTGCCTGAAACTGGTGGTGTGGGCGTTGACCTGGGAAGAGGCCATGGACCGCGGCCTGCGTGCCCTGGACGACATGCGCCTGCAAGGCGTGAAGACCACCGCCGCCTACTACCAGGAAATCCTGCGCAATCCGGAATTCCGCAGCGGCCAGTTCAACACCAGTTTCGTGGAAAGCCACCCTGAGCTGACCAACTACTCGATCAAGCGCAAACCCGAAGAGCTGGCCCTGGCCATCGCCGCCGCCATCGCCGCCCACGCAGGCCTGTGAGGAACATTCCAATGTCTAAAAAAATCTTCGTAACCGACACCATCCTGCGCGACGCCCACCAATCGTTGCTGGCCACTCGCATGCGCACCGACGACATGCTGCCGATCTGCGACAAGCTCGACAAAGTCGGCTACTGGTCCTTGGAAGTCTGGGGCGGCGCGACCTTCGACGCCTGCGTGCGCTTCCTCAAGGAGGACCCGTGGGAGCGTCTGCGCAAACTGCGCGCCGCGTTGCCCAACACCCGCTTGCAGATGCTGCTGCGTGGCCAGAACCTGCTGGGCTATCGCCATTACAGCGATGACGTGGTCAAGGCGTTCGTGGCCAAGGCTGCCGTCAACGGTATCGACGTATTCCGCATCTTCGACGCCATGAACGACGTGCGTAACCTGCGCGTGGCCATCGAAGCGGTGAAGGCCGCCGGCAAACATGCCCAAGGCACCATCGCCTACACCACCAGCCCGGTGCACACCGTCGAGGCGTTCGTGGCCCAGGCCAAGCAGTTGGAATCCATGGGTTGCGACTCGATTGCGATCAAGGACATGGCCGGCCTGCTGACCCCGTACGCCACCGGCGAGCTGGTCAAGGCACTCAAAGCCGAGCAAAACCTGCCGATCTTTATCCACTCGCACGACACGGCGGGCTTGGCCGCGATGTGCCAACTCAAGGCCATCGAGAACGGTGCCGACCACATCGACACGGCGATCTCCAGCTTCGCCTGGGGCACCAGCCACCCCGGTACCGAGTCGATGGTCGCCGCCCTTAAAGGCAGCGAGTTCGATACCGGCCTGAGCCTGGAACTGCTGCAAGAGATTGGCCTGTACTTCTACGCCGTGCGCAAGAAGTACCACCAGTTCGAAAGCGAATTCACCGCCGTCGACACCCGCGTGCAAGTCAACCAGGTACCGGGCGGGATGATTTCCAACCTGGCCAACCAATTGAAAGAGCAAGGCGCGCTCAACCGCATGGGCGAAGTGCTGGCCGAAATCCCGCGAGTACGCGAAGACCTCGGCTTCCCGCCGCTGGTCACCCCGACCTCGCAGATCGTTGGCACCCAGGCGTTTTTCAACGTGTTGGCCGGCGAGCGCTACAAGACCATCACCAACGAAGTGAAGCTGTACCTGCAAGGCGGCTACGGCAAGGCGCCGGGCACCGTGAACGAGAAATTGCGTCGCCAGGCCATCGGCAGCGAAGAAGTGATCGACGTACGCCCGGCCGACCTGCTCAAGCCGGAAATGACCAAACTGCGCGGTGAAATCGGCGCGTTGGCCAAGTCCGAAGAAGACGTGCTGACCTACGCCATGTTCCCGGACATCGGGCGCAAGTTCCTCGAAGAGCGCGACGCCGGCACCTTGGCCCCTGAAGTGCTGTTGCCGATCCCAGAAGCCGGCGGCGTGGCGCGTGCCGGTGGCGAAGGCGTACCGACCGAGTTCGTCATCGACGTACACGGCGAAAGCTACCGCGTGGACATCACCGGTGTCGGCGTGAAGGCCGAAGGCAAGCGTCACTTCTACCTGTCCATCGACGGCATGCCGGAAGAAGTGGTGTTCGAACCGCTCAACGAATTCGTCAGCAGTGGCGGCAGCAAGCGCAAGCACGCCACCGAGCCTGGCCATGTCAGCACCGCGATGCCGGGCAATATCGTCGACGTGCTGGTCAAGGAAGGTGACGTGGTCAAGGCCGGCCAGGCCGTGCTGATTACCGAAGCCATGAAAATGGAAACCGAAGTGCAGGCAGCGATTGCCGGCAAGGTGACTGCCGTTCATGTGGCCAAGGGCGACCGGGTCAACCCTGGCGAAATCCTGATTGAAATCGAAGGCTGATCCAGCCTTCGACACGACCGTTTAATCCTCGGGGGGGCAGGTGCCCCCCTTTTTTTTCGTGCGCAATTTGGTGGGGTTAGAAGCTGATCTTCCACTGCCCCATCAAGCCCTGGTTGCGACTGTTTGTGCCGGCTTGCGCGCTGTAGGTCAGGCCGACGGTGTGTTGTGCCGACAAGGCGAGGTCGAGCCCGGCTTGAAGGTCGAGGCTATTGCGGTCCAGCGAGGTGCCGGTGACGGTGAAGCCGTCAACCAGCCCCGGCAGGGCGCGGTAGGATTGGCGGACCTGGCTGTCGACTCCGCCGTAGAGGTGTTTCCAGCCGGTGCTGAGGTGGGGTGTGAGGCTGATCTGGTTATCGAACCGATACACCGTTGCCAGGCGCAGGCCCAAGGTGGTGCTGAGGTTTTGTTGGGTTTGTGCGCCGACGTTCAGCGCGGTCAAGCCACCCGTTTCCTTGAAACTGTCGCGGTGGTAGCGCTGGAAACCGAGGCCGGCGAAGGGTTCGACGCTGAGGTCCGCGCTGCCCAGTTGATAGCCCAGTTCGGAAAACAGGGTTTGGCTTTGGGCGTTGTATTTGCCCTTGAGTTGCTCCTTGTAGTCCAGCAGGTTGACGTCGCGTTTGTTCTGCCCCGCGTGGTCGCTGTAGATCGCCCCCAGGCGCAGGCCTATCGGGCCGTCCTGGCGTACGGCGTAACCCCCCAGGTGCCAGCTGTCGAGGTCGCCAGAGAAGCGTTGGGTATTCAAATGGCTGGTGGATTTTGCACCCATGATGCCAACGCGCCAGGCGTGATCCAGTGCCCAGTCGGCGCCCAGCAACAGGCCGTCGATGCCATATTTCAGACCGGCGCTGCCGCCTTGCTTGTCGAGGCTGCCGTCGTTGCCCACACCTTGAATCCAGAAGTGGCCTTCGTCGTCAGCGGGCAGTGTGCGCAGGGTCGAGAGCAATTGGTTGCTGAGGTGCTGTGTGGTGTTTTGCGTTGCGCCGGCGAGGTTGGCGTTCTGGCTGCCGGCCAGTTGCTCAAGGCTGGCACCGATGCCGCCGGGTTGTTTCTCGAGGCCATCACCGAGCTTTTCAAGGGCTTTGATTTGCTCGGACGTCAGTTCCCCGGACTCCAGTAACCGAATCAATCCCGGCTCCAGCACCTTGGCCACTTGCAAGCCATTGCGCGAGGTCGCTTTCTGGGTGAGATAACCGTCGAGGGGCGTTGACTCGATCTCGGGCTCTACAGGAGGCCACGGATCGGGCTGCGCATCGTAGTAGGGATGCGGGTACGGCTTGTATTCGATATCGCCACGCGCATGCGCGGGTTGAAGGCTGGCAGTGCTGAGAGCAAGGGCAATGACGAGTGCGAATCTGTGGGGTGTAAAAGGCATGAAATCCCAACCTCTGATGAATGAGGCCGGGAATTTAGCGAGATGACGGGGCGATAACTGTCAGGTCATCGACCCCCAGTTTGCGGGAGTTTTCTCTAGTGCGGCGCGATTAAAAACGCATCGGCCAGCGGGCGATCAACGCGTGGCTCCCTCATTGATCAGAGGTGTTGGGACCGGCACTGCGCCAGTGACTTCACCTGCCCATCACCCTGCTGGTTCGCTTCCGATAACCACGCCTCAAAGCCCGCTGCAACCTGTGGCCATTCGGCGTCGATGATCGAGTACCACGCGGTATCCCGGTTCTTGCCTTTGACCACGGTGTGCTGGCGGAACACGCCTTCAAAACTGAAACCCAACCGCTCGGCTGCGTATTTGGAGCGGCCGTTGGCGTTGTTGCACTTCCATTCCAGGCGACGGTAACCCTGGTCGAACGCGTGCTTGGCCAGCAGGTAGACCGCTTCGGTGCTTTTTGGCGAGCGCTGCATGGCGGCGCCGAAGGTGACGTGGCCGATTTCGATGCGACCGTGGTCCGGGACGATCGACATCAGGCTGAGGATGCCCTGTACCTGGCCGGTTGCGCGGTCGATGACGCTGAAAAGATACGGGTCGCTGTGCGCGGCGTGATTGTTCAGCCAATCATTGAAGACGCTGCGTTCGGGGAATGGGCCGTAAGGCAGGTAGTCCCACAGCTTGGGGTCGGCACCGGGGCCTTGCAGGGCGTTGAACAGCTCATCGCCATGGCGGGCGGGGTCGAGTTTTTCCAGACGGATAAACCGTCCTTCCAGCCGTTGAACGGTGGGCGCCTGAACGCCTTTCCAGTCGGCGAGAGAAGTCGTCATGCTGCGCTCCTTAAAGACCTTTGCGAAATTGGATAAAGCCTGGACGTTCGGCAATGCGTTCGTAGAGTTGGATCGCTGTGGCGTTGGTCTCGTGGGTCAGCCAATGGACCTTGCAGCAACCGTCAGCCTTGGCGGTGGTGTAGACGAATTCGATCAGCTTGCGGCCCACGCCGGTGCCACGTTGGGTCGGGACGACCAGCAAGTCCTGCAGGTAGCACGAGTTCTCGATGCTCCAGTTGGAGCGGTGGTAGATGAAGTTGACCATGCCCACCGCCTTGTCGTCCTGCCAGGCCAGGGCCGAATGGGTGGGCTCGGTGGCGTCGATCAGGCGCTGCCAGGTGCTTTGGGTGACGGCGTCGGGCAACTCGGTGTTGTAGAACGTCAGATACGCTTGCCACAGCGGCAGCCAGGCGGCGTGGTCGGCGGCGGTGACTGGGCGGATGTCGATCTGGCTCATTCTGAGGCTCCTTGGGGCATAAAGCGGGCGAGGGTCTGGTCACGCACGTCGCTACTGGCGGCCAGGCCTTCGCGCACGCCGGCGATATCGGCCGGGCTGCGGTTCTGGCTGAGTTTGCGTTTGCCGATCAGGCGTTCGATCGGCAGGGCAAAGCCGACGATGGCGTTGAGCATGCTTTCAATGTAATCGGCCGGGGCATCGCTGACTTTCCAGGGCTGGGAGCGGTTGCCTTCATGGCGATCAGTGAGAGCGCTGACCACGTTGAGCAAACGCTCGGCGTCGGTAAACACCTCGGCCTTGCCATAGGCGTGCACCGCCAGGTAATTCCAGGTGGGCACCACTTTGCCGTGCTCGGCTTTGGCTGGGTAAAAGGCCGGGCTGATGTAGGCCTCGGCGCCTGCAAAGATCACCAGCGCTTCGCTGCCGTTCTGCAGGTCCCGCCACTGAGGATTGGCTCTGGCCAGGTGTCCGTAGAGCGTGCCATTGGCACCTTCATCGGGGTTGAGCAGCAGTGGCAAGTGGCTGGCTTGCAGGCCTTGTTCACCCACGGTCACTAACTGCGCCAGGCGGGTGTGCTGGATCAATTGGTGCAGTTCGGGCAAATCGTCGAGGGCGAAGGCGCGAGGTGTGTACATGGAAATATTCCTTGGCGAATGCCTGCATCCTAGGCAGGCTAATGGCTCGTTGTAAGAGCCATCTGGCACCAATTTCATAGGTCCAATATGTCGCCCATCTCTGCGCCGCTGTCATTCAACCCCGCCGGTATTGAGCTGGATCGCCGTCAGGGTCTGACTCGCCAACTGTATGACGCCTTGCGCCAGCGGGTGCTGGATGGACGACTGGTCAGTGGCACGCGCCTGCCCGCCACCCGTGACCTGGCGGCGGCGTTGTCGATTTCCCGCAACAGTGTGGTACGCGCCTACGATCAGCTGTATGCGGAGGGGTTTATTGAAAGCCGGGTCGGCGATGGCACTTATGTCGCTCAATTGCCTACGGCAAAAAAACTATCCACAAAAGTATCCACAGGGTTGTCAACAGGCTTATCCCCAGCCTTATCCACAAAATGGGCTGATTTGCCGGAAGATCTGGACGATGAAGTTATCCACAGCGCGGGCTTGGCCAGGGTCAAAAACAACCACCTGGCCTTACCTCCCTCGGGTCCGCCTCGGGCATTCCGCGTGGGCGTGCCGGCCTTTGATCTGTTCCCCTTTGAGGTATGGGCCAAGCTGAATGGGGCGTTCTGGCGCAAGCCGGACCTGGAACTGCTGTGCTATGGCGACCCCGCGGGTGACGGTCGCCTGCGCGGTCTGATCGCCGCTTACTTGCGCAGCTCACGGGGCATGCAATGCACCGCTGAACAAATAGTGATCACCAGTGGGGCGCAGCAGGCAATCAGCCTTTGTGCACAGTTGCTGGTAGAGCCGGGAGATGGGGTAGCGGTGGAAAACCCTGGCTACCGTGCGGCTGGGCATGCGTTCGCTTTGGCAGGCGGACGGTTGCACGGTGTACCGGTGGACAGTGAAGGCATCGATTGCCAGGTGCTCAACAGCCTGGGCGATTGCCGAGTGGCGTATGTCACGCCCTCTCATCAGTACCCGTTGGGTGTGGTGATGAGCCTGGCGCGGCGCCTCGAACTGCTGGCCTGGGCCGAGCGCACGGGCGGTTGGATCATCGAGGACGATTACGACGGTGAATACCGCTACAGCGGCGCGCCGCTGTCGCCATTGGCGGCACTGGACCGCAGCGGGCGCGTGCTGTACGTCGGCACGTTCGGCAAGGTGGCCTTTCCGGCCTTGCGCCTGGGTTACCTGGTATTACCGCCGGGCCTGGTCGACGCCTTTTCCCGGCGGCGCGCGGTGGATATGCGCCATTCAGAAGTCAGCACCCAGGCCGTGATGGCCGAATTCATGGCCGCCGGGCACTTCCAGCGACATATCCGGCGCATGCGCCGCGCGGCGTTGAGCCGACGCAACGCACTCCTGGCCGGGTGGCCGGGTGACCTCGACGGGGTCGCCAGCCTGCCCAGCGTTGCCGCAGGGCTGCACCTTACGGTACGCGTGGCCAGCCTGGCCCGTGAGCAACAATTGCTCGAGCAGGCCAAGGCTGCTGGTGTCGAAATCAACGGCCTGAGCAGTTACTGGCTGGCAGGCTCCAGCACACCGCCGGACCAGCGTGCGGGCCTCGTGCTGGGGTTTGCCGCGGTGCCAGAGGTTGCCATCGGCCAGGCCCTGGCGCGCTTGCGTCAGGCCTGGGGCTCTTCCACCGCCGGCTGAGGTGGCTTGCTTTTAAGGAACAGCATGCGCGCCAGTTGGGGGCTGATCTCACTGCGGTAGATACTGATATTGTTGCGGCTGGCGTCGTTCCTGCGCTCGTATTTTCCGCCCAGGCCGCGTTGGTCTGGGGTTTTCAGGTGGGCAGCGGTGAAGTTCTCCTCTGATCCTGTCAGCGCGGTGTAGTGAAAGTGGGCATACCACACCGTTTTCTTGGTTTGGATATCCACCACGGGATACTCCTGCAGGAAACCTGAGTGACGTCCGGTGAGCTTGATGCGCGCACCGGTGGGCGGTTTGATGGTAACCACCCCTTCCTTGAGCAATAGCTCGACATGAGCCGCGGTGGGTGGCCGTGTCTTGAGCATATGAATGTGGAGGCGCTTGCGTTCGCCCTGGAGCTTGCTGATCGCGGCGGACAGTCGTTTGTTGAGCATTGCTGAGGGGTGTGTCGTGCTTTCTGTCAGATTGCTCAGGGTCAGTGCTTCTTCGATCTCCTGGCTGGCGTGCATCAGCTGTTCGATCCGGTTGCTGATACGCTCTTCAATGGTTACTGGCAGCCATCCCGCCTCGTTGGACAGCACTTCCGTGCGAGTGATAAAGGCATCAAGCGTGTCCAGCAGGGCCTGGCCGTGGGTCGTGCTCTGTTTAAGGTTGCGGGCCTGGGTGCGGCTGGTTGATCGCGCCGCGGGTAGTTGTTCAACCCACACGCCCGGCTCTTTTTCATGGAACGTGGCGATTACCTTGCCTGTCAGCGGCTCCTTTACCTCCACCAGCGCTGTGCTGCCTTCGGCGTCCGGCAGGCGTTCTTCGCCGATGACAATCCCCTTGAGATGCGTCTTGATGACTCTCTTCGTGACCCTGGACGAGGGGCGGGAAGGTCCAGGCATGGGTTCCAGGGTTTGGGCTTTGCGTTCGCGCAGCAGGCCGGTCAGTTCTCGCGTGGCGTTTTGGGCGAACTCATCGATTTGTTTGCGCAGATTGGCCAATGGGGTTTTTTGCAGGTCGTCGGGGAAGTCGGCCGGCAACTCCACCAGGTTCTGATCCACGCTTGCAAACTGGTCTACCAGGCTGTCGAGGGTTTCGATCAACTGGTCTTGAGTGGCTTCATTCTCCGGGTCCAGGGCGACTCGCAGGCTTTGCACTGCCAGCTCGGCGGTTTCGATAATGCGCGCAACCGCTTCCCTGGCCGCCGGCAAGCTCTCGGTTTTGGTCTCATTGAGGCATAGGAAGGTACTCAGGCTGATCTTGAACGCTTTGAGGTCAGTGAGGCTCACATTCGCCAGGCCGAGCCCATGAGTAGTGGCGAACCTGACACCCCTTTCACCGAGCTCCCGCATCTCCCTTAAAGGGGTCTCGATGAACGTCAGGCGTTCAATCATATCCTGGGTGACCTCATAGACTTTTTGATAGGTACTGAGGGGGAGTGTCGCCAGCGTATCGTCATCGGGGTCCATGTGCCCTTCGACAGAACGTAGCTGTTGTTGGAACCCGTCCAACTGTTCGTTGATGGCTGAGCGGGCCACGAAAATCTGGTTGGTCAGGTATTCGTACATCCCGTCCAGGTAATTGGGAACGGTGTCGATGATCTTCAGCGATTTGAGTTGGGAGATCGTTACGTCGAGTTCCTTGATGTGATTGTCCGCCTGGGCAAGGTAGGAGGTTCGAGCCGCTTCCTGGGCGTCCTCCGGCGTTGCGGCGATGGCCTCGCGCAGTGCCTCAAGCTCGCTGTGCCGTTGCATCAATTGCTTGTCAAAGCTATTTAACTGCTCGCGCAGGTCTTTTATTTTCGGCGGTTTCAGGCGCTGGCCCTTTTGCCGCAGGCGTCGCAGCCCGCTGGCTTTCAATCGGAACCGGATGTCGATAAACCACTGGCCAGCACGGTTGCTGGTCAGCGGAAAGCCTGTTCGCTGTGACTGTTTTGGATCAACAATCAGGACTGAATCGTTTTCGTCCACATCAACCTCAAACCATCGAGTCCCAACCGGCGCATACCAGTGTTCCCCTGCGCTGTAGAGGTGCTTGTAGGCGGTGTCCTCCTTGTACTGTTCGCTCAGGGATGATGGCTTCTCGACCATGAGGGCATCCAGGATCGCTCCGAGATTGCGCCGGGACTGAGTCAGCGCGCCGCTGGCATGCAGCGTACCTTGATGGTCCGCCGGCAGCTCACCTGCCGTGATCGTCGGTTTTTGTATCAGGACCATGGCGGGTGGGGGCTTGGACGGTTCGGCGGGTTCTGACGGCTTGGGATGCTTGGGATGCTTGGAGGGCTCGGACGACTCGCCCGGCTCGGAAGAGGCGCGCGTTTCTTTTTCGATCGCCGCGCTGGGGCGTCGTTGTGTACTGATGTGCATCGTCAACACCATGCCCAGCGTCAGCAATATATCCACCCAGGCGGAGAGCTCGGCAGGTCGCTCGTTTATTTCTCTGGCATCCACGACATGTTGCAGATCATCCATCAATTGCCAGATCCAGGACGCTGCGCCGACGGTTTTCCCCATGAATGGCAGTGCCGCGGTAAAGATCTGCCAGCCCATGTGCTTCAAGCTTTCCCAGCGGCCCTCGGCATTGGAGACAGACTGGCGGTCGGCCAGGTTTGCCAATGCTATCGCGTGAGTTTTGAACAGCGTCGCGAAATAGTCATTGCGCAACACCTCATTGCCGAAACGGATCGGCCCTGTCATCACCAGCGCATCGAGTGGGTCATTGAGCAGGCTGGTAAAGACCCAGGGGGACGGCAGGGTGCCGGTGAATACGAACTGGCCGTAAGCGGTGCGCTCCTTGTCGGGCAACCAGGCGAGGATCGACTGGCGCAAGGTCGCTGATTGCTTGATTTCATAGAGCAGGTTGGCTTCAGAGGCGAACTCCATCAACGGCTCATTGCTCAGTGGTCGATAGAGCAGGCAAGGGCCGTTTTTCGGGGCTTGGGGGCCAATGATGAACATGTTGTCGACCGTATCCACGGCTGTCGTCAAGCGCCGCTTGGGGTACAGGGCCAGGGGGCGGATCACCACCGGGTAACCGTCTACCCGCTGCTTTTCAGTCTCCGTGTTCATCACCGCACACACGTAGCGATAACCCTGCTCGGTCAGGCCGTGAAGACCGCGAATCTTGTACTGCAAGGCCAGCAAGGGCAGTTGCAGGCGCAATTGTTCGGTGTAGAGTTTTTGCCGGCGCAAGGACTGCGCAGCGTCCTCCAGCAATTTGCTTTTGATCAGGGCGGGATAATGTTTGCCGATATCGACCTGGGTAATCAGTTTTTCCAAGTATTGCGCCGTCATCCAGATGGGCGTCACCGTCCCGTTACGGTAAATCACGACCTTGTTACCCAACGGCAGGGCAATCAGGTTTTCCAGGGCCAACTCGGTCAGCGTGAAGGTTTGCGTCTGGGTTTGGCCGGGTACGGCCAGCGTGCCCCAGATCACTGCGCTGGTCACGGCGATTTGCACGTTTTCCAGGTTGACGTTGGCAGCCTCCGGGTGGTCCTTGATCATCTGTGTGCGCAATGCGTCGCGGGCAAAATCACCCACGGCGGGAATGTCATCCATATAGGTTTTGCCGTTCTCCTGCAGGTTCAAGGCCGCCAAGTCCATCATGTAACGACCATAGGCCGACTGGTCGGGTGACGAGGCCTGCTGCAACCATCCTGGCAGGGAGTCGCGAGCCCAGCCAAGCCGGGATTGATCCTGTTGCGTGAACGCGTGGAGTTCCTTCTTCGCACTGTCCGCCGGGGAAAGTGGCTTGATGTCCTCATCGTCAAAGGCAATGTGCCGCAGCGCTTCGATTTGCAGGCTGATCAGGCTACTGGCCTGATACTCAAAGAAATTGCCCGATGGCTCGAACAGTCGCCAATGGATTTCGCGCCCCGCGAATAAATGGGGATGGGGCGCCAGGTATTCACCAAACGCCTTCATCGAGCTGAATTTTTTATAGCCGGTGGCAATCGAGTAACCGAGGATGAGCTCCCGTGTGCCCAACTGCCCGACCACCAGCGCCATAGAGGTCACATTGAGGTGTTTGCTGACGCTACCCGCTTGCTCATCCATATCAATCAGGTAGACGTGGGCGTCATAGTTGTCATGGGGCTGGCGCTGTGCGTATTCGGGGTAGTGAAAAACGTTCCTGGCCATGGCGCACTCATCGTCGTCCCAGTCATCGACGGTGTGTACATTCCAGAGGTTGCGCAGTGTGCGGGCCAACGTCTTCCAGCGTGGCCCGTTCTGGCCGCCGCTTTGGTTCCAGAAATCGAGCTGTTGTTCCTGGTAGGAGACAAACAGCAGGGGGGCCAACTCGTTGATCAACTGCGCGATACGGTCAACCTGGACGGAAACGTGGGTGTTTGCCTGCTCCTGGGTTTGATTGATCAGATAGTGCTCACCGTCGATCCAGGTCAGCGCGACGTTGGTCAACGCACTGCGCGCCAGTGCGCCGGCCAGCGATTGAAGGTGCGGAAGGTCGGGCACCACCTCACCGCTGACGCTTTGCCAGCGAGGTGTGACCAGGATGGCCAGGTTGGGGTCGATATCAAGGTCCGGGTACAGCTCGGCCAGCGCCGATCGTAAAGTCGCCGCCGCGACCTCCCGCAGGGAGGGGCCGGTGGCCAGTTGAGTCAGCAGATCGTTGGCGCTGGGGGACAGTGCAGTGTCATTCATAAGGGCATCCTGGCCGCAAGAAAGGGGCCGCTAGGGTGCGTAGCGGCGTTTTTCTCACAGTAAGGATGTTGCCCACTCGGCGAGCGGTAGTTAAGTCAAGGTCAACCCCTCAGGCCCTGCGGTGGAATCGGCGATCAGGTACCCGACTTGATTTTGGTCCAGGCCCTGGTCCTGGCGCGCTCGGCATCCCGGGTCAGCGGTTTCAAGGTGTACAGCGTGGCCATGGCCGCCTCGGTCGGGTACAGGTTGGGGTTGTTGCGAATCGACGGGTCGACCTGCTCGGTGGCGTCCTTGTTCGGGTTGGGGTAACCGACGAAGTCGCTGATGGGCGCGATCACGGCCGGTTGCAGTAAGTAGTTGATGAAGGTGTAGGCGTCCTGCGGGTTTTTTGCGCCTTTTGGAATGGCGAGCATGTCGAACCAGATCGGTGCCCCTTCCTTGGGCAGGCGCATGTCCACGGTGACACCGTTCTTGGCCTCTTTGGCGCGGTTGGCGGCCTGGGAGAAGCTGCCTGAGTAACCGACGGCTACGCAGATGTCGCCGTTGGCGATGTCGGCCATGTACTTGGAGGAATGGAAGTAGGTGACAGAGGGGCGGATCTTCAGCAGCAACGCTTCGGCTTTTTCATAATCCTTGGGGTTGCTGCTGTTGGGGTCCAGCCCCAGGTGCTGCAGGGCCAGGGGCAGGATTTCCGAGGGGGAGTCCAGCAGCGCGACGCCACATTGCTTGAGCTTGCTGATGTTTTCTTCCTTGAAGATCAGGTCCCAGCTGTCCACCGGCGCATCGGCGCCCAGCGCGGCCTTGACCTTGTCCGGGTTAAAGCCGATCAGGATGGTGCCGTACATGTAGGGCACGGCGAATTTGTTACCGGGGTCGTTGGCTTCGATCAGCTTCATCAGCTTGGGGTCGAGGTGGTTCCAGTTCGGTAACTGGCTGCGGTCCAACGGCTGGAATACGCCGGCCTCGATCTGCTTGGCCAGGAACACGTTGGACGGCACCACCACGTCATACCCGGAGTTGCCGGTGAGCAGCTTGGCTTCCAGCGCCTCGTTGGTGTCGAAAATGTCGTACACCAATTTGATGGCGGGGTTCTGCGCCTTGAAGTCCTCCAGCGCCTTGGGCGTGATGTAGTCGAACCAGTTATAGACGCGCAGGGTTTTTTCTTCGGCGTGGGCCACGCCGCTGATAACGGTGGCGCAGAGGATAAGTGACTTGAGCATGTTCATTGGGCAGCCCCTTCAAAACCTTCGAGAACATTGACGGCATTGATGCCGATTTCTTCCACCGCGTAGCCGCCTTCCATCACAAACAGCGTGGGTCTGCCCAAGTGGGCGATGCGTGCGCCCATTGCCAGGTAATCCGGGCTGTCGAGTTTGAATTGCGAGATAGGGTCGTCCTTGAAGGTGTCCACCCCCAGGGACACCACAATGATGTCGGCCCCATAACGTTCAATTTCGTTGCAAGCCTGTTCCAGCGCTGCGCTCCAGCGCTCCCAGCCGGAACCGGCGGGCAACGGGTAGTTGACATTGAAGCCTGCCCCCGCGCCCTCGCCCAGTTCGTCGGCATAGCCGAGAAAAAACGGAAATTCCGCCGCCGGGTCACCGTGGATCGAGGTGAACAGCACGTCGTTGCGCGCATAAAAGATCGATTGGGTGCCGTTGCCGTGGTGGTAGTCCACGTCCAGGATCGCGACCTTTCGGTGGCCCTGGTCGAGAAACGCCTGGGCTGCAATGGCGGCGTTGTTGAGGTAGCAATAGCCGCCCATCAAGTCACTGGCGGCGTGGTGCCCCGGTGGCCGGCAAAGGGCGAAGGCACTGCGGGCGCCTTGCTGGATTGCTTGTTGCGCCGTCAGCGCCACTTGGGCCGCGCTATAGGCGGCTTGCCAAGTGCCGGCGGTAATCGGGGCGCCGCCGTCGAAGCTGTAATAACCGAGTTGGCCGTGCAGGCTGGTGGGCAATACGCGGCGCAAGGTGCGGGCCGGCCAGGTGTAGGGCAGCAGGTCGCCGTCCTGGCCGAACTCGGTCCAGCGTTGCCATGCACCTTTGAAGAAGTCGAGGTAGTCACGGCTGTGGATGCGTTGCAGCGGCGCCAGGCCAAAGTCGTGCGGGGCTTGGACGGCGCCCAGCTCACGGTCCTTGACCCGTTGCAGCACATGGTCGGCGCGCGAGGGCATTTCAAAGCAGGGCATCAGTTGCCCGTCCATCAGTTCACAACGGCCGTGGTGCAGGTGGTGATCGTCTGAGTAGATCGTCAGCATATTGTTGTTCTCCGCAGGCGGTATCGGTGCCTGCAGTCTTGCTGGCGGCGGAGGTTATGAGAACGGCAAGAGCGGCCAAAAGGGGATAAATATGGCCAGATTTTCTGTCCGTAATTCGCCCCTCAATAGCGCGTCATGCGCGAAATTGGCTCGGCGCCACGCCGCTCCAGCGCACGAAGGCATGCCGGAAGCTGGCGGTCTCGCTGAAGCCCAGCTGCTCGGCAATCCGGTAGATGGGGCATTGGTGTTGCGCCAGCAATTGCTTGGCGCGTTCGAAACGCAGCTCATCCAGCAGTTCCTGATAGCTGCAGCCCAGGTCATGCAGGTGTCGGCGCAGGGTGCGTGGCGAACAGTTCATCTGTTGGGCCAGGCCATCCAGCCCGGGTGCGGCGTGCAGTTGCGCCGCGAGCAATTGGCGGATTCGCCCCAGCCAGGCTTCGCGCCCGGTGAATTCGGTGTTCTGTTTACGGCAGCGCTCGGCCATGGCCTGGTGGGTCACGCTGTCGGCCAGCGGCAAAGGCTGGGCGAGCCAGCGTGTGTCAAAGGCGAACGCATTGGCGGTGGCCTGGAACTGCAACGGGCAGTCGAAACTCTCGGCGTAGCGCGCTTGATAATCCGGTGCATCGTGCTCGAAGCGCGCGCCCAGCAAGGGCAGTGGATGGCCGAGCAGGTCGTCGCAAATGACCTTCAGCGACCCGAGGCACAGCTCGACATTGAAGGCGGTCAGGGCCGGGTTATCGCGATAATCGCCCGCGGTGAACCAGATACGTCCGCCGTCCTCCTCCAGGCTCAGCTCGAACAGTGTTCCCAACAGCGCCGGATAACGCAGGGCCAGGCGCAAAGCGTCACCGAAAGTGGCACTCGTGAGCAGGGCATAGCCGAGCATGCCGTAGGAAGATACATGCATGCGGCGCCCCACGATCAGGCCGATATCGCGCTGCAGGGCCACGGCATTGGCGCACACCTGCATCTCCTGATGCGTGGCGATGCGCGTGTCGGCGCGGCTCAAGTCCGCCGCGCAGATACCGCTGCCGGCCAGCAGCGTCTCGGCGGGCCAGCCTTCGGCCTTGAAGGTACTGAGCACCAGCGAGACCGCGTTGAGGGTCGTGAGGTGGGAGTGCAGCATGGGGGGCTTCCAGCCAGGAGATGGCTGGAAGGGGAGCAAGTTATATGCCGGTCAGCTCAGTTCGCCGCACAGGTCCAGTTCCACCAGGCGGCGGACCTCAGGCGTTGCAAGACTCGCACCGAGCAGGGCCTGCAGCTTGCCGAACACCGCTTCGCGGGTCATGCCGCCACCGGACAGTACGCCGACGCCGCGTAACCGGCTGCCGGCTTCGTACACGTCCAGCTCCACGCCGCCTTCATGGCATTGGGTGATCGCGACCACCACCACACCTTGGTCGTGGGCACGCTGGAGGCTGGCCAGGAACGCCGGGTTATCGCTTGGCCCGGTGCCGCTGCCGAAGCATTCGAGGACCAGCGCCTGGAGGCCGCTGTCGATCAGCGCATCCAGTTGCCCGGCGCCGATGCCCGGCACCAACGGCAGCACGCCGACGTTGGCCAGGGCTTTGGCTTGGCGATAATCCAGCGCTGCAGGAATGGCCTCGGCCTTGGCCACGCCGCCGTTGCGCTGCAAGGCTGCAAACGGATGGCGACCAAAGCTGCGGATCTTCGCGCAACGGGTCGGCGCCATCAGTGCGCCATGGAAGTACAACTGCACACCGGGCGCCAGGCCTTGGCCCAATGCTGCCAGGGCACCGCTGACGTTTTCCCAGGCGTCGCTGTCGGGCACGCCGGCGGGCAGCATGGAACCGGTGAACACCACCGGCGCCGGCAAGCCCAGCAATTGAAAGCTCATGGCTGCCGCGCTGTAGGCCAAGGTGTCGGTGCCGTGCAGGATCAGTACTGCGTCGCAGCCGCCTTCCACGGCCTCGACGACCGCGATGCGCAATTGTTGCCAGTAGGCCGGGGTCATGTTGGCGCTGTCGATCAGCGGGGCCATTTCGCGGAATCGCCACGCAGGCACTGGCTGATGGGCCAGTTGCTCGCGCATGCGCGCTTCGAAACCGGATGCGGGTGCCAGGCCGTTGGCGCTGGCCTGCATGCCGATGGTGCCGCCGGTGTAGAGCACCATGACGTTTTGGGCTGGTTGGGTCATCTGAACACTCTCCTGAACGAAAAACGCCGCCGGGCCCAGAGCATGCCCAAGGCCAGGCGGCGTGTCATCTATCTACGCTCAGCGTTGCGCTTGAGCGTTCAGTTCAGCCGAGACGGCAACGTCCGGTTTTGCCGGATTGGCCGGCCAGGCCTTGCGGTCCAGGTCCAGGTCTGGGAACTGGCTGGAGTCGAACACCGGGGTCTTGATGCCGGCGGCGCGCTGGTTGTCGTAGTCGTTCAGGATGCGCATGGCGATCTTGAACAGGAACGCCAGGGCGAACAGGTTAACGAACGCCAGCATCGTCATGGTGATGTCGGCGAAGGCGAACACGGTGCCCAGGTTTTCGATGGAACCCCAGAAAATCAGCACCAGCACCAGTGCGCGATAGCCCATCAACACTTTGCGGTTGTTACCCACCAGGAAGCGCAGGTTGCTCTCACCGAGGTAGTAGTTGTACATGATCGAGGTGAACACGAACAACGCCAGGGCCACCGAGATGAACATGCGGCCCCAATCACCGACCACTGCCGCCAGGGAGTTCTGGGTCAGGGCAATGCCGTCGCCTTCGAAGCCTGGGGTGTAGAAACCGGAGAGCAGGATCAGCAAGGCGGTGCAGGTACAGATCACGAACGTGTCGAGGAACACGCTGAACGCTTGCACCACGCCTTGGGCGATCGGGTGTTCTACCGACGCCACCGCCGCCACGTTAGGCGCACTGCCCAAACCGGCTTCGTTGGCGAACACGCCGCGCTTAACACCCATGATGATCGCGCTGCCCACCAGGCCGCCGAAGGCCTGGTCGAGGCCGAACGCGCTCTTGACGATGGTTGCGAGCATGGCGGGTACGTGGTCGAACTGCAGCACGATCACGTACAGGGTCACGGCGATGTAGACCAGGGTCTTGACCGGCACCAGCAGGTCGGCGATCGAAGCGATGCGCTTGATCCCGCCGATGAACACCAAGCCCAGCAATACTGCGAGGGCCAGGCCGGTGTAGGTGGTGTCCAGGCCGAAAGCGTTGTTCAGCGAGTGCGTCACGGCATGGGCTTGCAGGCCGTTGAAGGCAAAGCCGAAGGTCACCAGCAGCAGGAACGCCATGACCATACCCAGCCAGCGCTTGTGCAGGCCGTGCTGGATGTAATACGCGGGGCCGCCACGGTAGGTGCCTTCGGCGTCAGTGCGTTTGTACAGCTGGCCGAGGGAGCACTCGATAAAGCTCGAAGACATGCCCACCAGCGCGGTGACCCACATCCAGAACACGGCACCTGGGCCACCCAATGTCACGGCAATGCCGACACCGGCGATGTTACCGGCACCGACGCGGCCGGCCAGGCTGAGCATCAGCGCCTGGAACGAACTGAGCTGGCCGGAGCTGCTCTTCAGGCTGTCTTTGAACACTGAGAACATGTGGAAAAAGTGGCGCAACTGTACGAAACGCGAGCGAATCGTGAAATAACCGCCGAGCCCGACAATGAGCACGATCAGTACTTTCCCTGAGAGGAAGTCGTTGATGACTTCGAGCATGGAGTGTTCCTCGCTGATTTTTCTAATGGCAAACGCAGGACGGTTCGACGCCATCGCATCGCACCAGGCAGTGCGCGACAGTTCGACCCCAATCCTTTTGCGGGTTGTTATTCATGCGGTTTCGCGTTGTACCTGGGCCTCGTTACCGACGGCCGCACACGCGAAGAGGGGCGGCACTATACCTAGGCGAACGAGATCCGTCTGCTCGGGCTGATTAAAGGTTTCAGCCATGCGACTGAGGGGGCGGTGGATTTGCAGGGCGATATTGGAGTTTTTATGGGCGTCATTTCACAACCTTGGGGCAAAAAAAAGGGCCTGAAGAACGAGCCTTCAGGCCCTCAAAAGGTGAGAGGTGTCTAGTCCCTCAGCCTGGTGAGCAGTGCAACAGACGCTTAGGCCTTCAACGGGACCAAGCGTGGAGCGATCATGTTTTCGGGGCGCAGGATGTCGTCGAGCATGGCGTCGTCGAGCAAGCCTTCTTCGCGCACCAGTTCCAGCACGCCGCGGCCGCTTTCGAGGGCGATGCGGGCGATGCGGGTGGCGTTTTCATAGCCGATGTACGGGTTCAGCGCGGTGACCAGGCCGATGGAGTGCTCCACCAGTTCGCGGCAGCGCGCTTCGTTGGCGGTGATGCCGACGATGCAGTGTTCGCGCAGCATGTCCATGGCGCGTTGCAGCAGACGGATCGAGTCGAAGATCTTGAAGGCGATCAGCGGCTCCATCACGTTCAGCTGCAGTTGGCCGCCTTCGGCTGCCATGGTCAGGGCCAGGTCGTTACCGATCACTTGGAACGCGACTTGGTTAACCGCTTCCGGGATTACCGGGTTGACCTTGCCGGGCATGATCGAGCTGCCTGGCTGGCGCGCCGGCAAGTTGATCTCGTTGATGCCGGTGCGTGGGCCGCTGGACAGCAGGCGCAGGTCGTTGCAGATCTTCGACAGCTTCACTGCGGTGCGCTTGAGCATGCCGGAGAACAGCACGAAGGCGCCCATGTCGGAGGTGGCTTCGATCAGGTCGGCGGCAGGCACAACCGGCTGGCCGCTGATCACCGCCAGGCGTTGTACCGCCAGGGCTTGATAACGCGGGTCGGCGTTGATGCCGGTACCGATGGCGGTGCCGCCCAGGTTCACTTCGGTCAGCAGCTCTGGCGCCAGGGTTTTCAAGCGCGCCAGGTCTTCACCGAGGGTGGTGGCGAAGGCGCGGAATTCCTGGCCGAGGGTCATCGGCACGGCGTCTTGCAATTGGGTGCGGCCCATTTTCAGCACGTGGCTGAACTCGACGCCCTTGGCGGCGAATGCCTGGATCAGGCTGTCGAGGCTGGCCAGCAGCGCGTCATGGCCCAGCAGCAGACCCAAGCGGATCGCGGTCGGGTAGGCGTCGTTGGTCGACTGCGCCATGTTCACGTCGTTGTTGGGGTGCAGGTACTGGTACTCGCCCTTGTTGTGGCCCATGGCCTCCAACGCGATGTTGGCGATGACTTCGTTGGCATTCATGTTGGTTGAAGTGCCGGCGCCGCCTTGAATCATGTCCACCACGAACTCTTCGTGGAAGTCGCCGCGGATCAAGCGGGCACAGGCTTCGCTGATGGCAGCGTGCTTGGCTTCGCTGAGCTGACCGAGCTCGCGGTTGGCATCTGCCGCCGCTTGCTTGACCATTGCCAGGCCGACCACCAATTTCGGGTAATGCGAAATCGGAACGCCCGAGAGGCGGAAGTTATTCACCGCTCGCAGGGTCTGGATGCCGTAATACGCTTGGGCAGGTACTTCGAGTACGCCAAGCAGGTCTTTTTCTGTGCGGAATGATGCAGCGGAGGACATGACGGAAATCATCTCGATATGGACCCGGAACTGGCCGGAACGCTGCGAATGCTAGGCTTGTGGAAGTTTTTGGGCCAATGCTGTTAAACACTGGCCTATGCACAAACGGCATAATGTGAGTGTGACCCAGCTATGATGGCGGGCGTGTGTGCCAAAATGGTGCGTACCCGTGGGAGGACGTGATGAACCTTGAGAGCAAATGGCTGGAAGACTTCAGTGCCCTGGCAGCGACCCGCAGCTTTTCCCAGGCCGCCGAGCGACGCTTCGTCACCCAGCCGGCGTTCAGTCGACGTATCCGCAGCCTGGAAGCCGCGTTGGGCCTGACCCTGGTCAACCGCTCGCGTACGCCGGTAGAGCTGACGGCGGCGGGGCAGTTGTTTTTAGTCACGGCGCGCACCGTGGTGGAACAACTCGGTGAAGTGCTGCGCCATTTGCACCACTTGGAAGGCGGGCAGGGCGAAGTCATGCAAGTGGCGGCGGCTCACTCGTTGGCGCTGGGCTTCTTCCCCCGCTGGATCGCACAGCTGCGCAACGAAGGCCTGAACATTGCCACCCGCTTGGTCGCCACCAACGTCGGTGACGCCGTGCACGCCCTGCGCGAAGGGGGGTGTGACCTGATGCTGGCGTTCTACGACCCGGACGCCGCCATGCAGATGGACGCCGAAATCTTCCCGTCCCTGCACCTGGGCAACACCGAGATGCTCCCGGTGTGCGCCGCTGATGCCGACGGTAAACCGTTGTTTGACCTGGAAGGCGAGGGCAGTGTGCCGCTGCTGGCGTACAGCGCTGGCGCGTTCCTCGGCCGCTCGGTGCATTTACTGTTGCGCCAACGCGCCCTGCGTTTTACGACGGTTTACGAAACTGCCATGGCCGATAGCCTCAAGAGCATGGCGTTGGAAGGCCTGGGCATTGCCTGGGTGCCACAGTTGAGCGTGCGCGCCGAACTCGCTCGCGGAGAACTGGTTGTCTGCGGCGGTCCGCAATGGCATGTGCCATTGGAGATCCGCTTGTATCGCTGCGCGTTGGTGCGCAAGGCGAATGTGCGGTTGTTGTGGCGAAAACTGGAAGGTGGCGCGGCGCAGAATACTTGAACCTGACACCGGGCAAATGTGGGAGGGGGCTTGCCCCCGATAGCGGTGTATCAGTGACAGATAAGTGCCTGACACACCGTCATCGGGAGCAAGCCCCCTCCCACAGGGTTTTGTGGTGATTTGGCTGACTCTTAAGTCAATAAAACCGCCGCTTTGCGCCACTGGACAGATGGTCATTCCAGGGGCTGTTTATCTGCATTATTACGGTATACTGCGCGGCCTTCGGCCGGTCCAACCGGCCTTAATTCGTACACCAAGCCACGCCGGATTTCCCGCGTGGCTTGTTGTTTTTTGACGCGCCTGTGGGCGCCCAGAGAGAAGAGGCACGACGATGAGTGCATTGGTTGGCGTGATCATGGGCTCCAAGTCCGATTGGTCCACCCTTAGCCACACCGCCGATATGCTGGAAAAACTCGGCATTCCCTACGAAGTGAAAGTGGTCTCCGCCCACCGCACTCCGGATTTGCTGTTCCAGTATGCCGATGAAGCAGAATCCCGTGGCATCGAGGTGATCATCGCCGGTGCCGGTGGTGCAGCGCACCTGCCAGGCATGTGTGCGGCCAAGACCCACCTCCCGGTGCTCGGCGTGCCGGTGCAGTCGGCGATGCTCTCGGGCGTGGACTCGCTGTTGTCCATCGTGCAGATGCCTGCGGGCATTCCGGTGGCGACCCTGGCGATCGGCAAGGCCGGTGCGATTAACGCAGCCTTGCTGTCCGCCAGCATCCTGGGCGCCAAGCACCCGCAGTTCCACGCGGTGCTGAAAAAATTCCGTGCTGAACAGACAGACAGCGTGCTGGACAATCCAGACCCACGTATCGCCTGAGGTTGTTGACGATGAAAATCGGTGTAATCGGTGGCGGCCAACTGGGTCGCATGCTGGCCCTGGCCGGAACCCCGCTGGGAATGAACTTCGCTTTCCTGGACCCGGCGCCGGACGCCTGCGCGGCCGCGCTGGGTGAGCATCTGCGCGCTGACTACAGTGACCCGGACCACCTGCGCCAACTGGCCGACGAAGTCGACCTGGTCACCTTCGAGTTCGAAAGCGTCCCGGCCGAAACCGTTGCGTTCTTGTCGCAGTTCGTACCGGTGTACCCAAGCGCCGAAGCCTTGCGCATCGCCCGCGACCGCTGGTTCGAAAAGAGCATGTTCAAGGACCTGGGCATCCCGACCCCGGCCTTCGCCGATATCCAGTCCCAGGCAGACCTGGATGCTGCAGTCGCCAGCATCGGCCTGCCGGCCGTGCTGAAAACCCGCACCTTGGGTTATGACGGCAAGGGCCAGAAAGTCCTGCGCACGGCTGCCGATGTGGTCGGCACCTTCGCCGAGCTGGGCAGCGTCGCCTGCCTGTTGGAAGGCTTCGTGCCGTTCACCGGCGAAGTCTCGCTGATCGCCGTGCGTGCCCGTGATGGCGAAACCCGCTTCTACCCGTTGGTGCACAACACCCACGACAGCGGCATCCTCAAGCTGTCCGTGGCCAGCACCGACCACCCGCTGCAGGCCTTGGCCGAAGACTATTCCAGCCGTGTGCTCAAGCAACTGGATTACGTCGGCGTGATGGCGTTCGAGTTCTTTGAAGTCGACGGTGGCCTCAAGGCCAACGAAATCGCCCCGCGCGTGCACAACTCCGGGCATTGGACCACCGAAGGCGCCGAGTGCAGCCAGTTCGAAAACCACCTGCGGGCGGTGGCGGGCTTGCCATTGGGCTCCACGGCCAAGGTCGGCGAGAGCGCCATGCTCAATTTCATCGGTGTGGTACCGCCAGTGGAAAAAGTCATCGCCATCGACGACTGCCATCTGCATCACTACGGCAAGGCCTTCAAGGCCGGGCGCAAGGTCGGCCACGCCAACCTGCGTTGCAAGGACCGCGCGACCCTGCAAGCGCAGATCCTCAAGGTCGAGGCGCTGATCGCCGAGCAATAAGCCTGGACTCGGCGGGAACCATTCGGTGACCGCCATCCTCTGATTGCAGGATGCCAAAGCCTGACTAGGCTTTGGCATAGCTCAATTCAATCAGAGGGAAATGCCATGGGTATCATCGGAACCATCTTTATCGGCTTGATCGTCGGCCTGCTGGCGCGTTTCCTGAAGCCAGGCGACGACAGCATGGGCTGGATCATGACCATCCTGCTGGGTATCGCAGGTTCCCTGGTCGCCACCTACGGTGGGCAGGCCCTGGGCATCTACCAGGCAGGTCAAGGCGCAGGTTTCCTCGGTGCGCTGATCGGCGCCATCGTGCTGCTGGTGATCTACGGCCTGCTGCGAAAAAAATGATTTAGCGTCACGGCCCTCTGCGCTGCGCAGGCGCAGGGGGCTAGAATGCCGACACTGTTAACCTTGTCGAGCCTCTCCATGCGCCGTCTTCTGTTTACGCTCCTATTACTAGGCTCTGGCCTGGCCCACGCCGGCGAACTGCCGGAAACCGATTGGCTTGACCTGATGCCGCTGTCAGATCAAAAAGCCCTCGAAGCCATGCCCGAGATCGACCACAACTCCCCCGAAGCCCAAGGCACGTTCACCGACAAAGGTGGCCTGAAGCAGAGCAAAGGCTTGCCGGCGGTGATGTACTCCACCAAGACCGTGGCCGCCATGAATGGCAAGAACATCCGAATTGGCGGCTATCCAGTACCGTTGGAGACCGACGCCAAGGGTCGCAGCACCCTGTTTTTCCTGGTGCCGTACCCAGGCGCCTGCATCCACGTGCCGCCTCCGCCACCTAACCAGTTGGTGCTGGTGCGCTATCCCAAGGGGTTGAAGCTGGACGACATCTACACGCCGCTGTGGGTCACGGGCACGTTGAAGGTGGAGAAGGTGAATAACGACCTGGCGGATGCGGCGTATGCGCTGGATGCGGGGAAAGTGCGGGTGGTAAAGGAATCCGATCTTTAAAGGGCAACATATAACCAATGTGGGAGGGGGCTTGCCCCCGATAGCAGTGGATCAGTCAGCACATTTGCTACTGATAGACAGCGATCGGGGGCAAGCCCCCTCCCACATTTTGATCGGCGTTCCTACAGGGCGACAGCGGTGATGCTCACGCCCAAGGTGTGGCTTTCACCTGGGGCCAGGCTCACCACATCATCCAGCACATTCGCCGTCTCGATGCACAGCATGCCCTGCCAGCCATCGTCGGCCATGTCGTCGAACGCCTTGGCGCGTTCGGTCCAGGGGTTCCAGATCACGGTCGATTTCGAGCCCTCGGCAGTGAGCTGAATGCGGCGCTGCCAGTCTTTATCGACAATATTCAGCTGGGACGGCGTGTCGAGGTAGATGCGGTCGGTTTCGGCGGTGAAGTGCAGCAGACCGGATTGCGTCTTCTCGGTCCAACCGTCGGCGGTGTCGATATAGGCCCCACCGTCCAGCCCTTCGACCTGCACGTTACGTACGTCGCTGACGGCGAAGTAAGTGTGCAGCGCCTGGCTGAGTGTCACTGTCTCGGTACCACGGTTATGGCTGGTCAGACGGATATGCAGTTGGTCGTCCAGCAGCAGGCTCAGGGTCAGGTCGACCTGATGAGGCCAGCCGGGGAAGCCGCCTGCGGGAACCGGTAGTTGCAGGTCCACCCGCAGCGCTTCGCCTTCGAGTGTGGTGTCGGCTAATTCCCACAGTGCTGTACGCACAAAGCCGTGAGCACCGGCCGGCTGATCGCTCTGGCGCATGGCCTTAACGCTCTGCGGGTTACGGTCAAACACGCCAAACCACGGCCAGCACACCGGTACGCCGGTACGAATGCCTTTGCCTTTCTTGAACATTGCCTCAGGGTTCGGCCAAATCAGCGGCTGCTCGCCCTCGCGCCCGTAACTGAATATATGTGCGCCCTGCTGGGCAATCATCAGCTCGGCGCCGTTGTGGCGGATGCGCCAGCAGTCCAGTTCGTCGATCTTTACGGTCTCAACGTGGGGCGTAGGCATAACAGACACTCTTAATGGCAGGCAATGGGGCAATTGACCGTCAAAAACCCGCGAGGTTTAACGCGCGCGTGAAGGCACGGAACGCGTGCGGCCGCTGCCATCGATAGCGACGAATACAAACACCGCCTCTGTCACCTTGCGCCATTCGCTGGACAGCGGGTCGTCGCTCCACACTTCGACCATCATCTGGATCGAGCTGCGGCCGATTTCCAGGGCCTGGGTATAGAAGGACAGCTGCGCACCGACCGCGACCGGTACCAGGAACGCCATTCGATCAATAGCCACGGTGGCCACGCGACCACCTGCCACCTTGCTGGCCATGGCGGTGCCGGCCAAGTCCATCTGGGCGACCAGCCAGCCGCCGAAGATATCGCCGAAACCGTTGGTTTCACGCGGCAGTGCGGTGATTTGCAGGGCGAGGTCGCCTTGCGGGATAGGATCTTCTTGTTCGAGTTCGATCATGCCGAGGGGCCTCTGACCCGTGACGCTTCATGGGTATTTCAAGTGGATAGCCGTCTTCGAAAAAAACGTTTCAGCACCAACATACACCGCGTGATGCGTTTCTCGTAAGGCGTACTAAAGGGAAACTCTGCCAAATCGGCTGGACGGCACCCAACGACGTTTTGGCACAGCAGCCCCTCAAGACTGCGGGTCTTGCGCTTGCAAGGGCCGAGTATATCGAGACCCTGGCGCCACGACGACCTCCCGGCGCTCATTTGGTCGGTAAATAGGCGCTGTATCGCGGCTTTTGCGCGCAACTGTTCTCCTGGCGCTGTGCTTTTACAAGCGATTTGCTATCTTGCCAGACCGCCGCAAGTCCCGGGCGTGCCGTCCTTATCAAGCTGACTACTATAAGAGAAGCCTTGCCATGTCCTCCGTGCCCGCAAGCAGTGCGCAACCGTCGCGCCCGCTGACCCGCAACGACTACAAAACCCTGTCGCTGTCTGCCTTGGGCGGGGCGCTGGAGTTTTATGATTTCATCATTTTCGTGTTTTTCGCCACCGTGGTCGGAAAACTCTTCTTCCCCGTCGACATGCCCGAATGGCTGCGCATGATGCAGACCTTTGGCATCTTCGCCGCCGGTTACCTGGCACGCCCGCTGGGCGGCATCATCATGGCGCACTTCGGTGACCTGCTGGGCCGCAAGAAGATGTTCACCCTGAGCATCTTCATGATGGCCGTGCCGACCCTGATCATGGGCCTGCTGCCAACCTACGCGCAGATCGGCCTGTGGGCGCCAGTCCTGTTGCTGCTGATGCGCATCATCCAGGGCGCGGCCATCGGTGGTGAAGTCCCGGGCGCCTGGGTGTTTGTTTCAGAGCACGTACCGCCACGCCACATCGGCTACGCCTGCGGCACGCTGACCAGCGGCCTGACCGCCGGGATCCTGCTGGGATCGCTGGTGGCCACTGCGATCAACACGCTTTATAGCCCGGAGCAGGTCTCGGATTACGCCTGGCGTATCCCGTTCCTGCTGGGTGGTGTGTTCGGCCTGCTGTCGGTGTACCTGCGCCGCTGGCTGCATGAAACCCCGATCTTCGCCGAGATGCAGCAGCGCAAGACCCTGGCCGCCGAGCTGCCATTGCGCGCCGTGCTGCGTGATCACCGCGGCGCCATCGTGTTGTCGATGCTGCTGACCTGGCTGCTGTCGGCCGGCGTCGTCGTGGTCATCCTGATGACCCCGACCGTGCTGCAGACGGTTTATCACTTCAGCCCGACCGTTGCGCTGCAGGCCAACAGCCTGGCCATCGTCACCTTGAGCCTGGGCTGCATCGCCTCCGGCGCATTGGCCGACCGCTTCGGTGCTGGCCGCGTGCTGGTGGCCGGTTGCGCGCTGTTGCTCGCGACTTCCTGGACGCTTTACCACAGCCTCTTTGCGCATCCTGACTGGTTGTTCCCGCTGTACACCTTGACCGGCTTGTTCGTGGGCACCATCGGTGTGGTGCCGTATGTAATGGTCAAGGCCTTCCCGCCGGTAGTGCGTTTCAGTGGCTTGTCGTTCTCCTACAACGTGGCCTACGCCGTGTTCGGCGGCCTGACGCCGTTGGCGGTGTCGCTGCTGATGAAGGAAAGCCCGATGGGCCCGGCCTACTACGTAGCTGCCCTGTGTGTGATGGGGATGGCAGTGGGCGGGTATCTGTGGAAGCGCGGACGCTGACACCAACCCGATCCCCTGTGGCGAGGGAGCTTGCTCCCGCTGGGTCGCGAAGCGGCCCTGGTCTTTGTTCAAAAGAATGGGACTGCTACGCAGTCCAGCGGGAGCAAGCTCCCTCGCCACAGTGACGGTGTTCATTCAATATTTTGCGCCTCATAAGCCTGCGCTTCTCAGTAGTGGCCTTTCATCTAATTGTCACATTGCGGACATAGAGTGTTCACACGGCCTCCCGATACTTGGCCCCGATCCAACTATCCCTATCTGCTAGGAGCAAGGCATGAAACTGAAACGTTTGATGGCGGCAATGACTTTTGTCGCTGCTGGCGTTGCGACCGCCAACGCGGTGGCCGCTGGTGTTGATCCGGCAATCCCGGCTTACGTTAAGACCACTGGTGTGTCGGGCAACTTGTCCAGCGTCGGTTCCGATACCTTGGCTAACCTGATGACCCTGTGGGCCGAGGGTTACAAAAAGGAATACCCGAACGTCAACATTCAGATTCAAGCTGCCGGCTCCGCTACCGCGCCACCTGCGCTGACTGAAGGCACCTCCAACCTGGGCCCGATGAGCCGCAAGATGAAGGACACCGAACTGGCGGCCTTCGAGCAGAAGTACGGCTACAAGCCAACCGCTATCCCGGTCGCCGTGGATGCCCTGGCGGTATTCGTGCACAAGGACAACCCGATCCAGCACCTGACCATGGAACAAGTCGACGCGATCTTCTCTTCGACTCGTCTGTGCGGCGCTAAAGCCGACGTGAAAACCTGGGGCGACCTGGGTGTGACCGGCGACCTGGCCAACAAGCCGGTGCAGTTGTTCGGTCGTAACTCGGTATCCGGCACCTACGGCTACTTCAAAGAAGAAGCCCTGTGCAAAGGCGACTACAAGCCAAACGTGAACGAACAACCAGGCTCGGCTTCGGTCGTGCAGTCGATCAGCTCCTCGCTGAACGGCATCGGTTACTCGGGCATCGGCTACAAGACCGCCAGCGTGAAGACCGTGGCCCTTGCCAAGAAAGGCAGCACTGACTTCATCGAAGACACCGAAGAAAACGCCCTGAACGGCAAATACCCGCTGTCGCGTTTCCTCTACGTGTACGTCAACAAAGCCCCGAACAAGCCGCTGGCTCCGCTGGAAGCTGAGTTCGTGAAGCTTGTGCTGTCGAAGCAGGGCCAAGAAGTTGTGGTGAAAGACGGCTACATCCCACTGCCAGCCAAAGTCGCCGCCAAGGCGCTGGCTGACCTGGGCCTGAAAGAAGGCAACTGATTGCCTTTGCGGAGCCGGCCTGCCGGCTCCGCACCCGAATTTTCTAGTCCGCTGCCAGCCCTGCTTCGCGGCGGATTTGTTGCGTCACTGCATTGTCATCTTTCTGTCATACAGGATCGCTAGGGTGTGCGCATGAATGATCTGGCCAATTCCACCATGACGACGACTTCTCCCCCCAAGCGCATTGACTTCAATACGCCTGAGCTGCAACGCAAGCGCCGCATTCGCGCGCTCAAGGATCGCCTCACCCGTTGGTATGTGCTGGTCGGCGGCCTCGCCGTCCTCGGCGCCATCACTCTGATTTTCTTCTTCCTGGCCTATGTCGTCGCGCCGTTGTTCCAGGGCGCCTCGCTGACCAAGGAAGATGCGCTGACGCCCGCCTGGATGCAGGACGCCGGCAAGCCGCTATTGATCTCGCTCGAAGAACAGAACCAAGTCGCCATGCGGGTTTCCGACAAGGGCCAGGCGTTGTTCTTTGATGTGACGACCGGTGCCGAACTCAAGCGTGTCGACCTGCCGCTCCCGGCTGGCGTGACTGTCGTCTCCATAGGTGAAGACCAGCCGGGCAGCCCGCTGGTGATCCTCGGCTTGTCCAACGGCCAGTCCCTGGTGTTCCGCCATACCTATAAGGTGTCCTACCCGGACGGCAAGAAAACCATCTCTCCGGCGATCGAATACCCCTACGGTGAAACACCGATCGTGCTGGATGACGCTGGCCGCCCGCTGGAGCACGTCGCCCTCAACGCCACTGACACCTCGCTGGTGATTGCAGGCTCGGCCGGTTCGTACCTGAACGTGCTGACCCTGAGCCGCGAAGAAAACATGATGACCGGCGAAGTCACCAGCGAGCAGAAGCGTGTCGAACTGCCGCAAATGACCGAGCCGGTGAAGGCGATCTTTATCGACCCGCGCCAGCAATGGCTGTATGTGATCAACGGCCGCGCCCTCGCCGATGTGTTCAGCCTGCGCGACAAGAGCCTCAACGGTCGCTACAAACTGCTGGAAGACGGTAACGCCGAAGTCACCGCCAGTACGCAATTGGTGGGCGGTATCTCGTTGATCATTGGTAACTCCAAAGGCGGCCTGGCCCAGTGGTTCATGGCCCGTGATCCGGATGGCGAGCAGCGCTTCAAACAGATCCGTACTTTCCAGATGGGCACTACGCCCATCATTGAAATCTCCGCCGAAGAGCGCCGCAAAGGCTTCACCGCCCTCGACGCTTCCGGCAAGTTCGGCGTGTTCCACAGCACCGCCCACCGCACCCTGCTGGTGGACCCGGTGGTCGACGGCCAGGGCGTGTACGGCATGTCGCCGCGGGCCAACCGTGTGATTGTGGAAGCCGGCGGCAAGCTGCAACCGTTGCTGCTCGACAACCCGCACCCGGAAGTGTCCTGGAGCGCGCTGTGGAGCAAGGTCTGGTACGAAAACTACGACGAGCCCAAGTACGTCTGGCAATCGACCGCCGCCAACACCGACTTCGAACCCAAGATGAGCCTGGCCCCGCTGACCTTCGGCACCCTGAAGGCCGCGTTCTACGCCATGCTGCTGGCTGCGCCACTGGCCGTTGCCGCCGCGATCTACACCGCCTACTTCATGGCCCCGAGCCTGCGCCGCAAGGTCAAGCCGGTGATCGAATTGATGGAAGCGATGCCGACGGTCATCCTCGGCTTCTTCGCCGGGCTGTTCCTGGCGCCGTATGTCGAGGGGCATCTACCGGGCATTTTCAGCCTGCTGATGCTGTTGCCGATTGGCATCCTGGTGGCCGGCTTTGTGTTCAGCCGTTTGCCTGAGTCGATCCGCTTGCGGGTGCCGGATGGCTGGGAAAGCGCGATCCTGATCCCGGTGATCCTGTTCGTGGGTTGGCTCTCGCTGTACATGAGCCCGTACCTGGAAACCTGGTTCTTCGGCGGCGACATGCGCATGTGGATCTCCCACGACCTCGGCATCACCTACGACCAACGCAATGCTCTGGTGGTCGGTTTGGCCATGGGTTTTGCGGTGATCCCGAACATCTACTCCATCGCCGAAGACGCCGTGTTCAGCGTGCCGCGTGGCCTGACCCTGGGCTCCCTGGCCCTCGGCGCCACGCCGTGGCAGACCATGACCCGCGTGGTCATCCTCACCGCCAGCCCGGGGATTTTCTCGGCGCTGATGATCGGCATGGGCCGCGCCGTCGGCGAGACCATGATCGTGTTGATGGCCACCGGTAATACCCCGGTGATGGAGATGAACCTGTTCGAGGGCCTGCGCACGCTGGCGGCGAACGTCGCGGTGGAAATGCCGGAATCGGAAGTCGGTGGCAGCCACTATCGTGTGCTGTTCCTTTCGGCGCTGGTGCTGCTGCTGTTCACCTTCATCATGAACACCCTCGCCGAGCTGATCCGTCAGCGTCTGCGCAAGAAATACTCGTCGCTTTAAGAAAGGTAGAAGTCTGTGAAACAGAACTCCCTGAATGGATGGTTCAAGAGCGGCGCCCCCGGCGTCTGGATCAGCGGTGGCGCGGTGTCCATCGCGGTCATCATGACCATTGGTTTGCTGGCCGTGATTGCGGTACGTGGCCTGGGCCACTTCTGGCCGGCCGACCTGATCCAGGCCAACTACAACGTACCGGGCCAGGAAAACCATATCGTCATCGGCGAAGTGGTGCAGAAAGAAGAAGTGCCGCGCGAGCGCCTGAAAAGCGCTGGCCTGCCGGTGCCGGACCAAGGCCCGGAGTTCATGACGCGCGAGCTGATCAAGGTCGGTAACCGCGACCTGAACGGCAACGACTTCACCTGGATCGTCGGCGAGTGGCTCAAGGACCAGACCACGCCTGCGAACCTGATGACCATCGAGCGGCGTGAGTGGGGCAATTTCTACGGCACCCTGGTCAACGTGAAGCAGGACGGCAAGGTGATCGCTGAAGGTGAGGCCGCGTGGCCGGAGCTGCAGGCCCGTGTCGACCGTGTGAACAAGCTGGCCGCCCAGCTCAAGACCCTGGAAAAATCCGACATCGGCGCGATCAACGCCGGCCTGGAGCGTATCCGCCTGCATGGCCGCAAACTGGAACTGGAAGGCAAGCTCGACGCCGCCGCCCAGGCCGACATGGACGCTGACCGCGCCGAATTGAATGCCCGTTACCAGGACATCGAAGCGCGCCTGGCCGACCTGCACGCCCAGTTCAACCGTGACGCTTTGACCGCTCGCGATGGCAACGGCAAGGAAATTGAAATCGGCATCGGCAAAGTGGTGCACGCCTACCAGCCTAACGCCATGAGCACGATGACCAAGATTGGTTTCTACGTCAGCAAGGTCTGGGAATTCCTCAGCGACGACCCACGCGAAGCCAACACTGAAGGCGGGATCTTCCCGGCCATCTTTGGCACCGTGATGATGACCCTGATCATGGCGATGATCGTGACCCCGTTCGGCGTGCTGGCAGCGGTTTACCTGCGTGAATACGCCAAGCAGAACACCCTGACACGCATCATCCGTATCGCCGTGAACAACCTGGCCGGCGTACCGGCCATCGTCTACGGCGTGTTCGGCCTGGGTTTCTTCGTGTATGTATTGGGTGGCTCGGTTGACCGCCTGTTCTTCGCCGAGGCCCTGCCGGCCCCGACCTTCGGTACCCCGGGCCTGCTGTGGGCCTCGCTGACCCTGGCGCTGCTGGCGGTGCCGGTGGTGATCGTGGCCACCGAAGAAGGCCTGGCGCGGATTCCCCGCACCGTGCGTGAAGGTTCCCTGGCACTCGGCGCGACCAAGGCGGAAACGCTGTGGAAGATCGTGCTGCCGATGGCCAGCCCGGCGATGATGACCGGCATGATCCTCGCCGTGGCCCGCGCCGCCGGTGAAGTGGCGCCGCTGATGTTGGTGGGTGTGGTGAAACTGGCGCCGTCGCTGCCGCTGGACGGTAACTACCCGTACCTGCACCTGGACCAGAAGATCATGCACCTGGGCTTCCATATTTATGACGTCGGCTTCCAGAGCCCCAACGTCGAAGCCGCACGGCCGCTGGTGTACGCCACTGCCTTGCTGCTGGTGCTGGTGATCGCCACGCTCAACTTGTCGGCGGTGTGGATCCGTAACCACCTGCGCGAAAAATACAAAGCGCTAGACAGCTAAAGCTTTTCAATGTGGGAGGGGGGCTTGCCCCCTCCCACACACAAAATTGGTAGCACAGGGAGCCTCCCATGCAACATGACACCCATTCCCACGGCATCAACATGTCTGCCCTGGGTCGCGACAAGCAGAGCCTGAGCCTGGCGCAGGAAACCGTGGCCATCGAAGTGCCGGGCCTGAGCCTGTACTACGGTGAAAAGCAGGCGCTGTTCGACGTCAGCATGAACATCCCCAAGCAGCGCGTGACCGCCTTTATCGGCCCGTCGGGCTGCGGCAAGTCCACGCTGCTGCGCACCTTTAACCGCATGAACGACCTGGTGGACGGTTGCCGCGTCGACGGTGCCATCAACCTCTACGGCACCAACATCTACCGCAAGGGCGAAGACGTGGCTGAGCTGCGTCGCCGGGTGGGCATGGTGTTCCAGAAGCCCAACCCGTTCCCCAAGACCATCTACGAAAACGTGGTCTATGGCCTGCGTATCCAGGGCATCAACAAAAAACGCATCCTCGACGAAGCGGTGGAGTGGGCCCTCAAGGGCGCGGCCCTGTGGGACGAGGTCAAGGACCGCCTGCACGAATCGGCGCTCGGCCTGTCCGGCGGCCAGCAGCAGCGTCTGGTGATCGCCCGTACCATCGCGGTGGAACCGGAAGTGCTGTTGCTCGACGAGCCCTGCTCGGCCCTCGATCCGATCTCGACGCTGAAAGTCGAAGAGCTGATCTACGAGCTCAAGTCCAAGTTCACCATCGTCATCGTGACCCACAACATGCAACAGGCGGCGCGGGTTTCCGACTACACCGCGTTCATGTACATGGGCAAGCTGGTGGAATTCGGCGACACCGATACCCTGTTCACCAATCCGGCGAAGAAGCAGACCGAAGACTACATCACCGGTCGCTACGGCTAGGAAGCTGTGGTTCTGATTGCACTGACGCTGCGGTTCTCCGCACCTTACCGGACGCTCCAAGGACGCCAACATGATTAGCAAAGAAGGCCTTACCCACCACATCTCCGCGCAGTTCAACGCCGAGCTCGAGGAAGTGCGCAGCCACCTCCTGGCGATGGGCGGGCTGGTGGAGAAGCAAGTCAACGACGCTGTGACTGCGCTGATCGAGGCCGACTCGGGCCTGGCCCAGCAAGTGCGCGAGATCGACGACCAGATCAACCAGATGGAACGCAACATCGACGAAGAATGCCTGCGCATTCTTGCGCGTCGCCAGCCGGCGGCGTCCGACCTGCGGTTGATCATCAGCATCTCCAAGTCGGTGATTGACCTGGAGCGCATCGGCGACGAAGCCACCAAGATCGCCCGCCGTGCCATTCAGCTGTGCGAAGAAGGCGAAGCGCCGCGCGGTTACGTGGAAGTGCGCCATATCGGCGATCAGGTGCGCAACATGGTGCGCGATGCCCTCGATGCGTTCGCGCGTTTTGACGCCGAACTGGCGTTGTCGGTGGCCCAGTACGACAAGGTCATCGACCGCGAATACAAGACCGCCCTGCGTGAGCTGGCGACCTACATGATGGAAGACCCGCGCTCTATCTCGCGGGTCTTGAGCATCATCTGGGTGCTGCGCTCCCTGGAGCGGATCGGCGACCACGCGCGTAATATCTCGGAACTGGTGATCTACCTGGTGCGCGGCACCGACGTACGGCACATGGGCCTCAAGCGCATGAAGGCTGAAGTTGAAGGTTCGGTTGATCAAATCCCTAATGTTCCGGGCGAATCTGACGATAAGTAAGTTGCCCGAGAAATTAACGCCCGGCCTCTGGCCGGGCGTTTTCGTTTGTGGCGCCTGACTTTTTCAGGTCGGGTAAAAGAAAGTCCGAACGTGACTGCAGAGTTTTTGGCAAAATGCCATCAGTCAGGCGTTTTGCGTGCCGAAGTTTTTATAGGATGAAGGGTCGATGAGTAAAGTCAGTGTATTGGTGGTGGATGACGCCTCGTTTATCCGCGACCTGGTGAAGAAGTGCCTGCGCAACTACTTCCCTGGGATCAAGCTTGAAGACGCGGTGAACGGCAAAAAGGCCCAGGCCATCCTGATGCGCGAGACCTTCGACCTGGTGCTGTGCGACTGGGAAATGCCGGAGATGTCCGGGCTTGAGCTGTTGACCTGGTGCCGCGAGCAACCGCACCTCAAAGCCATGCCGTTCGTGATGGTGACCAGCCGTGGCGACAAGGAAAACGTGGTCCAGGCCATCCAGGCCGGGGTTTCCGGCTACGTCAGCAAACCGTTCACCAACGAGCAGTTGCTGAACAAGGTCAAGCAGGCCCTGCACAAGATCGGCCGCCTCGACGCCCTGGTCGCCAGCGCACCGACCAAAATGAATTCGGCCTTTGGCAACGATTCCCTCAGCGCCCTGACCGGCGGCAAGCCCGAAGTGGCACGTGCAGCGCCGGTTGCGGCAGCCGCGCCTGCGCTCAACAAAGGCTTGCTCAACAGCCCGCCGGTGCAAGCGGCGACGACGGCGGCGCCGGCAGGAGGGCGTGGCCAAGGCCAATTGCGCCTGTCCAGCGGTACCCAGCAATGCGTGATCAAGGCGCTGAGCATCAAGGAAGCGCTGCTGGTGGTGCGTCGCGGCGAAGTCCTGCCTCAGGTACTGGAAAGCGCCGTGCTCGACCTGGAACAAGGCGATAACGCCGAAGTGGCCCGTCTCAACGGCTACCTGCACGCCATCGTTGCCTTCGAACCCAAGCCTGACAGCGATTGGCTGCAACTGACCTTCCGGTTTATCGACCAGGATGCGCAGAAGCTCGATTACATCTCCCGCCTGATCGCGCGGGGTACGGCGCAGAAGCATTTTGTGCCGGGTGCCTGATTTGTCGTGAGCGGGCTTGCCCCGCGCGCGGCAAGCCCGCTCACTACAGACTGTAACGATTGCTTGCTAATCTCCCGTCCGGTCATATCGGCAGGTTTACGCCATGCTCATGCGCTTATTGCTGTGTTGCGGGCTGGCAACGGTCGCCACTTTGACCCAGGCCATGACCCTCTACAAATCCACCGATGCCAATGGCGTGGTGTTTTTCAGCGACCGGCAAACCCCTGGCGCCCAGGCGTTCGTGATCCAGGAGCGCAAGGTCGAACGGCCGATACTCGATAGGCCGAAATCCCGTTACGTACCCCAGGCCTACCGCTACCCCTTGCCCTGGCGCGGCGGCCCGTTCCGCATGACACAGGGCCCCAACGGCACCTTCAGCCATACCGACGCCAAAAGCCGCTACGCCATGGACATCGCCATGCCCGAAGGCACGCCGATCATCGCCGCACGCAGCGGCATGGTGGTGAAAACCGAAAACGAGCAAGCCGGGCGGGGCAACGATGCGTCAGGGAATTTTGTGCGGGTACGTCACGATGACGGTACCGAGGGCGTGTACCTGCACCTCAAGCAAGGCTCGGTCAGTGTCAGGGTTGGGCAGCGTGTTGCGGTAGGAAGCCCGCTGGCGTTGTCGGGCAATACCGGCAACAGCAGCGGGCCGCATCTGCATTTTGTGGTGCAGCGCGCCACTGAGGCGGGATTGGTGTCGATCCCGTACGAGTTCAACCAACCCGTCGGTGCATTGCCCAATTTTGCATTGGGCAATTGACGGTCAATCCAGCAGCAGGACCTTGGCCAATACGATCTTCGGCCCTTTCATCTTTTTGATGATGATCCGCAAACCTTCAACCTCCAGCACCTCTTCCTCTTCCGGCACGCGCTTGAGGGTGTCGTAGATCAGGCCGGCCAGGGTTTCGGCCTCGATGTGGTCCAGGTCCACTCCCAGCAGGCGTTCGACCTTGAACAGCGGGGTGTCGCCCCGCACCAGCAGCTTGCCCGGCTGGTAGGCCAGGATGCCGCGCTCGGCCTTGCGGTGTTCGTCCTGGATATCGCCCACCAGGACTTCCAACACGTCTTCCATGGTGAGGTAGCCGATGATCTTGCCGTCGGCTTCTTCCACCAGGGCGAAATGCGCGCCGCCTTTGCGGAACTGCTCCAGCAATTGCGACAACGGCATGTGCCGCGACACACGCTCAAGCGGGCGAGTCAGCTCGGCCAAGTTGAACGACTCGGGAATATGGTCCAGGGCCGCCAGTTCCAGCAGCAGGTCCTTGATGTGCAAAAGGCCCACGAACTCGTTGCGTACTGCGTCATACACCGGGTAACGGCTGAATTTATGGCGACGGAACAGCGCGAGGATTTCCTTGAGCGGGGCGTTGAAGTCCAGGGTGACCAGGTCTTCCCGGGAGTTGGCCCAGTCCACCACTTCCAGCTCGCCCATCTCCACGGCGGAGGCGAGTACGCGCATGCCTTGGTCGCTCGGGTCCTGGCCCCGGCTGGAGTGCAGGATCAGCTTGAGTTCTTCGCGGCTGTAATGGTGTTCGTGGTGCGGGCCAGGCTCGCCTTGGCCGGCGATGCGCAGGATGGCGTTGGCGCTGGCGTTGAGCAGGTAGATCGCCGGGTACATGGCCCAGTAGAACAGGTACAGCGGCACCGCCGTCCACAGCGACAGCAGTTCGGGCTTGCGAATGGCCCAGGACTTGGGCGCCAGTTCACCGACCACGATGTGCAGGTAGGAAATCACGAAGAACGCGGCGAAGAACGACACGCCCTTGATCACTTCCGGCGACTCGACGCCCGCGGCGCCCAGCAGCGGCTCGAGGATGTGCGCAAACGCCGGCTCACCGACCCAGCCCAGGCCCAGGGAGGCGAGGGTGATACCCAGCTGGCAGGCCGACAGGTAAGCGTCGAGCTGGCTGTGCACGGTGCGCAGGATCTGCCCGCGCCAGCCGTTGGTATGGGCGATGGCCTCGACCCGCGTGGAGCGCAGTTTGACCATGGCAAATTCCGCCGCAACGAAGAAACCGTTGAGCAGTACCAGGACCAGTGCAAAAAGAATCATGCCGAAGTCGGCGAAGAGTGTAGCGAGGGTGATGCCAGGGGAAGGGTCCATGATGGGGTTTTGCAGGTTCCGTGTGTTCAATAAGAGGTGACGAAAGGGCCTTAAAGACAGGCGCAAGTCGGCCAATGTAGCGGCTGACGGGGCGCTTGCCTAGTGCCCACTGCCGGGTGGGGCCTGGAATGCCTACTTCAAAACCATACAAATCCAATGTGGGAGGGGGCAGGCCCCCTCCCACATTAGATTTGTATCGACGTCGGGTTATTCATCATTTCCGATCACCCGCGAACGCGTCATCTGCCCCGGAGGAAAATGGCAGGTGAACGTACTGCCATGCCCCAGCACACTGCTGATTTCCAAGCGTGCACGGTGGCGCAGCAGCACATGCTTGACGATCGCCAGGCCAAGCCCGGTGCCGCCGGTGTTGGAGTTGCGGCTGGAGTCGACGCGGTAGAACCGCTCGGTCAGGCGCGGCAGGTGCTTGGCGTCGATGCCGATGCCGGAGTCTTGCACGCTCAAGTGTGCGCCCTGTTCATCGGCCCACCAGCGGATGCGGATATTGCCTTTGTCCTGGGTGTACTTGACCGCGTTGAACACCAGGTTGGAAAACGCGCTGCGCAACTCACCTTCGCTGCCTTTGAGCAGGACGGTCGGGTCGGCTTCCAGGGTGATCTGCTGCCCACGTTGGCCGGAGAGGGCCTGGGCGTCGTTCTTGATGGTCTGCAACAGGCTCTGCACCGCCACCGGGTGGTTATCCGACGGGTAGTCGGTGGCCTCCAGCTTGGCCAGCAACAGCAGGTCGTTGAGCAGTGTCTGCATGCGTGAGCCTTGCTGCTGCATTTGCTGCAGGGCGCGGCTCCAGCGCGGGTTGATCTCGTCGACGTTGTCCAGCAGCGTCTCCAGGTAACCGCAGATCACCGTCAATGGCGTACGCAGCTCGTGGGAAACGTTGGCGACGAAGTCCTTGCGCATCTGTTCCAGCTGGTGAATGCGGGTGACGTCGCGTACCAGCATCAGGTGTTCATTGTTTCCGTAGCGCGTCAGGTACAGCTGGATGCGTACGCGGTCATTGGTGGGCGAGGGGATTTCCAGGGCCTCTTCGTAGTTCTCCTGTTCGAAGTACTCTTTGAAGCGTGGGTGGCGCACCAGGTTGGTCACCGGCTGGCCGCTGTCCTGGGGCGTCTTGAGGCCCAGCAGGGTCTCGGCGGCGCGGTTCCACCATTCCAGGTTGCCGTCGCTGTCGAGCATGATCACCGCGTCCTTGAGCGCGGCGGTCGACTCCTGCACCCGGTCGATCACCGCTTGCAGGCGCCCGCGCACCCGTTGGTCGCGGCGTTGCAGGTGGTAGATGCTGTCGAACACCTCGCCCCACAGGCCGTAGCCGTCGGGAGGTGCTTCGTCGGGTTTGTGCTGGCGCAGCCATTCATGCAGGCGCAGCAATTGCTTGAGGGTCCAGCCCAGGTACACGGCGATACCGACGGCCAGGCTCCAGCCGTAGTAACCACTGACCAAGCCGACCAACAAGCAGCCGGTGATCAGCAAAAGCATGTGGCGGATCAGGGTGCCATGCCAGTTTTGATTCACTTGAACATGCGTCCTTGTCAGCGGTTAAGTCAGGCTCTCAGCCTTTGGTGGAGAAGCGGTAGCCAGTGCCGCGCACGGTTTGTACCAGATTCTCGTAGGCATCGCCCAAGGCTTTGCGCAGACGACGGATATGCACGTCGACGGTGCGTTCTTCCACATACACGTTGCCGCCCCACACCTGGTCCAGCAATTGGCCGCGGGTATAGGCGCGCTCCTGGTGTGTCATGAAGAATTGCAGCAGGCGGTATTCTGTCGGGCCCATCTCGGCCGGCTTGCCGTCGATGGTCACGCGGTGGCTGATCGGGTCCAGCAGCAGGCCGCCGACTTCGATGGGGGCTTCGCCATCGGTCGGCCCGGCACGGCGCAGTACGGCCTTCAGACGCGCAACCAGCTCCCGTGGGGAAAACGGCTTGGTGATGTAGTCATCCGCGCCGACTTCCAGGCCCTGGATCTTGTTGTCCTCTTCGCCCTTGGCGGTGAGCATGATGATCGGGATGTCCCCGGTCAGCTCGTCCCGCTTGAGACGGCGGGCCAGCTCGATGCCGGAGGTGCCGGGCAGCATCCAGTCCAGCAGGATCAGGTCCGGCTTGCGGTCGACGATAATGGCATGGGCCTGCTGGGAGTTCTCCGCCTCCAGGCAGTCATAGCCGGCCATTTCCAACGCAACGGCGATCATCTCGCGGATGGGCGCTTCGTCGTCAACAATCAGAATGCTCCTGCCAACCATGCTCAAAAATCCTCTTGTCATTTAACTGTCTTGCGCCGCATTAGATAACGGAATTATTGCAGTCGTGTGACAGTAATTTAGTCGCTCGGGCAATTTGCGCCTCTCTGGGCTACGCTTTGGGTCCGAATCCTGACAACCACAAAAGGAAGGTTCCGATGACGTACAGCACAATTTCCTGGAAAGCCCTGCTGGTAACGGCGGCGTTGACGCTGCCGACCCTGGCGTTCGCGGCAGAGCCGGCGATGACTCAAGACGGGATGCTGGTCGACCACAAGGGCATGACCCTTTATACCTTCGATAAGGATGCCGACGGCAAGTCAGTGTGCAAGGACCAGTGCGCGACCAACTGGCCGCCGTTGAAGGCGGAGTCCACCGACAAGTCGATGGGCAAATGGACGGTTATCACCCGCGACGACCAGACCAGCCAGTGGGCCTATGGCGGCAAGCCGGTCTACACCTACAAGGATGATAAAAAGGCCGGTGACAAGTCCGGTGATGGCAAGGGTGGCGCTTGGCATGTGATCAAGCCTTGAGCCTGCGGCGCCGCTGAGACCTTCGCCAGCAAGCCCCCTCCCACAGTTGAATGCATTCCAAATGTGGGAGGGGGCTTGCCCCCGATGGCGTCAGCCCAGTCACCCCAAATAACGGCACCTAGCGAAATGCGTAATCCGCCACAATCCCGACAAATATCGCCAACCCGGCCCAGTGGTTGTGCAAAAACGCCTTGAAGCACTTCATCCGATCCTTGTCCCGGGTGTACCAGAATTCCCAGGCAAAACAGCCCGCCGCCGCCAGCAACCCCAGGTGGAACCACCCGCCCAGCTCAAATCGCGCCCCCGCCAATAGCAGGCACACCAGCGACAGGCCTTGCAGGGTAAGAATGATCACGCGATCGGCATCGCCAAACAGAATGGCCGTGGACTTCACGCCGATCTTCAAGTCGTCATCGCGGTCGGTCATGGCGTAATAGGTGTCGTAGCCCACCGTCCACAGCAGGTTGGCGATGTATAGCAGCCATGCGGTCGCGGGCAAATCACCGGTCTCGGCGGTGAACGCCATCGGCATGCCCCACGAGAATGCCGCCCCCAACACCACCTGCGGGTAATAGGTGTAGCGCTTCATGAACGGGTAGCTTGCCGCCAGGGCCAGACCACCGAGGGACAGCAGGATAGTCGTGGCGTTGGTCAACAATACCAGCAGGAAGCTGATGCCCATCAGCACTGCGAAAAACACCAGCGCCTCTTTCGAACTGATCTTGCCGCTCACCAGCGGGCGCTGTTCGGTGCGTTTTACGTGGCCGTCGACCTTACGGTCGGCCCAGTCATTGATCACGCAGCCGCCGGCCCGGGTCAGCACCACGCCCAGCACAAAAATCACGATATTGATTAAAGAGGGCGACCCCTTGCCCGCGATCCACAGCGCCCACAGCGTCGGCCACAGCAGCAGGTAGATGCCGATGGGCTTGTCCATGCGGGTCAACTGAACGAAATCCCAGGCCCTGGGGTTCAGGTGGTTAAGGGATTTGAGCAGACGTTGGTACATCAGCAGTTCTCCGGATGGGCGTGCAGTGCGTGCCAGAAGCTGGGCAAAAAGATCTCCGCGACCAGCACGCTCAGCGGCCCGCGATCGAAGCGTGAGCGGCGCCCCCACAGCCCGTCGACCTGATCGGCCGTGGGCAACCAGTGCCGTGGGTAATGGCACACCTCGATGGCCTGGCGCGTGAAGGCCTGGTCGCAGAACAGCAACTCGCCCAGCGAGCGGCTGCCCAGTTCATCCATATGCAAGCCGTCGCCCTGCAAGGCGCTGCGCGCCGCGACACTGCGCGCGAACACCCACGGTTGGCCATTGCCGCGCAAATACACCTCGCGCACCCAACCGATGCTGGACGGCGCCAGCGCCAGGGCAGCACATTCGTCATCGCGCAGCGGCTGCCAGCCTTCGAACAGTGGCGTCACGCTGAAACCGTCGTTGGACAGCCACGTCAGCCGCCGCGTCAGCGAGTCTTCGTTGAACAGCCAATTGAGGGTCAACGGCGCGGGCGCAGGGGTCAGAAGGCTCTGGATCAGCCATTGGCAAGCATCGGGGGGGACGATTGAGTGCGGCACGGTGAGTCAGTATTGGCAGCAAAAGAGGCGGCGAGCTTACCATGGCGTCCTGGGTGTTTGCCGGACTGAACCGGCTGCTTGCGTCGATCGTGCTTGCATCTGCCGGCCCCGATCAGTACAAAACGCCCTGAGCCGTACGGCAACGCGGGTCTATCGACCGTCGGCCAAGATGCCTGGACCCTGAGGAAGCAAGTAATGAAGAAGTGGCAATGTGTAGTCTGTGGCCTGATCTATGACGAAAAAGACGGCTGGCCGGATGACGGAATTCTGCCTGGTACTCGTTGGGAGGACGTCCCGGAAGACTGGCTGTGCCCGGACTGCGGCGTGGGCAAAATGGATTTCGAAATGATCGAAATCGGCTAATTTTGGTTTTCAGATAAGTACTACAAGGAGAAAGGAATGAACGCACCTGTCGTGATCATCGGCACAGGATTGGCCGGTTACAACGTGGCCCGGGAGTTTCGCAAGCTCGACAGCGAGACCCCATTGCTGCTGATCACCGCGGATGACGGGCGCTCCTACTCCAAGCCCATGCTCTCCACCGGCTTTGGCAAGAACAAGGAAGCCGATGGCCTGAGCATGGCTGAACCCGGCACCATGGCCGAGCAACTCAAGGCCGAAGTGCGTACTCACACCCGCGTCAGCGGCATCGACCCCGGCCATAAGCGCCTGTGGATCGGCGAGGAGGCGGTGGTTTACCGTGACCTGATCCTGGCCTGGGGCGCAGAAACCGTGCGGGTACCGGTTGAAGGCGATGCGGCTGAACTGATTTTCCCGATCAACGACCTCGAAGACTACGCCCGCTTTCGTGCCGCCGCTGCCGGTAAGCGCCGCGTGCTGCTGCTCGGTGCCGGCCTGATCGGCTGCGAGTTCGCCAACGACTTGATTCTTGGCGGTTATGAAATCGATCTGGTGGCACCGTGCGAGCAGGTCATGCCGACCCTGCTGCACCCGGCGGCCGCCGCCGCAGTACAGGCCGGTCTGGAAGGCCTCGGCGCGCGCTTCCACCTGGGCCCGGTGCTCAATCGGCTACAGCGCACCGATGATGGCCTGGAAGCGCATCTGTCGGACGGTGAAGTGATCGCCTGCGACCTGGTGGTCTCCGCCATCGGCCTGCGCCCACGTGTCGACCTGGCCGCTGCTGCAGGCCTGCAGACCAACCGGGGGATCATGGTGGACCGCCACCTCAAGACCTCCCACGCCAACATCTACGCCCTGGGCGACTGCGCCGAGGTCGACGGCTTGAACCTGCTGTACGTGATGCCGCTGATGAGCTGCGCCCGCGCCCTGGCCCAGACCCTGGCCGGCAACGCCACGGCGGTCAGCTACGGGCCGATGCCGGTGACCGTCAAGACGCCGGTCTGCCCGCTGGTGGTCTCGCCCCCGCCACGCCGCACCGAAGGCGTGTGGAGCGTGGAAGGCGAGGGCGCCGACATCAAGGCCCTGTGCCGCGACGCCAGTGGCCGCCTGCTGGGGTATGCACTGACCGGCACTGCGGTGATGGAAAAACTGGCCCTCAATAAAGAACTTCCGCCATTGCTGGCGTAAATACCGGTCGTTCTGTCGGAATAAGCACGTTTTTCCCCTTAGAAAGGTCGCCGCGAGACTGGCGGAGCGTGCGAGGGCATGCCATCCTCACTCCCGTCTGCCGCAGAGTAGAGCCTGCGGCGCTTTGGGCGCTGCTCCAGAAGAGAGCAGCACGGACATAACAACAAAAAACCGTCAAAGAGGCTTCACTTATGCGTAAACCAGAACTCGCAGCCGCCATCGCTGAAAAAGCGGATCTCACCAAAGAACAGGCCAACCGCGTCCTCAACGCCGTTCTCGAAGAAATCACCGGCGCCCTGCACCGCAAGGACAGCGTCACCCTGGTCGGCTTCGGCACCTTCCTGCAACGCCACCGCGGCGCCCGCACCGGCAAAAACCCGCAAACCGGCGAGCCGGTGAAAATCAAGGCCAGCAACACGGTTGCGTTCAAGCCAGGCAAATCGCTGAAAGACACTGTCAACGCGTAATGGCGTTACCGTCTCGAAGGGGGCGGGGAGGTAGGAAAAATGGGCACGCCGACTGGGTCGGGTGCCCATTTTTTGTGAGGGCCTTGCCGGTTAATCACACACCAGCGAGTGATCCGGCAATTGGCTCAGCTTGAACTTCTTTAATTCTTGTGCAACGGAGCTCTCAAGATGCTCCGGGTCCATCAGCGTTTTAACTTCACGCTCCCAGCCCGCTGATCCGCCTACACGTTGCGTCACACCTTCCGGCCATCCTTGAAGGATGGACTTGTAATACTCGGTGCGTTCGTGGGCCATTTCACGCTTCTTGCACCAGGCCAATAACAATATATTGTCGGTCATGGCCTGTACTGGAAAGTTGTCTGCGCCGGACACAGTAGTTTGATAAATAGAGTCCAGCAGGGTGCATGAAAGTGTATCGAGGAACGCGGTAGGGCATTGCGATCGAAAACGTTCAACAAGCTCTTCGAACTTATTTGAGTGGCGTAATGGGCTTATCGATTCCTCAACACCCTTTGTTATGCACGACCAGCCCTGCACTGGCTGGCGGCCCGTCCAGCAAGTTGGCGGCGGCGTCGTAGGCGAAGGTTTCCTGCTGGCCTTGAGCGTTGTCCTGGCTGGCGATGATGCGGCCGGTGGCGTCGTAGTGCAGCAACTGGCGGTGTTGCGCAGCGGGTTGTTGGTCGAGTTTGCCTATCAGGTTGCCGAGTTCGTCGTAGTGGTGTTGCAGGTTGCCCGCCGAACTCTACTCGCAAAGCAGTTGGCCGAGGGCGTCGTAGGCAAAGCCCAGGGCTTGGGCATTGCCCTGCGAATCGGTGAAGGTGACAGCCGTGAGCTGGTCCGCCGCGTCGTAGTGGTAGTCGGTGCGGCCATCGTCGGTGGTCTTGGCGACGAGCCGGCCAACCGCATCACGTTCCAGCCGATGGACGCTAGGCGCAGGCGTAAGCTAGGGCCAGCCCCGTTAACTGAAGATTGGGATTGAGCACAATATGATCTTGCCTTTCGGTAAACGAGCCTTGATCGGTGCTCGTTTTTTGCTAGCGTAGTGAACACGACTACAGGAAGCATCCGAGGGCTGTTGATGGTTTCATGTGCTGTGTACTCAAGTAAATTGAACGAGGAAATAGCCACCCACATCTCCCTCTTTCATCTTTTTCGCTCGATTATCGGCAAATATATAGCCGATACCACCACCGAATATCCCTTCGTGGTTAGGACTTATTTTAGCGATGTCAGCGTCGATTAGCTGAGCCAAAAAATAGTAGCGAGGGCTTTCATACAAAGGGTCTTGCAACCACGCGGGGCGCCCGAGAGCCTTGCTGATACCCGCGCCACAGTCCAAGTCTTCCAGTTCCTCCTCCATTTGTTTGGAAGTCAGTGGCTGCTGGGCAATGTACGTTCGTGGAATCGGATCAACCAACGTAGCGGGTGTGAGTTCGGAAGTCGCCAGTGCGTGAAGCAGAACTTTGCTATGGCCAAGTTGAAGTTTCTCCATCTCGCTTTGTTGATGGACAGTCAACTTGCGTATAGATGACCGTGTGTACGTTTTGTCAGTTGGCTCAACGGAGACGAACACCGTAAGCGCCATCCCGGAGGGTATGAATGGAACGCCCAAGAACGTTGAGGTCATCGTAATCACCGGCAGCATAAGCTGACCGGTTTGCGGGTCTTTAGGCCACAGATCAAGGCCTGTAAGCCACGCACCTCCGCCTATTTGTCCAAGGTTATGGTCTTGCTCTGAGAGAATAATTTGATTGATACCCATAGCCCGTGATCCTTTAGAAACAACCTTTTCGTTTGGCGAATGACGCGGCAGAACGCCTCGCCGTCCTGGCTTGTTGTTGCGTGATGATGCCGGTTTTGACCAATGAGTTGTGTATGGCTTGGGACATGAGGCGAATCTCCAGCTTCCTCCCTTTCTATCAAGATAGATGCAGGTAAAAAAGTTCCACCTCATGCGGGTCTTCAGAGGATTTCAGCGTAGCTTTGTATTTGTCTTCAAGTTGCTGATTTTGACCTTCGCTATACAGCAAATAAAGAGATGGATAATCAGTGTTGGCGCGAATCCAGTCTGTCGAATCTGCTGCGTCAAACCAACGCTGGGCCAATTCAATGCTGGCCAGCAACTGCTCTTTCCAGTCAGGTTTTTCATCCAGGCTGTCAAATGAACACAACCATATTGAAAAGCGTTCATTAAAGTTTTCAAGTGTTTCGTCGGTGTTTTTCAGTATCCGCCAGTCCGTCAGTTCGGCGACAATAGAGTTAGACGTGCGGATTTTAATGGTCTTCTCGATGACAGACGGAGACCAGTTTTCCGGATATTCAAACCGTTCGTCTCGGAGTGCTTTGTTAAGCACCTCATTTACGCACGTCATCAACGCTGGGTCGACGATCTGGAGTGTCAAGTGAAGAGAAAACCATCCCTTATTCTTAGATAGATTTATCGTGTAGCGACGAGTCCGGCCACGCTCGCCATTCGTCTCAAAAAATCTGTCTTTTTTTAGCGTGTACCCATGTTTCGCAAAGGGTTCTGCTAGGAAGGAAGTTAGTAAATTCAATATATCTTTTACAGTCTCAGTCATTACGGCAACCTCCATAGTGGGACTCTGGCTTCGCTAACGGTTACGCCTTTTGTACTTTTTCCAGAACTACCAAATATGCCTTTCCCATCGGCGATGATTTTGTCTTTTGCAAGCTGGGCTTTAGACCGTATAGCACCACCTGACTTGACCTCAATTGCGACGACTTTCCCTGTTTTGTTATTTTTTATCAGAATGTCTACGTAGCGTCCTCTCCCTGCACCTGGAGTTTTGACGTAAACCTGTGTACCGAGCACCGTCACTTTGGGGTTATTTAATAACTTCTGATGCACCAGGTTTTCAGCGGCTTTACCATTGGCTTTATTCTGCCGCCGTTGTGCTGAGGAACAGGCCCAGCCCCAGGGGTCTATCCAACCCACCGGGTTAGGAGCGTATTGGTAAAGATTGCCGCCACCCGCCAACCCAATCGGATCTGGCGTCGTAAACCGCCCCACATCCGGATCATAAAACCGAAACGTGTTGTAGTGCAGCCCTGTCTCTCGATCCAGATACTGCCCCTGGAAGCGTAAATTCTGCTCTTCGATAAAGTACGCTTCGCGCACCTCTTCAGCCGTGTTCCCCCACACCTGATACTGCGCCCGCCACACGGTGTGGCCGTCGGCCTCGGTCAGTTGCTCCGGTAGCCCGTTCAGGTCGTTGTGGTAGTAACGCACGCTCTGGTGTGCACCCGTTCCATCCACCCGGGCCAGTGGTATATAGCTGTCCTCTTCGTAGATATAGAGGCTGGTCTGGCTGTGTCGGTGTTCCTGCAGCAGGCGCAAGCCTTCCCAGCCGAAGCGGGTTTCGCCCAAGGGATAGCCGTGGCTGTCGTGTTCGGTTTTGACGATACGTCGGCCGAGCGGATCGTAGGTCATCTTCACGACCGTTTCTCGCCCGTCTTTCTGGCTGCGGACCTCGATCAGGCGATGCTCTGCGTCGTAGGCAAAGTGCTG